>CAZZBA010000042.1:4755-17486 GCA_964652765.1 uncultured Victivallales bacterium | reverse complement strand
ACCTCTTTCCCGGTTACGCCCTGTCCAGAATGCCGCCCCAGTTGAGGGAGGTAGGCACTAGGCATTAGGAACTTCTCCAGGCGCTAGCCCCTAACCACTAACGCCTAGCCACTAAGCCCTCGCCTCTCGCTTTGCCACTAACGTTCTCATCCTTCAAATACTTTGACCGCCCCACCGGCAATGCCCGGATCAACACATCCTGTCCCACCCGGCGCACGTCCGTTATCTGCAGCGGCGGACCGTCCGCCAGCCTCCAGCCGGCACCGCCCAGCACCGGCACCCCGCCGCCGCCAAGAAACAGCGGGGCGACATAAAACCGGTATTCATCCACAAGCCCTTCGCGCACAAGCTGCGCCGCCAGTTCGCCGCCACCCTCGCACAGCACATGCAGCAGGCCTTCCTGCCCCGCCCTGGCCAGCAAAAGCCGCAGGTTCACACGCGCACCGCGCCCGCAGGTCCACAGCCGTGCGCCTGTCGCCTCGATCGCCGCGCACCGGGCCGCCGGCACGGCGGCGGTCGTGACGACGATCGTGTTCGCGGCCTGTCCGTCGGCCAGCACCTTGGAATCGAGAGCGAGCTGGCCACGCGCATCGAGAACGATCCGTTTCGGGTTCAACGCCGCGCGCGCCGCCCAGCGCAGCGATGGGTTGTCGAGGGTGGCGGTATGCGCCCCCACGAGAATGGCGTCCACCCGGCGGCGGAGATGCCGCACCTCGCCCCGCGCGGCAGGGCCTGTGATCCAGCGCGATTGATGCTGATGATCCGCGATCCGTCCGTCAAGTGTCATCCCCATCTTGAGTGTCAGGTAGGGCAGCCCGCTGGTCACCCATTTCGCAAACGGCGCCAGCAGTGCCTCGCCCTCGCGCCGGCAGACGCCACGCGTCACGGCAATCCCGTTACGCGCCAGCAATCGCAGGCCGCGCCCGCGGTGCTTCGGGTTCGGATCCACCGCGCTGACAACGACACGGGCGATGCCGCTGCGCAGGATCGCCTCGGTACAGGGGGGTGTGCGCCCCTGGGTGGAACAGGGCTCCAGGGTCACATATAGCGTCGCCCCGGCCGTCTGGCCAGGGGTCAACCCGGCAAGAGCCTCGATCTCGGCGTGCGGTCCGCCGGCACGGTGGTGCCATCCCTCGCCAAGCACCTGCCCATCGCGCACGATCACCGCCCCGACCGGCGGGTTCGGACGCGTCCGCCCCTCGCCGCGCCGCCCGAGTTCAAGCGCCCGCCGCATCCAGGTCTCATCCGCGGCGGCGCTGTCCCCCGCGTCCATTTGCCGGCTTGTCCTGCCCATCGCGCGATATCTCCAGTTCCTTGCGGGCGCGGTCAAGTATCCCGTTGACAAAACGCCCCGATTCCGAATTGCTGAAATACTTGGCGATATCGATCGCCTCGTTGATCACCACCGCCGGCGGCACTTCGGGGCGGAACATCAGCTCGTAAAGCGCGATCCGCAGCACGTTGCGGTCAACCACCCCCATGCGCTTGAGGCTCCAGTGCTCCGCGTAGCGCCCGATGGCTTCATCGATCACCGCCCGCTCGGCGACAACCCCCTGCACCAGCGATTCGCAAAACGCGCGTACCGTCGCATCATCAGTCGGGTTCGATTCGAAGAAGTCGTCAAAAACCCGGTCGAGTTCCTTGCGCGTATTCAGATCCAGGCTGAAGACGATCTGCAGTGCCCACTCGCGGGCGTCCCGTCGTGTTGCCATAACCGTACCCTCTTCACACTCACCGCCAAATCAAAGAACAAACATCCGCGCCCTATTTCAAGGCCGCGAACAGATTCGCCATCTCGATCGCCGCCTGCGCCGCATTCCAGCCCTTGTTGCCGGCTTTCGTGCCGCAACGCTCGATCGCCTGCTCCAGGTTACCGGCACAGACCACGCCGTTGATCACTGGCACGCCGGTCCGCATCGCCAGGTCCGAGAGCGCCTTCGACACTTGGTTGTTGATCAGGTCGGCATGCGGCGTCGCCCCCTGGACCACCGCGCCCAGGGCGATGATCGCATCGAACTTGCCAGATGTCGCCAGCAACTGCGCCGCCTGCGGCAGCTCGTTCGCCCCCGGCACCCACACCAGCGTGACGGCCTCGCGGTCGCCACCATGCCGCACCAGGCAGTCGACTGCGCCATCGACAAGCTGTTTGGTCAGGAAATCATTGAAACGGCTCACCACGATTGCAAACCGACGCCCGGTCGCGATCAGATTCACGGATACTTCCTTCATCTCCTCATCTCCTCTGTTTAATTTCGACTTTCGACTTTCCAAATTTCGACTTTACCTAGATAAGGTGCCCCAGCTTGTCACGCTTCGTTTCCAGGTACCGGCGGTTGTCCTCGCCCGGCTCGCACACGATCGGCAACCGCTCGACGATTTCCAGTCCATACCCCTCGAGACCGACAACCTTCCGCGGGTTGTTCGTGAGCAGGCGGATCTTGTTCAGGCCGAGATCGGCCAGGATCTGCGCGCCGATGCCGTAATCCCGCAAATCGGCATCGAACCCGAGTTCCTGGTTCGCCTCGACCGTGTCCAGCCCCGTGTCCTGGAGCGCGTAGGCATGGATCTTGTTCGCCAGCCCGATGCCGCGCCCCTCCTGTCGCATGTAGAGGATCACGCCGTGACCCTCTGCCCCCACCAGCTCCATCGCACGGTGCAACTGGTTACCGCAATCGCAGCGCAGCGAGTGGAAGACATCGCCGGTCAGGCATTCGCTATGCACCCGTACCAGCGCCGACGGCTGCCGCTCCGGCTCGCCCAGCACCAGCGCCACGTGGTTATCCTTCTCGATCAGCGACTCGTAAAGCCGGAGCTGGAAAATCCCGTAGGGGGTCGGGAACCGGATGGAGCGAATCAAATCAACCTGTTTTTCCGTGCGCCGGCGATAGGCGATCAGGTCGGCAATCGAGACCATCTTCAGGCCATGCCGGGCGCAGAACACCTCCAGGTCGGGAAGCCGCGCCATGGTGCCGTCCTCGTTGAGGATCTCGCAGATCACGCCGGCAGGCTTGAGCCCCGCCAGGCGCGCCAGGTCCACGGAGGCCTCGGTGTGCCCGGCGCGGTGCAGCACCCCGCCCTTGACCGCCCGCAGCGGGAAGATGTGCCCCGGACTGGCGAAATCGGACTCCGAAGCGCCATCATCGATCAGCCGTGCAATCGTGAGCGCACGATCCTGCGCACTGATGCCGGTCGAGACGCCCTCGATCGCGTCCACCGACTCCATGAACGCCGTGCCGAAGGAGTCGCCCTGCCCGCGCGCCGCCATCGGAGCCAGGTTCAGCGCGGCCAGCCGTTCACGTTCCAGCGGGACGCAGATCAGCCCGCGCCCGAATTTCGTCATGAAATTGATCGCGGCCGCATCGGCCTTCTCGGCCGCCACGACCAGGTCTCCCTCGTTCTCGCGACGCTCATCGTCGGTGACGACCACCATCTCGCCGCGCCCGATTGCCGCCAGAACCGCTTCCACCGGATAAAATGCCATTGTTTCCCCCATCGTTCGACACAACAGGACAAAAGGCAGGCAGGAACGGTGCAGGAACGCACCGCTCCAATCCTCTCCCATCCAGACTCGGGAAGCCTCCTGCCTCCCTCACTGTCGGCAACGGGATTCCACCGTCTCAGTCCGGCTGCGAAGCCGGAGTCGCGGACTGTAACCGCCGGTCAGGAATCCGCCGGCCCCTGCCGGCATCACCTTGTCCCGAAGATAAAACCATGCCACCGCGCGAATGACGCAGAGCACGGAATGCATATAATCCACAAACCGCCGCCAAACACAAGGCAAAAGAAGCGCAATCAGTGGCGCGTCTTGAGCATCCCCTCCAGATCCGTCATGAAGCGCGCATAAATGGCGAACTTATGAAGCGTTCCACGCCAGGGACGAGCCTCCTCCCACTCATTGCCAAGCACCAGATGACAGGGCTCCCAGTTCTGGAAGTCACCGGTGATCGTGTCCACGGGCAGCCGCTTGCCATCAAGGAAGAAGCGCAGGTCGCCAGGCCTGTAGGTCACGGCCAGCCGATGCTTCTGCCCCCGCTCCAGCGTCCCGAGCGTTACCTGCGGATCGGCCCCGTTCAGGCCGGTGTCGCTGGTTCGCAGTCGCAGAACCAGGTCTTCACCTTCCTGGAAAAGGGACACGTTGCGGCGGTGCGCCCCCTGGGAGAAGCTGATGATCCGGGCGAGACCCTCTTGACCTGGCCTCCGGGCGTGACCCTCTAGTCGTGAATTCCTGGAAGTCAGCTCAGCGGTAATCGTGATCGCCTGCGAGGCCTGGCAGGCCGCCAGGAGAATATCATCGGCCCCGCTGATCACCGTACGCCCTCCCATGAATTGAATTCCTTCATCCGAGACCCGGCTGCGTTCCCCATGCGTGACCTGGAGGGTGGATGGCGACATGCCGGCAGGCCCCGCGAATCCGCCCGTGCCGTCCCCTTCGAATGACACGACACGCCGGTCGAGACCGAGCGTCCTGAGAAGCTCAAGCGGCGGAACCGGATTATCCGCAGGCGGGGTTTCCGGGCGAGGAGCGGACGCCACAGGATCCGGAGTCGGCGCGCTCGGCGCCGTCTCCCGCTTCACTCGCTCGTACTCCTGCATGAACGCCAGGGCTTCCTTCACATTCCCTGCCTTGGTCAAATCCTGTTTCATGAGATCGAGATGCTCGAGATAGCGTGTCGTCAGGTTCGCCATCGCCGACTCGTGGTCCGACATGATCGCGGCATATTGCCGGTTGTAGGCTTCGCGCCATTTGACCAGGGCCGGAGCGGTATTCCCCGGAATGGCCGGTGGTTCGGTACCCTCGTTCGCAAACCGCTCAAGCTCACGACGCATCGCCAGCAGCGGTTCGAGTTGCCCGGCCTTCTGCGCCTGCTCTGCGGCCGCCTGTAGCGATTTCGTGTAGTTTTCACCCAAGGCCGCGATCTCGGTATCACGTTTTTCGGCAAGGATCTTGGATTGCTGGCCATAAAGCTGCCGGGCACCGGCAACCGTCCGGTTATCAACGGGTACTCCCGCCTGTCCATGGACGGCGGCGGAGATCCCCATACAAACAGTCAACACCGAACAAAAAAACAAAATGTTTTCGCGTACACACATGTGGCCACTCCAATCAAAACTTGATAACGCGGTACCGTCCCGGTTTATTGCAACAGGTTCGGATAATATCGAATATGCTGCTGGATGGCAATGCCGATCAACAGTTGCCCCTGTGCAGCTACCCACCCCGAGCAACGGGCCCCGCGTTCCGACACTTCATCGCTCACTGAATCGTCGATGCGCACCAAATCAAACCGCCGCCGTTTTGGGTATTGTCATGCCCTTCGAAATCCCGTAGACTGCGGGACCGTCCATTTAGTTTGGAAACCGGCTATAGAAAGCGAGTCTGCCAGCATGTCGAACACGGTTCCGCTATCCCCCCATGCCACACCGGCCCATATCCTGGTCAAGCCGGCCGGCCCTGATTGCAACCTGCGCTGCGGGTATTGCTTCTATCTCGAAAAGCACGCCCTTTTCGAGCAGGACAAGGCCTGCCGCATGCCTGACATCGTCCTGGACAACTATACCCGGTCCTACATCGCCTCGCAACCGACCCGCGAAGTGGAGTTCGCCTGGCAAGGCGGGGAACCGACCCTGCTGGGGGTGGATTTCTTCCGGCGCGCCATCGCGTTGCAGAAGAAGTACGGCGAGGGACGGATCATCACCAACTCCCTCCAGACCAACGGCACGCTCCTGGACGACGAATGGTGCGAATTCCTCGCCAAGGAGAAATTCCTGATCGGCCTGAGCATCGACGGCCCCGAGGAAATCCACAACCGCTACCGCGTCAATGCCGCGGGGCGCGGGTCGTTCGACCTGGTCATGCGGGCGGCGGCGCGCATGAAGAAGCATGGTGTCGAGTTCAACTCGCTGACCTGCGTCACCCGCGAGAGCGCCTGCGAGGGCAAGCGGATCTACCGGTTCCTGCGCGAGGCGGGATTCCAGTTCATGCAGTTCATCCCCATCGTGGAACGGATGCCCGACGAGGAAGCGGACCGACTCGGCCTGAAGCTGGCGACGCCGCCGGACACCGCCGCCGCCGCGGGCGACTCGCCTGCCGTCATGCCCTTCACGGTCGAGCCGGCCGCCTACGGCCAGTTCCTCTGTGATATCTTCGACGAGTGGATCAAGCGGGATGTCGGCCGCTACTACGTCAATCACTTCGACGTGGCCCTGGCCGCCTGGACCGGCATGAATCCCCCGCTATGCGTCTACAGCAAGACCTGCGGATCGGCCCTGGCGGTCGAGCACGACGGCAACGTCTACGCCTGCGATCACTTCGTCTATCCCCAGTACCTGCGCGGCAACATCATGCAGGAGGATCTGGGCCGCATCATCAGCAACATGCGGCAGCGGTCATTCGGCATGCAGAAGGCACTCGGACTGACCGACGATTGCAAGCAATGCCGCCACCTGCGGGCCTGCAACGGCGGCTGTCTCAAGCACCGTTTCGCCAGGTCCACCACCGGACAGCCGGGCCATAACTACCTCTGCGCCGGCTACCAGCGGTTCTTCGATCATGCCGCCCCCTACCTGGAGAAAATGGCCGATCTGCTCCGCCAGAAGCGGCCTCCCGCCGACATCATGCGCGAGCCGCCCCGATTCGGGACTTGACCTTGGCGTGCCGGCTGGCATACTATGGGGACTTGAACAACAGTCCTGGCCAAAAGCAAGGAGCGGGTGTAACTCCCCGCTCTTTTCATTGTCAGGCATTTGAAATGTGAATTAACGCGAAAGAGGATCATGAACAACGAACTCGTCGCCATACTGAATTATATGGAGAAGGAACGCGGCATCGACCGCGAGATCCTGATTGAGGCAGTTGAATTCGCGCTGCAGTCGGCCTTGCGCAAGGCCTCCCCGCACGAGCATGGCCTGCGGATCCATATCGACCGCAAAAGCTGCGATATCAAGGCATTTGCCATCGCCACCGTCGCGGAAGGCCCCCGGTTCGCGCATGAGGAAATCTCGCTGGAGGAAGCGCGCAAGATCAACCCGAACGCCGTGGTCGGCGATGTCGTGGAGCGGGAAGTGACCACGGCCAACCTGGGCCGTATCGCCGCCCAGACCGCCAAGCAGGCCATCGCCCAGCGCATACGCCAGGCCGAGCGGGACATGGTCTTCGACGAATACAAGGACCGCACCGGCGATATCGTCAGCGGGGCCGTGCGCCAGTTCAACCGCGGCGATGTCATCATCGATCTCGGCCGCGCCGAGGCCTCCCTGCCCTCCCGCGAGCGCGTACCCACCGAGGAGTACCAGGTCGGCGACCGCGTCCGGGCCTATGTCGTCAGCGTACAGAACAATGCCAATGGCCCGGCCATCACCCTCTCGCGCAGCCATCCGGACTTCGTACGGCGGCTTTTCGAGCTGGAAGTCTCGGAGATCTCCGACGGCGTGGTCACGATCAAGGGCATCGCCCGCGAGCCGGGATACCGCACCAAGATCGCGGTGGCGTCGACCGACGAGAAGGTCGATCCGGTCGGGGCCTGTGTCGGCATGCGCGGCATGCGGGTCAAGAACATCGTCAGGGAGCTGGCCGGCGAGAAGATCGACATCGTCCGCTGGAGCCCGGATATCAAGACCTACGTCACCAACGCGCTTTCCCCGGCCAAGCTCTCGAAAGTGGAGGTCAAGGACGATGAAGGACAGCATCTGATCAGCGTGGTTGCCGATCCCGACCAGCTTTCGCTGGCCATCGGCAAGCGGGGGCAGAACGTCCGCCTGACAGCCAAGCTGGTCGGTTGGAAGATTGATATCCACAAGGATGAATCCGCCATCTCGTTCGAGGAGAAGGTCGCACAGGCCATCAAGGAACTGGCGGCTATTCAAGGGATTACGGCGGAAATGGCGCAGCGCCTGGTCGGAGCCGGGTTCCTTTCGGTCGAGGGAATTCTCGCGGCCGAACCGCGCGATATCTCGGAAATGCTTGATATCGAGATCGCGGAGGCCCGTGCCGTCTACGAGGCGATTGTCGCCACGCAGCCGGATATCCAGGCTTGATGACGCGAACCACACAACAGCGGCGGCTGCGCCTCATATGCAGCCCCAGGGAGAGATAGAGGAACATGAGAGTTCACGAACTTGCCAAGGAACTGGGTGTCCCCAACAAGCTGCTGCTTGAAAAACTGCGTTCGCGCGGTGTCGAGGTCAAGAACCACATGACCGTGCTCGACGACGAGGACGTCATTGTCATGCGGGCGATTATCCCCCTCGCGTTCGAGGAGGAGAAGCGCAAGGCGGAAATGGCGGCCGATGAGCAGAAAGTCGAGGAAGCAGTCCGGCAAGCGGCCGAGGCCAAGCGTAAGCTGGAGGAGGAGAGAAGCCGGCAGGAAGCCGAAGCACGCCGTCTCGCCGAGAACCAGGCCGAGCAGAAGAAAGCCGCCCATATCGAGAAGCGCCAGACCGAGGAGGAGAAACGCAAGGCCGAGGCCGCCGAGGCCGCCGAGCGGCAGAAGGTGCTGGAGGCCAAACGCAAGACCGAGGAGGACGCGGCCCGCAAGGCCGAGGCCGCCAAGGCCGCACCGTCTCAACCTGTAGCGCAACCCAAGGCGGAGACGGCACCCGCCAAGACCCCGACAACAACGGACACAGCCAAGCCGGTCGACGACGCCAAGCCTGCGCCTAAACCGGAAACACAGCCGTCAGCAGGAAAAATGCAGGAAGCGGAACCGGAAACCGCCGTGAAAGATGACCAGCCGCTGAAAATCCGCGGAGGCATCATCGTGCGGGAACTGGCGGAACTGGTCAATATCAAGCCGAACCGCATCGTCGCCGAACTGATGGGCATGAATGTCTTTGCCAACATCAACGCCAAACTGGATTTCGATGTCGCCGCCAAACTGGCCGAGAAATTCGGTTTCACGGTCGAGCATGAGAAACGCGGCAATGACCCCGTCGCCGTCCCCGCCCCCGATGGGGTGGACTTCCCCTACATGGATAAACCCGAGGACCTGCTGCCCCGGCCGCCGGTGGTCACCTTCCTGGGCCATGTCGACCACGGCAAGACCTCCTTGATGGACCAGATCCGCAAAGCCTCGGTGGCTAAAGGCGAAAGCGGCGGCATCACCCAGCACATCGGAGCCTACACAGTCGACGTGAGCGGCAAGGCGATCACGTTCCTGGATACCCCCGGCCATGCGGCGTTCACCGCCATGCGGGCCCGTGGCGCGAACCTGACGGATATCGCCGTCATCATCATCGCCGCCGACGACGGCATCATGCCGCAGACCAAGGAGGCGATCGCGCATGCCAAGGCGGCTGGCGTCTCCATCATGGTGGCCATCAACAAGTGCGATCTGCCCTCGGCGAATCCGGACCGGGTGCTGCAGCAGCTCCAGTCCGAGGAGCTGGCCCCGGAGGACTGGGGCGGCTCGACCATCTGCTGCAAGGTCAGCGCCATTACGGGCGAGGGCGTCAACCACCTGCTCGAAATGATCCTGCTCCAGGCCGAGATGCTCGAGCTGACGGCCAATCCGGCCAAGCGTGCCAGCGGCTTTGTGATCGAGGCACAGCTCCAGCCAGGCATGGGACCGACCGCCACCATGCTGGTCACCGGCGGCACCCTCAAGATCGGCGACCCCGTGCTTTGCGGGGCGCACTGGGGCCGTGTCAAGGCCTTGATCAATGATCACGGACGACAAGTGAAATCGGCCGGTCCCTCGACCCCGGTAAAATGCATGGGGCTCTCGGGCGTTCCCGAGGCGGGTGCCGAATTCACGGTCATGAGCAGCGACAAGAAAGCCAAGGAACGGGCCGCTGCCACCGCGATGGCCTTGAAGACCGCCTCGCTCGAAGGACCGCGCAAAGCCTCGCTCGACGACATCTTCGACCAGTTGAAGACAGCGGATGCACTGGAACTGGCCGTGATCGTCAAGGCCGACACCCAGGGCAGCGTGGAAGCCATCGTGCATGCGCTTTCGGACATCAAGAGCGAGAAGGTATCCCTGCGCTTCATCCATACCGGCACCGGCAACATCACCTCCAACGATGTGCTGCTGGCCAGTGCCTCGAATGCCGTGGTGCTCGGGTTCCACATCTCACGGGAACCCGGTGTGGAGGCCGTGGCCAAGCACGAGGGCGTGGAAGTCCGCCTGCACCAGATCATCTACGAGATGATCGACCAGGTGCGCGATGCCATGATCGGCGTACTCGGCCCGCGGCTGGAGGAGATGAAGCGCGGCCAGGCGCAGGTCCGCCAGATCTTCGAGGTCGGCAAGGGCGACCAGGTCGGCGGCTGCCTGGTCCTGAAAGGCATCGTCAACATCAAGCACCGTATCCGCGTGAAGCGGAAGAACGAGGTGCTCTTCGAAGGGACCCTGCTTTCGCTGAAGCATTTCCAGGACGATGTGCCGGAAGTGCGCGAGGCCCAGGAATGCGGCTTGCGTATCCGTAATTTCTCAAGCCTGGAAGAGGGCGACATTATCGAGGCCTACGAGATCGAGGAGCGCGAGCAGACGCTTTAGTCTTGTCCGCCGGAGCGTTCACATGAGTGTAGACAGAATCGAACGCATTAACGCGCTGATCCGCCGGGAAATCGGCGAGGCGATGTTCCGCCTGATCACCGATTCCCGCTTCGACCGCAGCAGCGTGACCCTGACGCAGGTGACGACCGCCCGCAACCTGCGTACCGCCCATGTGATGGTATCGATAAGGGGCGATGAGAAATTCCAGCAGCAGATGCTCGGGATCATCCGCCGCGCCCGCGCCGAACTGCAGCAGGCAGTCAACCGGGACCTGTCGATGAAGTTCACGCCCGTCCTGCAATTCGATCTCGACCCCTCCATCCGGAAGGGCGATCATGTGCTCGATCTGCTCTGCCAGCTCGAACACGGGACCGGCAGCGAAGCCGATCCGGACAACGCGGATGACGACAACCTGGACGAGGGGCCGGATCCCCTTGAAGATGAAGACGACACATGACAGCTCCATCCCGCACATTCGGCCCCGCCCCCGCCGCCGGGACAGACAGCATGTTCGACGGCGTGCTGCTGATCGATAAGCCCATCGGACCGACCTCGCACGATATCGTCGACCGCATCCGCCGGTTCTTCCGCATCAAGAAGGTCGGCCATGGCGGCACGCTCGACCCCATGGCATCCGGCCTGATGATCCTGCTGCTCGGCAAGGCCACCAAGCTCTCGGACCGTTTCCTCGGCTCGGACAAGATCTACCAGGGAACCATGCATTTCGGGATCGCCACCGACAGCCAGGACGCCATGGGCGAGGTCATCCGCGAGGCGGATGCCTCCGCGCTGACGGAATCACTGGTACGCGAGCAGATGCAGAAGCTGATCGGCGACAGCATGCAGATGCCGCCGATGACCTCCGCGCTGAAGGTCAACGGGGTCCCGCTCTACAAGCTCGCCCGCAAGGGGGAAACCATCGAGCGCAAACCGCGACTGATCCATGTCTTCCGTTTCGACCTCCTCGCGTTCAACCCGCCCTGTGCCGACTTCGAGGTGAAATGCACCAAAGGCACCTATGTCCGAACCCTGACGGCCGATGTCGGCGAGGCGCTCGGTTGCGGGGCGCACCTCTCCAGGCTGCGCCGCACCCAGTGCGGCAGCCTGTCGATCGACAAGACCCTGCCGCTGGCCGATGCGCTGGCCATGACCCCGCAGGAACTGGCAACCCATGTAATCCCCATGAGGATGTTTGCATGATCGTCATCCATGATCTGAAGCCGCTGCAGCAGCGCGGGAAGCCGATCGTCCTGGCTTGCGGCTTCTTTGACGGGGTGCATATCGGCCATCGCCGCGTGCTGGAACGAGCGCTGGCAGGAGCCCGCCGGCTCGGCGGCGAAGCCTGGGTGATGACGTTCGATGCCCACCCGCTCAAGGTCCTGAAACCGGAAGCCGCGCCCCTGCTGATCACCTCGACCAACCACAAGCTTGCACTGCTGCGCCAGACCGGCCTCGATGGCTGCATCCTGCTGCCCTTCACCCGTGAACTGGCCGCGACACCGGCAGAGGATTTCGCCCAGTGGCTGTTCCATTGCGCCCCCACGCTGCGCGAGGTGGTCACCGGCGAGAACTGGCGTTTCGGGGCCAAGGCCCAGGGAACCCCGCAGATGCTCGCGGACCTGGGTGCGCACATGCAGATCCAGGTCATCGCCGCCCCGCCGGTGATGCATGGCGGGGAAACGGTTTCAAGCTCGCGGATCCGGCAGGCGATCACCTGCGGCGACCTGGCCAAGGCAGCGGTGATGCTTGGCCGTCCGCCGAGCGTGCTGGGCACCGTCGTCCACGGCCGCGCGATCGGCCGCACACTGGGCTATCCCAGCGCGAATATCGATCCGCACAACGAGGCGCTCCCTCCCCTTGGTGTCTATGCCGTGCAGGCTTTTGTCGACGGCACCTTGTACGATGGGGCCATGAACTTCGGCACCCGTCCGACATTCGATCGCGACCAGGCCGTGCCGCCCCTGCTCGAACTGCACCTGCTGGATTTCAACGGCAGCCTCTACGACCAGGACATCGAGGCATTCTTCATCGAACGGCTGCGCGACGAATGGTACTTCGCCACCATCGACGAACTCAAGACCCAAATTGCCGACGATGTGCGCCGCACCCGCGAGATCCTGGCACACAAGGGACTTACCCCCGAACAGCAGGCCGCCCTTGCCCTCTGCACGATAGCATAGCGAGGCCCCTATGAAGATCATCCTGCTTGTAGCCGGGTCCGGGGGCGGGTTCTAC
>CAZZBA010000042.1:0-4745 GCA_964652765.1 uncultured Victivallales bacterium | reverse complement strand
AACCGGGAGAGCCATCATGTCGTTGAAGTTTTGTTTCAAGGATCAGGAGCTGAATCTGGTATTGAGGCAATTGGCCCCGCATACCGGCGACGATAGGATAAAAATGAGGCCCCTATGAAGATCATCCTGCTTGTAGCCGGGTCCGGGGGCGGGTTCTACTGCGAGACGTGCCTGCGCGACGCGGACTGGGCGCGGGTAATGCGGCGGCGCGGGCATGACGTGATCGCCACGCCGATGTATCTGCCCGTCAACATGGAAGGGGTGATCGGCGAAAGCGATACCCCGGTCTTCTTCGGCGGCATCAATGTCTACCTGCGCGAGCACCTGCCCTGGCTGCGCCGCGCCCCCGCCTGGCTGACCGCCTGGCTCGACGCCCGCTGGCTGCTGCGCCTGGCCGCCCGGCGTGCCGGTGCCACCCAGGCCGACGGGTTGGGCAGCATGACGCTCTCGATGCTGCAGGGCCGCAATGGCCACCACGCCGAGGAACTCAAGCGCCTGCAGCAATGGCTCGCGCACGAGCAGCCCGATGCCATCGTGCTCTCCTCGACCCTGCTGGCCGGACTGGCAGGCCCCTTGCGCGAGGCCCTGCATGTGCCCGTGCTCGCCTTCGCCCATGACGAGGACACATGGCTCGACGCGCTCGACTCACCCTACGACCAGCGCTGCTGGGCGGCCATGCGCACGGCCATGGCCGATATCGCCATGGTGATCGCCGTCAGCCAGACCTACGCCGCCAACATGCGCCAACGCCTGGACCTGCCGCCGGAACGCGTCTGCGCGGTCTACCCCGGCATCGACGCCGCGCCCTATCGCCCGGCCCGCGTCGCCTCCGGCCCGCCCGTGGTCGGCTACCTCTCCAAGATGACCCCGGCGCTCGGACTCGAAACCCTCGTCGAGGCGGTGATCCTCCTGCACCGCCAGCCCGCATTCCGCGATATCCGCCTCAAGGCCATGGGCGGCGAGACCGGCGACGACCGCCGCTTTATCGAGCGGCTCGAAAAACGCCTGGCGGATGAGGGAATGGCCGATGCCGCCAAGTTCCTGCCGGGGTTGGACCGCGAAAGCCGCATCGCGTTTATCGAGACGTTGACGGTCATGTCCGTCCCCATGCAAGCGGGCGAGGCGTTCGGCGCGTTCATCATCGAGGCCCTGGCCGCCGGGGTCCCGGTCGTTCTGCCGGCCGCCGGAGCATTTCCCGAGGTCGTGCAGGCTACCGGCGGCGGCATCACCTACGCCCCGAACACACCGGAGGCCCTGGCCAGCGCCATGGCCGACCTGCTGCGCGACCGCGCCAGAGCGGCCGACCTCGGACGACAGGGCATGGCCTCCGTGCGCCGCGATTTCACGGTCGAGCGCATGGCCGATGAACTCGAAACCATTTTCACCGCCGCCATCCGCTGACCACTACTCCCCGCGCAGGGCTTCGGCCAGGCGCATGCGCGAGGCGGCCAGGACCGCGGCCAGTACGCCGAGCAGTCCGGATGTGAACATGCCCCCGATCAGCAGCGCCATCAGCCCCACCGGCATCGCGTGCCCCAGGTCGCGCATGGCCGGCTGCACCGCAACCAAGGCTGGCACAACTCCCGCTACCAGCCCGCCGAGCAGCAGGTAGACGTATTCGGCCAGCAGATACCGGAGAGTCTGCCGATGCGGAATACCCAGCGCACGCAGGATGGCCAGCTCGCGGCGGCGCGCCGCCGCGTTGCGCAGCACCACCAGTCCGACGCCTGCCGCCCCGAGCACCACCCCCAGCCCGCCCAGCACCAGGAACATGTCCAGATAGGTCGATTCCACCTCGCCCAGCATCTGTAGCCGCTCGCGCGACGGCGTGACCAGCCCGCCATGCCGCCCCAGCGCCCGCGCCAGCCGCGCCTTGCCATCATTCTCCGCGAGGCCGCTGCGTACCAGCCAGAATCCATCGCCGGGGGTCGAAGGGAAAATGCGCGTGAAGATCGCCCGATGCATGATCAGGCTGCCCTGGAGAATGCCGGTGCGCACGGGCAGCGCACCCATGAGGCGCAACCGCCAGACGCGGCCATCCTCGCCGGTATAGTCATAAACCGTTCCCTGGCTTGCCCCGGTGCGGGCCGCTAACCCATATTGCACCGTCGTCAGATCCCCCGCCAGCACGGGAATCGTGCCATCGGGCAGTTCCGTCTCCAGCACCGACCAGACCGAGTCGGACTCAGACGACTCAAAAGCGGAAAGCGCGGCAGCGGCCGCCGGATCGACACCAAGCAAGCGGGGCTCGACCGCGCGGTTCAGGTTCAGGCAACTGGCCTCGTCGCCTTCGCGGACCCGCACCGACAGCAGCGTCGCCTGCGCATCCAGTGCGTTGCGCAGCAGCGGTTCAGCCTCCACGGCGGGCATGGGGATCGACAGTTCCACCAGCATGTCGAATCCGCCGCTGCCGGACCCGGTGCGACCGATGTCGGCCGCCGTGTCCTGTTTCATCGACAGCACGCCGACGGTCAGGAAACAGCCGCTGGCCAGCAGGATCATCACCAGCAGGCTGCGCCCGCGATAACGCGCCACGTTGAACAGCCCCGCCCGGACCGGATCCGTGGCGGGACGTCCGCGCGTCTGCAGCGCGTGGATCAGCAGCGGGGCCAGGCAAAGCAGCGCGGTCATCAGCAGAGCACCGCCCCCGAAGAAGAGCCCGGCATCCGGCCCGCCGCCTGCGCCGTCAGCAGCTCCCATCACGAAAAGACCCACCGCCAGCAACAGTGCCACCGCACCCGCCAGCAACGTCCAGCGCACCCAGCGTCGACCGTCATGTCCTTCCCGGATCTCGGTCTCGTCCTTGAGTAATTTTCCGATCTGCTGATGCACGGTGCGGTGGATGCCCCAGCGCACGGCCACCAGCGACATCACCAGTGTCACCCCACCCGCCAGAAAACCCGTTTCCGTCCCCACGGTGAACGGGATCCGCGCCGAGGCGATCGCCCCGCTCCAGAACCGGTTCAGTCCCCAGACCAGCAGCCGCGCGCCCCACACGCCCGCCAGTACCCCGGCGATGGACCCCAGCAGCAACGCAGGCAGCGATTCCGCCAGCCAGAGCCGTGCCAGACGGCGCGAGGAGAAACCCGCCGCGCGCAGGGTTCCCAGCTCCTCGCGTCGCTGCGATACTCCCAATGCCGCCAGCAGTCCGGTCAGGATCAGGGCCGAGATGACCAGCACAAAGGCCATGCTGCCAAAGATCTCGCGGAAATCCATCGCCTGCTCCACGGCGGCCAGCGCCTCCTGGCGGACAGGACGCACGGCCAGCCCGAGCGCGGCCGGATCGGCCTGGCGCAATGCCGCGAGGATGGCGGCTTCCCCTGTCTCCGGCGGCAGCCGCGCACTCATCGCCGAGCCGAACAAGGTTCCGAGCAGCGCCTGACCGGCTCTAAGGGTGATGAAGGCTTTCGGGGTTGGACCATACGCGTTCCAGTAGTCCTCGTTGTCCTTGTCGTTGAGTTTATCAGGATCCATGGGCATCCCGATATCCCAGTCGGTACAGCGGTCAGCATCGGTCAACCCCGGGAATGCCGGCAGCCAGTCGCGTTCCCGGCGAATGGCCGGCATGTCGAGGACGCGCACAATCCGGAACACAGCGTGATCAGCCGCGAGCCGCCCGCCCGCCTCGAACCGCCGCAGGCGGATGGTCAGGCAGTCGCCGACGCCGACACCGAGTTTTTCCGCCAGCCATTCGTTGATCACCACTTCATCATCTGCCATATCCGCTGGCACCACACCTAGCCGCGGGTCCGCCGCGGGTGTCTGGGCCGTGATGAACCCGTAGGGCTGTTCGCGCCGCGCCGCGCCCTCCCCCGCCTCGAAGCTGTCGGCCAGGTGATGCAGGGTGAACACGGGCGTGAGCGCGGACTGCTCCAGCGCCTGCACAAACGCCGATTCCAGATAAATCCGTTCCGGGCGCACCAGCCAGACGTCGTCCGCCTCGCGGCCAACCGCAAGCCCGGTATCGGACGGCAGGATCACCGCCTTCAGCGCGGCTTCGAGCCGGACGGGATCCGCGTCACTGAGGAACAGGTTCACGCGATCCGGGAGTCCCGCTTCCGTGCCCAGCCAGTCGCGCCGGGCAAACAGGTTCAGCGGCGGTACCTGACTAGCCCGTAGCGAGAACCGACCCAGCGCCGTATCGGGTAGTTCCCCGGCTACCCGCACTGGACGCCTTAGCAGCGCATCCCCGCCCCGGTCGCCCAACGGCATGTCGCCGGGAAACAACGACGGCTTTTCAAACCGTAGCGACAGTGCCGCCGTCCCGACCCCCGGCAACGTCGCAGCCATGCGCGGCGATAGCAACACCGCGTTTCCCTCATCCGGGGGGCGAGGCTGAGCCGAGCTGGCCAATGCAAAGAACCGGGCATCCGCACCATACGCTTGCACCCGGTCGATGCGAGTCTCGCTACCCGACTCGTCCACGCCCAGCAGCGAGGCCGACATTTGCAGCAGCGGGGCAACCGTCGCCCCGGACTCGCTTGCCAACCGATCCGCTAAGGCGACATCCGCGTAGCGGCCGCGCAGTTCGATGGCCGAGCGGACCGGCCCGATCCGCTGCAGCGCGATACGCCGCAGGTTCGCGTTGAGAGCCTCCCCGGCCAACAGCGCGGCCGCCAGCACGGCCCCGGCCAGCGCGGCCCCGGCCGCCAGCACCAGATGCAGCCGGACATGATGCCGGACGCTGCGTCGGATCCAGTCAAGACTGTTCATCGTCGTCATACCGGTTTCAAGACTCCATCCTG
>CAZZBA010000041.1:15908-17513 GCA_964652765.1 uncultured Victivallales bacterium | reverse complement strand
TGCAGGGCGCGCCATCCTCCATGCGGACGAAGCGTTCAAGGCGCAGCGGCGGGTCGCCCGGCCAGGTGGGCAGATCGGGCGAGATGGTCAGGGAAATATCGTAGGTGCGCATTCTCCCTCCGGCTTAGTGTTGAAAGTTGTTTTTAGGGCAGCGTGATCTGCGCCAGCCGCCGAAAATTCTCGGCTGGCCAGATCTTGCTGGATTGCGCCGATCCGACATTCAGCGCCACGCTCCTGCCGCCGCGCAACCCCTCGCGTTTCACGATCTGCTCGCCAGCGTGAATGGTATCGGCCGGGAAGGGCAGCGCAAACGATACCCGTGCATCCCGGATGCCGAGCACCGACAGCCCGCTCAAGTACGCATCGACCATATGCCCGTCGTCCGGCCGCGCCGGCAACGACTCGGCCAGCGGATGCAGCAGCCGGGCCAGCAGATACTCCCTGGCATCGCGGCGGTGAGGGATCAGCACCCGCAATCCGGGAGCCCATGGCATATAGATCCCGTTCTTGCCACGGCCCTTGAGATCCAGGCACGTCCGGATGCCCCTGGAACGCACGGCAGCACGCACCGTCCGCGCCGATGCCAGCCGGTGGCGCGGATCGTCCACGTAAACCGCATCGACCAGCCCGTTCGTCATCACCTCGGCCAGCGGGGCCTGGACATCGGAGACCACCAGCGAGACCGTATCGAAGACCGTCCGAAGGGCATGGATCGTCGGGACGATCCAGACCAGGTCCCCCAGCCAGCCGGAATAAATGACCAGTACGCTATTCTTTTTCATGATGCTTCCAGGATCGACGTTATACAGTCGAAAACGGTTTCCGGCGACAACGTCGCCATGCACTTCTTGTGGGCGCAGCCGCGTCGATAGCAGTCGCAGGCCTCGACGGTACCCACAGGTCCGCAATCGGCATTGATAGTAAGCACTCGGTTCCAGCGGCCAGCTGGTTTTTGCGGGAAACGGCGGGACGGATCGAACGGCGCGTAGCGTCCCCAGTTCGTCGGCCCGAACAGCGAGATCGTCCGGTTGCAGGCGTCCTCGCCGACGGAGCCGGCCATATGCATCGGCCCCGTATCGTTGCCGACCACGACCTGCGCCACGTTGGCGTAACGCAGGAAATGCACGTCGCGCTGCAGGTGGAGTGCGGGCGGCAGGCCGTTATCGCTGACCAGGTCGATGCATTTCACGCCATCGATCAGCCCCTCGGCGGCAAACCGCGCCACCGTCAGGCGATCATAGTCGCCATCCGCCTTGAAGGCGGCGGCCCCCGTCAATACCACCCGGTAGCGACGGGCGATGAGCAGTTGCGCCAAGGCCTGGAAATGCACCGCCGGCCAGCGCTTGGTGTCGCGACTGGCGCCGATGTTGAGCACGACGACCTTGCCGGAGCGCAGGTCGTATTTCGCGATCATCCGCTCGCTCTCCTCCACGGCCTGGGCCGGCAGTTCCAGATGGAACGTATAGACCGGCTCGGCATCCACCAGGGCACGCACGAAGGCGAGCAGTTCATCCACCCGGTGCCGACCGGGCACCAGCCGTGGCAGCGATTCCGCAAACGGGGAATACAGCGCGCACATGCCCTTGCAATCCGCACTGTGCGGAC
>CAZZBA010000041.1:3887-15898 GCA_964652765.1 uncultured Victivallales bacterium | reverse complement strand
CACGGCGGCCTGTCATCAACAACCCCGCCTGGTCGTTCCCGGCCAGGTCCAGCAGGGTGTCGACCTTCAACGCCGCCAGCTGACGCCGCACGTCGATACAGCCGCCATCCCCGCCGAGCACGAGCACCTCATCCGCCAGGAAGCCCTTCTGCGGCACCGCCAGCGGGGCCTGCTTCTGCTTGACAACCAGCGTGATATGCATTCCAGGACAGGCCCGGCGCAACGTATGCAACGCCGGCAGCGCGAAGTAAAGGTCGCCGATCGCCTTCGGGTAAAGGACGGCCAGACGCCGCGTTTTTGAGAGGTCCTGCATAGTCCGCCCAAACTAGCATGCACACTATGCGGCGTAAAGCGGATTGTTGAAAATGCGGGAGAACGCCCCGCCTCTCCGTTTTGCCGACCCGTTGCGGATTGGCAAATACGAGCAGGCGGTTGTTCGGCTCGCTTCTCTTACAAGGTTAGAGAGATATCTTCAAGTGCGACGCCTCACACTTCGCCCGCCCTCTACGGCTCGTCGAAGACCTCCTTATCCTTCAACCATTGGGCTATGAGAAGGGCGCTTTCGTAATTCGGATGGCACGTGTCGCCCCATCCGCGCAAAACGCCGGACCCTACGGCGGCTGCGACCGGTTCCGCGAGATCGAAACTGCGTATATTGAGGTTGCTCACGATGCCGACGAAGTCGCGCTGTATGGCGGTTACTTCCTTTGGGCACTTGTCGGGCGAAACGAGCAACGGTAAAACCAGCACAGTGAATTTCACTCCTTCCTCCCGGAGTTCCTCATGCAGGGAACGAAGGTTCGCGATCAGTTCGCTCCGAATGCGCTCCCGAAATAACTCGGAATTCCGTTTTACTCGCTGTCCAACCCAACGGCGATAGATAAAACAGTGCTGAAAGAGCCAGGCGTTGATCTGGTTGCGTGGGAGAGAGGGCGCAACCAGCACCAATTTCCCCGAGTTCATGAACGCTAGGGGAGTTGTCTCCATGTCGTTGCAGACCATGGTTAGGATAACGTGATCGGGCTGAATGGTTCGGTTGTATTTCCGGTAAAAGCCGACCTCCTGTACGGTGTTGTAAGCTTCCACGCCAGCGTTCCAGTACTCGAACCTGTCTTCGCCGTAAAGCGCCTTTAGGGCTTTGATCAACTGACCGCGGTGCGTGACGGAGTCTCCGATGAAAAGCAGGCGGTTTACGTGAGGCCGTTTGACAAGAGAGTATTCGTTTTGAAGCGTGCCGAAGGCGTTGTAGTAATTGGACGGACTGCAGATCGGCCTGAACCCGAGGTCGGGATCCGGTGTAAAGATCTGGGGTATGTTTTTCTGGCCAGTCCGAAAATCCGGATTCTCATTGCCAACCCTGAGAAAATCATACTTGCCGTAAGTACGCCGTAGATGCCATTCGTAGATGCCGATCACCGCAGCCAACCCCGCGACCGTCAATACGACATTGATAAAAATGATGAGAACAAGCGAGCGCCGTTTGAGACGGCGCACGCCGTAGATGCCCAAGAAAATCAGTGTGCAAGTCACGACGGTAATTCCCGCGACAAACCGCCATCGTTTGTTGCGGCTGTGTACACGCTCCCTTGCCTCCCGCGAGTTCGCCAAAACACTCCTGAGCCAAGCTTCGTTATGATCTTCGACGGACAGACTTTGGACATGACTCTCCAACCCCTGCGGATCGGGCTCTCGGCGCAGAATATCGCGATAGGCCCGAGTGACCACCGCCACGGCTTCCGCACGCGGGATCCCGTTCGAGACCATAGATTCCGTGCCGGAGTGTTTATCCACGAGTGTGGAAACGTTCTGTGCGAATGCGGACACGAAGCATGAGCACACGACTATTGCAGGCCATACGATCATTTTCTTCATTTCGGTTCTTTCTTGTTGCCGAACAGTTATTATGCCTCAAAAATATCAACCCCGGCCGGGTTGATATGCCTCACAAATGGTGTTGATTCGCCTGTATTCTCGTTGATGTGGTGAGGCATATCAGAAAAAATGGAGGGGTGATATGCCTCACGGACTGACGACGGCACCAACCAACCCCGCGCCGCAGTGGCCCTCGGGCTACATCGATGCGCTGCAGGAAGCGGGGGCACAGGAGAAGGCTATCCCGTTCTTTATTTGGTGGGTCCGGGGGTTCTTCGCGGAGCATCCCGGACGACGGCGTCGCGACCTGGGGCGCACCGAAATCGAGGCGTTTCTGAGAAAGGTGGCGGCGCGTCCGGACATCACGAACTGGCAGGTCCAGCAGGCACGGGATTCCCTGGAGGTTTACTACGAGCGCTTCCGGTCTGTTCATGGTGTCGCAGCGTACGGCCATGCGCGGTCGCTAGTCAATACTATTCGAGGCTGGCGCAACGCGCGAGACAGACCTCTCATCACCCTGTTCCCGAAAGGTTCTGGCACTGCCTTTGTAAGTCGAAATGAGAATTGACGGCCCTGACGGTTTGATCTAGCGTTGCGGCCATGACATGCCTATCACGACTTGAACTTGAAGACCTGCTGGCCCGGTTCCCCGCCCTGCACATCGGCGTCATCGGCGATTTCGCGCTCGATTGCTACTGGACGGTCGACCCCGCCGCCGAACTGCCCTCGGTCGAGACCGGCAAGCCGACCCGTCCGGTCGCCGCCCAGCACGTTGCCGCCGGCGCCGCGGGCAACGTCGTCGCGGACCTGGCCGCGCTCGGCTGCGGACGGCTCTCCGCCTTCGGCGTCGTCGGCCAGGATCCCTGGGGCAGCGAGCTGCTGCGCCTCCTGCAAGGCGGCGGGACCGATACGGACGGCATGCTGGTCCAGCCGCGGGACTGGGACACCGTCGCCTACGTCAAGCCGCACATCGCGGGCGTCGAGCAGAACCGCTTTGATTTCGGCGACTTCAACCGCCTCCACCAGCAGACCGCCGACCGGCTGATCGAGATTCTGGACAAAGCCCTGCCCCGGCTCGATGCCCTGGTCATCAATGCCCAGGCACGTTCAGGGCTGCACGACGCCTACCTGCGTCCCCGCCTGGCAGCCCTGATCAAAGTCCACCCCGACTGCCTGTATACGATCGACACGCGCGATCCGCTGGCGATGTACCCGGGCGGCATCCTGAAGCTTAACGATATCGAGGCATCGCGGGTCTGCGGGCTCCCGATTCCGCCCCGCGAGCGGATCCCGCACCAGCAGGCCTGCACCGCCGCCCGGACGTTGTTCGAGACACGCCGCCAGCCGGTGTTCGTCACCTGCGGCCCCGATGGGATGGTGGTCTGCGATCAGCATGGGCTCGCGGAGATTGATGGCATTCCACTACACGGGGAGATCGACACAACCGGTGCCGGGGATGCGGCCATGGCCGGCATCACCGCCGCCCTGGCCAGCCAGACCGCCCCCCGCCACGCCGCCTGCATCGGCAACCTGGCCGCCGCCGTCTGCGCCGCCAAGCTGCATCAGACCGGCACCGCCACTCCCGCCGAGATCCTGGCACTGCTGGCTTGAAACGTTGCATCCAAGGCTGCTTCAAGCACGACCGCAGATGGCTTTTGGCGGAAGATCAATTCCAGCCTTTCAACATCCGCCATGGCGTTGACGGGAAGACATCCGACAACCGAGCATAGATCCACCACATAGCCCCGTTCCTGCTGCCTCACGCAGCTCAGGATCCGGTCGGGAATCACACCAGCCGCCTCTATCTGTTCAAGTTTACACGGTAATTTGCGCGGCAGGGCGTAAACGTTTTGGGACAAGATGCCGCCGCTCGGCCCCAGTCCAATCCCCCCCCGCACAAAGGCGTCAACAAAAATGACGCCCAGCGGCTGGGGTCCGAGACCTGCCTGCCAAAGCCTGACGCTAACCAGCCAGACCTCTGCCAGACGGCGGAATACCGGGGTCGTGAGAGCGTTCAACCATTCATCCGATGTGTAGCGTCCAAGCGGAAGCCCCCGCTGACCGAGCAGATCGTCCGGGGGGCGAGACGGATGGATACAATCAATCCTGCCGCCGGCCGCATGAAACAGCTTGGCTTGGATATCAGGCAGGTAAAACATCCAGCTTCCCAGCTTGACCGGATGCCGCACACCGTCGAGCTCTGCAGTCTTCTCCTGGCAATCGAGATGCAACTGGCTGGCGTAGATGACATCAAGAGGAAAGCGTCGCGCCGGTAGAAGTCGGCGGGTTAGATTCATCATGGACTGGCCCTCACGGACGGATCAGGAGGCCCTACGCCTCGATCCGCGAAAACAGGTAGAAATAATTACAGCGCGACGCGTTCCTGAACACAAACCGCCGCTCCTCAAGAATCCAGGAACGCGCGCGCATACCGTTAATGAACGCTGTCTCATCATGGACGTATTGGGTCTTCTCCCCGGCACGTCGATTCTTGACAGCCAGAGCCGCCCGCATAAGCCATCTGCCCATCCGTCCGGCATCCGCCGGGATCACGCTGCAACCGGCAACGAGGAACCTTGCGCCGGACAAGGTCAGACGCGACACCGCCTGCATGGCTTTGTCGAAGGGCACCCAGTTCAGGAAGCGCACGCAAACGACCAGATCAGCCCCGGTTGCTGAGAAGTCATAATCGAAAATGCTGCCGACGGTCAAGGTGTACCCTGGCTTCCGCTGCAGTTTCGTACTGGCCTGGTCCAGCATGTCAGCGGATATATCAACCCCATGCACCGATGCGTTTATCCGGTCATATGCCGGGATCCAGCGTCCTGTCCCGAACGGGCAGTCAAGGACAACTGACGGCTTCACGCGGTCAAGGAAGCGGTCGAAGGCCTCCATCTCATTGCGCCAGCGTGCCGAGGTCGAACGCTGGGAATCGTAGGTCTCCGCGACGGAGCCCTGGTATCTTTTCTCAAGTGATTCAGACATGATGCCCTTTCAGATAAACGTCCAGGATCTTCCTTGCCAACTCGATATCCATCATACCGGATGCGACAAGCGGCCACTGCTCCGCCGTTCTGGCGTCAACGACCAAGGGACCCCTTTGCCTGAGCATGACTGGAATACGCGTATTCCCCAATCCCGCCAGGGCCGCCGCCCGGTGCTTTCCGCCTTTGACGAAAAAGCACAAGTCCTTGCCATCCGTCATAAAGTGCCCTTCAATATCACCATAACGGTCCGGACGGTAGCCTTTTTCCCTGATGGCGGCAGCCACCTGGCAAATCCGGTGATATTCAAACGCTACTTTCCTGGGCGTGACCGGACCATAGAACGAAACGCCATGTTCACGGTCAAGCCCCCGTTCGCCTTCGGGCGGCTTGCGTTGCGAACGCATTACCCATGGAAGTTCCCACGGCGGCAAGGCCTCGCCAACCGATCCCGTTTCGGGGATCCCGTACATCTGGGCGATCGTTGCGGGAGTAAAACGCTGATAGAAGGACTCCAGGCAGGACGGACCGCCATGCAGGGCCTGCACAAATGGATGCGTTGCGTCATACACGAAAGCCCCCTGCATGCGCAGCATGTCCGCAGGCAAGACCAGCCGCACCGGCATCCTGTCAATCCAGTAGGCATAGGGGATCGCCTCACGGGGGTCATGAATCTCAACCGTCTTGCAAACCGGCGTCCGCCGGACATACCCGCACAGGAAATCCCACATGACTTACCGTCCTTTTGCTGCCGATCCGCCCGTCAAGGCCGTCTTGCGATCACACGCCAGGAGCTCGCCCAGTTGGCGACCTTGAACCATCGGAATGCCCAGCCGCCGGTATAAGTCCTCCATCCCGCCAACCGCACCCTGCCCGGGGACCAGGGCCAGGACCGTTAAATCCGGCCTGAGCCAGCGCGTCGTGAGCAGCGTGGACGAAATATCGCCGACAACGACACAGCCATCGCCAAGCAGGGGCAGAATGGCCTCCATGCCGATACGGTGATCCAGCAAGACGGCACCCGGGAACATACTGACCGGAAGGTCCGGCCTGGTAATGCGCGGATGCGGCTTGATCGCGATCTCCGATGGTTTGAAATATTGGCAAAGCTGCCGGCCAATCGCTCCATACACATCCGGGCACCCGGCATACGCGCCTTCGTGGGGAAGCGTGTATACGGCCTTGATTCCGCCTAGGATTCCCGGGTAGTCGGGATGCCCGTCAAGCATCGCGGATGCCAGGGCCTTCATGGGTTGCGCCTTGAAGGGCGAGACGTCGATGGGAATGACATGCTTGCACGTCAACAGGGGATGCACGGCCTCCGGAAACGCCGCATAGACGGTATGAATCCAGGACGAGGCTCCCGTGGTCAGGGCATTGCTGTACCAGAATCCGTAGAAAAGCTTCTTGAAGAAAGGATCGATATAGCGATGCTGGATGCTGTACATGGATTTATGCCCGCTGTAGGTCACCGCGCCCTCGTCGACGTAGATCCCGTCCACCTGCGAACCGGCCCGGCGGGCAATATGCATCGCATACTGGAATTCGATACGACGATCATTGCCGGTCAGGATCCTTGCCTGCATCGGCTTGTCAAACTCGTCCCGCAGGATCCTGAAAGCCGAGGTCCTGATCTCACTCCGGCGGGCAGCCCCTGTTGGGGGTACACAGAGCACCCGGTTGAAAATATCAGGATCCCGCCCGGCGATTTCCTGCAGGCGAATCCTGGCGGCGGGGTTTTTCGCGATCATGATCGCGATTTTCTCTTCTGCCGGACTCTGGATGGAAATGCAGCCGGACATGAGCAGGTGCAGGGGCGAGGATATAAAGAAGTAGTCTTTCATCAGAACCTTGCAATATCATCAAACATGGATTCCAGATGCTGCTTTGCACGTCGGTTGAATTCACGGATACGATCCTCGACCACCGGATATTCACGGTGCGCCCGTGACAGCCTGTCCTTCAGGTCCGGAAACTCCGCCCGGGCGATCACGTAATCACCAAGTGGCAATCCCGCCTCCTCGATCAGCGACTCGCTCTTGTGGGAGTTGGACGCCACCGCCACAAACGGGACCTGCTGCTGCATCGCGAAACACAGGGCATGATAACGTGCAACACAAACGGCACGGAAAGAGGCGAGATTCTGGAGAAACGCGTCCGTTTCGCGGATTGCATACGGCAGAGACTGGTAGCGTGGCGGCACGTCGATCCCGAGCGATCTCCACAGCCATGGATAAAGCCTGTACTTGATGCGCTTATCCAAATCCCGAGCGCCGCGTGTATATTGCATTTCACCCGTGAACAGCGTCTGAAAAACAAGCTCGCGGTCATTTGCGCATGCCCGCAATGCCAGGCGCGTCCAGTCCTCCAGGACGGAGTCCGTGCAACCATACGCACGACGAGGGGCCGGCGCGAACACCGGATAGTCGAAAAAGGTCAGATCCGGGGCATACCCCGCCTTGATACCAAGCAACTGGAGCTGCTGCTGACTGCGCCGGTCGCGGGCATAGACCGCGCAAAGCCCGTCAAGCAGCCCCTTCCACCGGGAACCGTCGTTGTCCTGCCAAAGGGCATTGACAAGCGCGACCGGATGGGTCTTTTGCAAGGCGGTACAGATATTGAACAGTCGGGTGGCATTTCGGCTGTCATGATGCAGCGAGCCTTCCCCGTTGACAATGATCAAAGCCGCCTTCCCGATGACCTGACGATACCTGCCGAGATGAGCGGGAGATGAGCTGACGGGCAGGGATCCGGTACAACACCACCCGCGTGCCTGCATCCCGGAATGCAGATTCCTCACGACCGTCAGGCCGCCGTGATGATTGTCATAACGGGTATCGTTCACCAGGAAATATGTGCGTGCCTTCATTTCTCGCTATTCCTGCATCCGGCGGATCTTGCTCCGGATCCGGGAGCGTAGCGTGCCTTTCTGGTAACGGCCTTTCTCGACATGACGGATCTGGCAGACGCCCTCGACCTCGATCGGCGTGCCCTGCGTGCCGACCAGCCAGCGGAATGCGCGGTCCTCATAGCACTTGCACCAGTGCTCGGCCGGAGTCTGGTACAGGGTGATCCCGTCGCAATAGCCGATGGCCCGCGCCACATCGCCGTGGATGATCTGGAACGCCCCCTTGGCGCGATCGCGGCTGTGCAGGCTGAATTCATGGGTATCGATGTCCACCAGTTGCAGTGCCCGCCCCTTCTGGAGCATCGGGCATGAATCCGACAGCATCGTCGTCGTCCGCTCCTGCCGCGGATACAGCAGCACCTCGCGCCGTCCACGAAGCTGCTCGGCCAGCGAATCCAGGCAATTCTTGTAGAAAACAATATCGCAGTCTGTCATCCAAACCCAGTCCGCCTTCGTCGCCAGTGCCGCCCGGTTCCGGCCGATGCCGCGCCGGAACAACTGCGCCTTTGGCAGGGGCTGCCAGTTCCAGCAGACATTCGGCACCGCATGCCCGCCGATGAAGTCGAGCAGCCGGGCGGTGTCCGTGTCCTCCTCCGCGTAGAAGACGGTAATCACCGCACGCAGCTTGGTAGGCGGGTGAAGGACAAACGAACTGAGCTGGTAAGCCAGCATGTGCGAATACCGCCAGCAGTGGCTGATAACCTCCAGCGTCGGGAAGTCGGGGCCGGGCTGACGTTGCTCCTCGGGAGGAAGCGGACTGCGGAACCAGGCCGCCGGTAGGACGCCACTGGCCGCCACCCTGAAGAACCGGCCGAGAATACCATCAAACCAGCGCGGTGGATAAATTCTGATCGTGGTCATAAAACTAGACTTTCAAAAGGCGGCATGCTATCAGGGGCAGTTCATTTACCCTGCGAAAACAGAGAGCAACCTACCAATTCGCCCTCACGCTATGCAACCGAAAATATCATTCCGAATATCGGCGGGAAATCCGTTTGACACACGGAACTCATTGCCACGCACGGCTCACCACAGGTTCTCCCCCCAGCGGGCATGTCAAACGCTCCGTGATGCCGGATGGGGGGCGAGGCTGCGCCGAGCCGTTGCCTTGCAAGCCATTACCACCCTGCTGCTCGTGACGGCGCAAGGGAGCATGGGCGTCCAGACACACTACACGATCGAGGCGTCCCTGCAGCCGGACGCACGCCTGCTCACCGGCACCAACCGGTTTGTATTCGTCAACCACGGCGACATGCCCACCAACGCCTGCCTCTTGTTCGCGTACCCGAATCATCTTGCCGCCAATGACCCCTACATTACCGACAACATCCATCCCCGCATTTTCCCCGACGCTCCCAACCCCGGTGCCATGACGATCAAAGCCATCCACGCGGACAACGGCCCCTGCCGCGTCACGCCCGTCGCGCATCCGGGTTTCAAGGACGGTGTGCTCGTCGCGGTTGAATTTCCCGCCGATATTGCGCCTGGCGCTCAAACCGCGATCACGGTGGCGTTCGAGGTCACGATCCCGCGGCGCTATGGCACCTTCGGCGCATACGACGGCGGCATCACCCTCAACGGCGGCTGGTATCCCGTCTTGCCAGCCAGCCACGGGAACACCGGCAACTGGGACCTGTACGCCCCGCCTCCGGTATCCACGTTCGAGATCCGGCTGCATACCGCCACCAACGGCCACCTGTTTCTCAACAACCGGCACACGCTGACCAGCGGCTCGGGATCGGAACTGCAAGCGACGCTGGACGCCGACAAGGTCACCCTGCTATTCCGCCCGACCTTGCATACCGCCAGCCACCCCATGCCGCCAGTCACGATCCGCTACCTGACCGGCAAGCCGCGTGCGAAAACCGCCGCGCGCCTTTTCAAGGCCCTGGAACCGGCCGTCAACCAGCTCCGGCAGCGTTGCCCGGATGTCCGGCCAGACGAGATCCTGCTGGTGGAAACGCCGCTGCGCCGCGACCTGGCGATCCCGGCCAACGGCATCATCCTGGTCTCGGACCGCTTCGGGCAGGTCTTAGCCTACGCCCGCGATTACCACCTCGCCCCGGTGGTTGAAGCCGTCTACGCCGTGTTGCTCAAAACCGCCCGCCCGCCACGCGATGCCAGCGCCTGCATCTGGACCTGGGAAAACGAGGCTCTCGCCTGGACGGAAGCCAAACGCTTCCAGGAGCAATACAGCCAGCGGGCACGATCCGCCCGCACCTACCTGCGCCCGTTCAGCTTCATCCCGGAAGTTGATCGTTGGATGCAAGCCCCCCGCTTCCCGTTTGTCGGCCCCTTCTTCGGCGACTTCTACGAGCGCGACCCCCTGCGCGAGGATTTTTCACGTTTCAACCGGATCACGGCGCATGGCCGGATCGTGGCGGAAAAGCTGCGCGACCTGATCGGCGAGGAAGCCTGGACAAATGCTGTCACTTCCGCTTTGCAAACCGGCAACCCGCTGCTGCCACTGGCCGAATCGGCATACGGACAACCACTCGAACCATTCATCGCTCAATGGACGGACCCCTATCCGCGCGTCAACTACGAGCTTGTCTCCTGGCAACAGACACGGGAAGAACACGACCGCTGGCGTTCCGAAATCACTCTCAAACGCACGGGCGAGGCGATCCGCGAACCCGTAACCATCGAGGTCGGACGACTGACGGGGCCGACATACCGGGGCCAATGGGACGGCCAGGGCGATACCGGGGTTGCCGTTATTGAAACCCCCGTCAAGACCCGCCGCCTACAGATCGACCCGGATCGCAGGTTGCAGGAAACCACACGGGCCAACAACCAGCATCCGGCCGGATTCAAGATCCTGCTGGACAGCCTGCGCCTGCGCATCGATCTCAACGGACGGGATCACGAGCTGAGCGCGGGCGGGGCCCTGATTATCGGCAACGACTACCACAACCGCTACCATTTCGATGGTTTCACCGACCAGGAGCAGGACGGCATCGAACTGCGGCACGTCCACGCCTTCGGACACCCGTTCGACGCGATTGACTTCAGCCACGAAGTCATGTGGGGCCTGCTGTATTCGGATCTGGACGACAATTTTGTCGACGACTCCAGCACGCGGGAGAACGACAGCGGACGCGTTGCCGCCCTGAAGCTAGGGTACGAATTGCGCACGTCACAACCGGGGAGGAACCGGCTGGACGGCTGGACGTATACCGCCGAGGTCGAGACTGGCGACAAGGTGGCCGGCGGCGACTTCCGCTACTGGAAGGCGAAGACCTGGCTGGCGGGGGTCGTCCCCATCCGCCGTGACCGCCATCTGCTCGCCCTGCATGGCAAACTGGGAACCTCCGACCGGGAATCAACCCCCACGCAATTGATCTACGACATCGGCGGGTTCGATGGTGTCCGCGGCATCAACCGGGGGCTTATCCTGGGCAACCACCAGTGGCTGGCCCGGGCGGAATACCGCTTTATCCTCCGGAACGAATTGAGCCTGCACGCCATCACAGTCGCCTGGCTGCGACGCATCCAACTGGTGGTCTATGCGGATGCGGGCAACGTCGGCGACTCCACCAGTGAACTGTTCGACCGCCACGACACCTACTGGAGCGCCGGCGGCGGCGTGCGCCTGCACATCGACGCCCTGGGCGCGTTCCCCGGCATCATCCGGCTTGACATCGCCAACCAGCTCAACCAACGCGACGCCACCGACGACAGCGACCCCATGTTCTATATCGGCGTCGGCCAATCCTTTTAAACCGCTAAAGCTTGCAACTGGAGGCGGGCTATGGTAAATACACCGGGCTTTCTTTCACACAGAACCCAACCATACCAAAAGGCCCCCCTTGATCCTCGATACCAAGCTTATCCGTAACGTCGCCATCATCGCCCACGTCGACCATGGCAAGACCACCCTTGTCGACGAACTCTTCAAGCAGAGCGGCATGTTCCGGGAGAACCGCGCCGTCGAGGAACGCCTGATGGACTCGATGGACCTCGAGCGCGAGCGCGGCATCACCATTGCCGCCAAGAACGGCGCGTTCAACTTCAAGGGCCACCGCATCAACATCATCGACACCCCCGGCCATGCCGATTTCGGCGGCCAGGTGGAACGGGTGCTGCAGATGGCAGACGGCGCCCTGCTGCTGGTGGACGCCCAGGAAGGCCCCATGCCCCAGACCTTCTTCGTGCTGAAGAAGGCCCTGGCGCTGAACCTGCCGATCATCACCGTGATCAACAAGATGGACAAGCCCGCCGCCCGCCCGTCCTGGGTGCTCGAC
>CAZZBA010000041.1:0-3877 GCA_964652765.1 uncultured Victivallales bacterium | reverse complement strand
CAGGTCTTCGACCTGTTCGTCAAGCTCGACGCCCCGCACGAGATCCTTGACTTCCACGTCGTCTACGCCTCCGCCCGCAACGGGCTATCCTCGCTTACGCCGGAGTCTTCCGGCACCGACATGATGCCGCTGCTCGACAGCATCATCAAATACATCCCCTGCCCCGTCGGCGATCCCGAAGGCCCGCTACAGTTGCAGGTCAAGAGCATCGACTACTCCCCCTTCCTGGGACGCCTCGGCATCGGCAAGATCACCGGCGGAATGCTCAAGATCAACATGCCGGCGCTGGTCGCCAACCCCGACGGCAAGGCCATTGCGACCCGCATCACCAAGGTCTACCGCTTCGAGGAGAACCGCAAGGTCGAGATCAGCGAGGCTGGCATCGGCGAGATCGTCGCCGTCGCCGGCATGGACGATGTCACCGTCGGCGACACCTACACTGCGCCCGACAACCCGATCCCGCTGCCCGCACCGGCCGTGGATCCCCCCACACTGGCGATGTCGTTCTTCCCCAACAGCTCGCCCTTCGCAGGCACCGAAGGAACCTTCGTCACCTCTACGCACCTGCGCGAACGCCTCAAGCGCGAGACGCTCTCCGACGTCGCGCTGCACGTGACCGAGCTGAGCGACGGCACCAGCGGCTTCCGCGTCGCCGGACGCGGCGAGCTGCACCTCTCGATCCTGGTCGAGCGCATGCGCCGCGAGGGCTACGAGTTCCAGGTCGGCTGCCCGCAGGTGATCACCCGCCGCGAGAACGGGCAGTTGCTGGAGCCCTACGAGGAATTGACCATCGACGTGGACGAGGCCTGCACCGGGATCGTGATCGAGAAGCTCGGCGGACGCAAGGGACGCATGACCGAGATGCACCAGAACGGCGGCATGGTCCGGCTCCTCTACACCATACCCACCCGCGGCCTGCTGGGCTACAAGTCCGAGTTCATGTCGGACACCCGCGGCATGGGCGTGATGACGTATATCTTCAGCGGCTACGACGTGTACGCCGGCGATATGCGGAACCGCAAGAACGGGGTGCTGGTCTGCATGGAGAACTGCACGACCGTCGCCTACGCCCTGTTCAACCTGCAGAACCGCGGCAGCCTGTTCATGGGCCCCGGCATCCGGGTGTACCGCGGACAGATCATCGGCGAGCACTGCCGCGACAACGACCTGATCGTCAACCCCGCCAAGGGCAAGCAGCTTACCAACATGCGGGCCTCGGGATCCGATGAAAACGTCATCCTCGTCACCCCGGTACGGATGAGCCTGGAAGACTGCATCGCCTACATCAACCAGGACGAACTGGTCGAGGTCACCCCGAAGAACATCCGCCTGCGCAAGATCAACGTCGGCAAGGTCCAGCGCGCCGGCAGCGGCAGCTGACCGCGTATAACTTCAAGAAGACTGCAGACCTTCAATGCGAGGGACGCCGGCCTCGGCGTCAGAGGTGAAGGTAGGGCGAGGCGTCCTCGCCGAGCCGCAGCGGAAGAAAGGGCAACTGGCGAAGCCTTTTTGAGAAGGCGGGCGGTGATAAGACGGGCGAACGGACAGCGAGCCGCTGTCCCTCCCTCTGTTTGTCTGGATAAATCGACAGGACGGAACTCACGGGATGCGCGCGTTAAAAATGAGAATTGCTGAATATTTGAAAAACCGGTGATTGACATCGACTATCATGTACGATAGAGTCCAAAACGTTTTCCGCTGGTTCCAGCGAGGCACGATTTTGGGGGTATAGCTCAGTTGGTAGAGCGCTTGAATGGCATTCAAGAGGCCAGGAGTTCGAATCTCCTTACCTCCACCAATTTCGCCTATCGGCGAAATTGGTGGAATCGCCACGACGTAGCATCAGCAAAGGCAGGCCCATCCCGCAGGGCCAGGCCTATGACACCTCGAAGGCGAACAGGCGGCATGATTCCGCGCCCCAGGTCTCTTCCGGGATCAGGCGGACAGCACTGACCTTGGCATCCAATGGCACACGCACGAGACGCTGGTAGTTGCGGGTCTCGACATGCAGCTCGCGCCACTGGCCAGCCTGATCAAGCCCTTCCAGGCGAAAGGCCTTCACCAGCGTTGCCGGGGAACGCCAGTTCACGTTGAGGTGATGCCGATGGGGCATGTTGTTCGCGTTGCGGTTCAGGTCGCTATCGAACACGAGACGAACCTGCTTGACGGACTGCACTCTCTGGAACGTGTACGTAATAGCCGTGCCAACGGGGCCTGTCCAGGCGTTGCCGGCCTCGCCGACCGGGCGGTCGATCCCGTTGCGCAGCGGTTCCGGATCGCCGGCATCGGCGCTGAGCTTGGCCTGTCGCGAGAGTGCAGGCACCGGGCGCGTATGCCAGGGCAGCCAGCAATCGTCATCCATCAGGGTATTCTGCAGTTCGGTCATGTGCAACTCGTAGACCCCGCGCGGCCCGATGCCCTCGCGGACGGCGATGGCGGCGGCCGTGCCGACGGCCTGGCCCATGAGGGATGTCGTTCCCATGACACGCGTCGAACTCATGGCCGCGTGCGTCGCCGAATGGTTGCGGCCCGCGCAGAACAGGTTGCCGATGTTGCGTGAATACAGGGTCCGGAAGGGGATGCCGTAGGGACTGGGGGCGGGATGGAAAATGGTGCCCGCCTGCGGGTGGTAGAAGCCGGCCGGGAAATGGTCGTCCATCGACCAGCCGCCATAAGCCACCAGATCGTCGAAACGGCCCTCGGCCTCGACATCGTTCTGGGTGAGGACGTGGTCACCCACATAGCGGCGGCTCTCGCGCTTGCCGGGCAGGAAGCCGCTCCAGTCCAAGGCCCAGTTGGCGGTCTTCTCGCGGTCTGGCGAATAGTTCTTGATGTAGTCCCAGACGCCGTAGGCGATCCGGACCAGGTCCTCGCGCAGCACTTCCGTGTCGTGGATGCTGTCCTTGTCACCACCGACCTCGATCCACCAGTAATTGGTGCGCGTCAGGTTGATGTCGCGCCCGTTGAGATCCTCCGGCCGCGTGAACTTGTGGGCCCAATCCGGGGCAATGAACGGCTGGGGGACGGGATACTCGCGCGCCTGGATCAGGCAGCTCAAGCCCATGGTGCACTTGTCGGCGACGACAGGGGCGATGCTCTCGCCATGCTCCGCGCGCGCCTCGCGGCCGATCCGGAACTCGGCACCGCTCAAGGGGGCCAGGATGCCATCCCCGCTGCAATCAATGAACAGCTTCGCCTTGATCGTGTGCCAGGTCTCGGAGGTACCCTGCCAGCCGGTTATCGAACGGATCCGGGGCTGCCCCCCCGGGGTCGCTGCCGCGTCCATCTCACAGGCGTTGATCGAGCAATTGAGCAGCAGGGTCAGGTTCTGCTGGTACTGCGCCTTGCCATAGAGCACGCTGTCCCAGATCGAGTAGGACGCCGTCGGGTTGCGGTAGTGGTTCTCCAGCAGGATCTCCTCGAGAACACCCGCTTCACGGGTGTTGGCGCCATGCGCCCCGCAGATGTGCATACGGATCTCGCCGGACGCGTTGCCGCCCAGGACAGGCCGGTCATGCACCAGGACGACCGACGCCCCGTGACGGGCCGCGGAAATAGCGGCGATCATCCCTGCCATACCCCCGCCAACCACACAGCAATCACACTCGATCGTACGTTTTCTCATGATTTGTTCCTTTTGTTCAAAAGGCTGGCATCCTGTCATATCAAGGCTTCAACTTCAAGCCAGACTTGTTTCTGCATCAGCAAACACATCCGGCAATCAAGCGTTGCCTACGTAAATCAATAGAGTAATTATGACACAATTAACGATTACCGTCACACGCCTAATGAGCATTAATGACACACATTAAGATGAATTAAATTATCTGGGTATGCAGTTGACTCAACCTGCCACAACATCTTGTGGTGGCACAAT
>CAZZBA010000040.1:0-18215 GCA_964652765.1 uncultured Victivallales bacterium | reverse complement strand
GACTGCCTTCTGATCGGCGGTTTTGCCGTCAACCATTACGGTTATACCCGCAACACCTTAGATGTGGACTTCATGATTATCGGGGCGTTTACAGAGGTCGTGCGACGGATAATGCGGGATTGTGGATTCCTGAATATAGACGAACGGGAGAATGTCCTGTTTTGCGCCAGCCCTGAAGGTGGCCCCAGGGTTGATTTTCTGAAGGTGGATGAGGGGACGATGCAGAAGCTGCAAATCAATGCACATGAGGTCATCGTGCAGGGAGTAAAATTGCGATTACCCTGCTTGAGAGATCTCATCGCCATGAAGATCTTCTCATTGACGCAGGACACCGCCAGGCGAATGGCCAAGGATCTGCCGGATATCGCCTATCTGGCGGTATTGAACGATCTGGATCTGGATAGAGATATCAAGCCGCTTTGTGATCGATTCGGCACGCCGATTATATATAACATGATTCACGACCAGATTGAGGCACTGAAATGACGCTGAACACATCTATACCAGTTCCGCCCCGGCTGTCCATGACGGCGTATGCCAGATGGGTCGGCGAAAACTGGAAGAATGGTGACGCCAGCCGCCACATGCGCCAGAAAGACATTGAAGAACGCATAAAAAAGCCTTTTTGCATACCCAGTGACGAACCAATCCAGGTTTCCAGGGGAGGTGAGTGATGAAATATAACGGGGTGATTCAACGTAAGATCGAACGGATTGCGGAAAACACGCGCAAACTGAGATCGCTCTTGCCGGTGACATCCGATCGACTGGTCTCGGACTTCTTTTTGCAGGGGGGCATCGAACGAACGCTCCAGGTTTCGGTCGAGGCGATGATCGATATTGCCAACCGGATTGGCAGCCTCGAGAACCAGCCCCCCGCTTCGGAATCCTATCAGGCCCTGCGGATGCTCCAGGATCTGGGGGTGATCCAGGGCGCTGAGCATTACCGGGACATGATCCGCTTCCGCAATTTCATGGTACACCGCTACGAGAATATAGATCCCGATATCATCGTTGCTATCCTGACCAAACATCTAGGCGATTTTGATGACTTCATCAAGGAGATCGAGTCGTATGAAGGGTGAGCCCGTAAAGGTCAACTTTGACCGCCTTGCTGCATTCTTCCGGTCGGATTCGAATATCGCCTGCGCGTCCGTGTTCGGCTCCGCTGCTGATGGAACGGTGGCACCTGGAAGCGATCTCGACATTGCCGTGCTTTTCCGCGAGCCCCCCGCCGCTGGCGAGGCGATCCTTCGCTACTACACCAGCCTCTGCGATGCGGTGCCGGAAGTGGAGAGCGTAGATTTTATCAACCTCAACCGGGCCAACCCGATTCTGGCATTCGAGGCCTTGCGGGGGCGTATGTGCTGCAAGAATGATCCGGACGCGACGGCCGCCTTCACCTCGCTGACCTGCCGCGAGTACGAGGACATTACCGGCTATCTGGCCTACCTTCGGCGCCAGATTCCCACCGCCGCATAAACCGGGCTCGTTTACCTTTACCTTTTCGGGGCATCAGTAAACTTGCCGAACTAAAGTGGTCATGGTAATGTCCTGCGCATGTTCGAGAAATCTCATGAAATGCGATATCCTTGGTTGCCTTACTTCCTTGCGGATTTGCTTGCGATCGTATTGTCGTATTACCTGGCCGTCCTGTTCCGTTTCCAAAGTGCGGTCGGTCGCGTCTTCTATGATTATGTAACCCTCTTCCTACTGGAGGTTCCGGCAGGCGGCGCCGATGCCATATTCGAGTCGTTTTACTATGAGTCGGCATACCGGATCATCTTTATATTAGCGGTGGTAATCGGCATTCTATATGCTCTGCGGCATCTGTATGCCGGGCGGCGGTTCCTTCTGAAACGGGCTGACACGTGGGATATATTCTTGTGCAACCTGATCGCGCTGGCGATTTTCTACATCTACTGGTATTTCACGCGGAACACCTATCATCCCCGCAGTTTCTTTGCCACGCTCATCGCGATGAATATCCTGCTCACCCCTTTGTTCCGGGGATTGGCACGGATACTTCTGCAGCGGGCCCGAGCAAAGTGGAATCTGGATCGATGCGATGCGTTGCTGGTCGGGGAAGGGGCGCAAGCCGAACTGATTAATGACCTCCTCAACGTGATGGTGCCGCATGGCATTCATTGTCGATCAAGATTTCCGGCAGCGGGTAAGACTCCATTCCCTGCATGGCTGGATAAAGTGCGTACGACACTGAAAGATGGCAAGTTCAATATGCTTGTCGTGGCTGACCTTGCGCTTTCTGTACCGCAAATCATGCAGGTGCTTCAGTTGACAGCCGAAATGGGAATCCCGGTCAAGATCCTGTCCAATCAGTTGGATGTGTTGGTTACGGCGGCTCACCTGCCCTGCGATATGCTGCAAGGCATACCGCTTGTGCATTTCAACGCCCCGCCCCTTGGCGGGCGGCTTGGGGTTGTTCGTCACGGTCTGGCTGTGCTATGCGCGTCCTGCCTGCTTCTGCTGGCCGCGCCATTCATGTTTCTGGTCGGCCGGGTCATTAGATTGACGAGTCCGGGGCCGGCCTTGTTCAGGCAAAAGCGCATCGGGATCAACCGCAAGCCCTTCTATATCTATAAATTCCGTACGATGCGGCACTTGGCAGAAGAGGAGCTCGCCGCGATCGAGGCAGAGAACGAAAGCGCCGGGGTGTTGTTCAAGATCCGGCGCGATCCCAGGGTCACGCCAGTGGGCCGTTTCTTGCGGCGCTTCAGTCTCGATGAGTTGCCGCAACTGATCAACGTCGTCAAGGGCGAGATGGCCATCGTCGGACCGCGGCCGTTGCCGGAGCGGGATTTTCTCCAATACGAGCAGGATTGGCACTATATCCGGCATGGCGGGTTGCCAGGCCTTACCTGTCTTTGGCAGATATCCGGACGAAGTAACCTCGGTTTCCACCAGATGTGCATCCTGGATGTCTACTACCTCTGCAATCACACGTGGATCATGGATATAAATATTGCGCTCCAAACCATCCGTATCGTGCTCTTCGGCATTGGTGCGTATTGAGCGTTTCATCGGGAAAATGCCCTGCGTCTGAATTGACATTCGGGGCCGCAGTGCCATAATGCACCGTCCTTGCAGAATACGCAATGGGAGGCTTTTATGATTTATGAATATTAACCAGGAAGATAAGGCTTCCTTCGTGAGGTCATCAGCAAGCGCTCGGGTAATACGTTTGGCTCATATGGCAATCCGCTCGCGAATCGGGCACTCCATTGTTGGTGGCATGATCTTGTCACAATTCAGCGCGTGGAAAAATTTGCGAGTCCAAAAGGATACTGTTTGCTGTATTGAGGGATATCCGCGCTGTGCAAACACGTTTGCTGTTGTAGCGTTTGAATCCGCGCAAACGACAAAGGTGAAGTTGGCACATCACAGCCATCTGGCTGGTCAGGTATTATTGGCGGCGCGACGGAATCTGCCCATACTATTGTTAATTCGTCAACCACAAGATGCGATCGCTTCTTTGATGATGTTAGATCCAAATGTCACCTCGATGATGCTGCTTAAAGATTATGCAAGATTCTATAGTGCTCTTATTCCAATCATTGACAATCTACAGGTTGCAGATTTTGATCAAGTGACGGGTGATTTCGGCCGCGTGATCAAGCGGTTGAATGAGAAATACCACACATCATTTACTCCATTTCAACACACACCGGAACACGTCGAACGATGCATGAAAAAGATAGAGGATATTGATTGTAGATGTGGAGGAAGGAAATTCGTTTTGGAAAGCCAGGTGCCACGACCAAGCGATCATCGAAAGCATTTGGCAAATAAATTCAAAATGGTGATCAAGCAGAAAAAGAATCAGAAGGCTTTAAGTCGCTGCGAAGAATTATACCGGGTTTTTTTTGATAAAGCTTGATCTCAAGTTTTATAGGCAATGGTGCAGTAGCACTTCGGCAATTAAGTATTAAATAGTCCGTTCCGTAAGATGCGGAAAGACAACAACGCATAAAGGGAATCTCCAGTCGCATGGTAGTTGAACGGCATTCAGCGTGAGAAGCCAAGGTTCTTGAGTACTCGGGAATACGTCCACATGGAGTTATGAAAATATTAACATATTGCAACCATTTGTCACTGGGGGGCACAGAAAAAGCGGCCTGTATATGGGCGGGAGAATTGAAGCGGCGAGGTCATGAGGTTGTTTTTGCAACGTTTCACGACGGACCTCGGCGGGACGATCTTGAGCGGGCTTCTGTTCCCCTGTTTGTGCTGGAGAAAGAAACCGGGCAAATATGCAGGTTTGTTCAAGCAGTTGATCCAGAGGTTGTACATATTCATGCTCCGGGAAATTTGAATCCGCTAGGCGATATTTTTGGCAGGGCCCTTCTGGCATTGGATAGTCGTCCGCCAGTTATACAGACAAACGTCTTCGGTCGGTTGGAAAACTCGGCTGAAAACCAGTGGGTAGATTTCCGGATGTTTGTCTCATGGACGAGCTGCACCCAGGCTGCCCGGCGTGCCGGGGTGCCGTTGGACGAAACGTTTTTCAGGAAATCCAGCGTGGCCGTATATCCGCTTCATGAGTGCCCTCCGGTTGCCCCAGCCGATTGTGCCAGGTTGAAAACGGAATGGGACATAAAGCCCGATGAGGTGGTGTTTGGGCGGATTTCCCGTCCTGATCCTGCGAAGTGGCTGGATTTGCCGGTAAAGGCTTTTCGAAAAGCGCTCAAGAAAAACAAGCGAATAAAACTGCTTCTTCGTGAACCGCCCACAGCGGTTGCGGATGATATTCGACATTCTGCTGATGCGGATCGTTTTGTCATCTTGCCGGCAACTCACGATTATCAGGAACTGCTGCGTACTTATGGTGTAATTGATGTGATCTTGCACGCATCATCGATTGGGGAAAGCTTTGGGTATGGTTTAGCAGAGCCGATGTCGGTCGGCAAACCGTCCATTGCCAATTCGACGCCGTGGGCTGACCAGGCGCAGATAGAGCTTGTGCGACCGGGGCAGTACGGGTTCATTGCCAGCACTCCGGCCGCCATGGCAAAAAAAATCCTATGGTTTGCAGAAAATAAAGAAAAACGGGTGCAAATGGGTGCTCAAGGTGCGAGGCACATCCAGCGGCTGACGGATCTTGACGCATCCGTTGATCGGCTGGAGAAGTGTATTCAAGCGCTGCTGGATCGAAGCGGCAATCCGTTTGTTGATTCTGATTTGGCGCAGGGGCTCGAAACGGACGCCTACGTCCGACGGCACGAGTGGGGCTCTGATTTGGGTGAAATGATTCATTTAAGAACCAAGGCCCTCCGCATAAAGATCCGCAGATGAGTATTCGACGTCAAACCTTGTGGAGTCTGGTGCCGACCGTTTTGACCACGGTGGTCTCGTTGGTTTCTGTGCGCATTATGTACAACGGACTGGGTGCGGAGATGTATGCCTTGCTTCTCTATGTCTATATGATGACCGGAACCTTTGGGTTTATGGATTTAGGCATCGGAAACGCATTGGCTCGGTATATGGGAATCTCGTTGAGCAATGGAGATGCGCAGGCGGTTCGGGAGTACTGGCGGGTCGGGATGCAGGTCGGCGTTCTTTTCACGGCCTTGTTTTCGCTTATCTTTATTCTGGCTGGTACATGTATTGGCCCGCTATGGTTTAATGTGAGCCCAGAAAACCAGGCCATGCTTCAATGGTGTTTTGCGGCCGGTGGGATTTCGTTGTTTCTTTCATACACCACGTCGCTGTGGGAACGCGTCTGTCAGGTTCATTTGGATTTTCCGTTCATCAGTAAAATGAAAGTGGTCTTTTTCCTGTTGCAGATTCTCCCCTCCATGTTTCTGGCCTGGCGTTTTGGTATACCGGTGTATCTGCTGATCTGGGGGGTGGCGGTACAGGGCTTGAACTTTATCGTTTTCGCTGTGTATGTTCGTAAGAAGTATAATTTGCGGACTCTCTCGCAGGAGGCCTACCTCCGGTCTCGATTTGGCGATATGAAAGTATACATGATGAAGAGTTTCGCCACTTTGCTGGTTAACAATGTATTTACCGGGTTGGATAGGGTGGTGCTGGGTCGCTTGGCACCGCCAGAGGCATTTGGCCACTACGGGATCGCCTTCAACGCCGGAAACCGGGCGCAAGCGTTGAGCGTTTCGTTCATGGGCCCGGTTTTCTGCAATATGAACCTGCTGCTGAAGGATACGCATCAGGTAAAGCCGGCGGATGTTTACGATTATACCTGCACGATGATGCTGAACTGGCTTCTGCTGGGGATTACCGCCACATTGTTTTTCAGTAAACCGATTCTGACGGTATGGCTCGGGACAGAGTTGGCTGCGAATGTACTCCCTGTCTTTGTCCCGGTAGTTCTGGCATGCGGCATCAATGCATTTTCCAATCTTAGCAATGCAGCGCTGGGAGCGATTGATCGACTTGGTTTTGGGATCAAAATTATTACGGTTGCAGGGGTTTCTGCGGCATTGCTTTGTGGTGCGGGTTTCTGGTTTCACGGCATCACGGGAGCGGCGTACGGGTATTTGATCAGCCGTATCTCCTATGTATATATGGACTGGGTGACGGCTAAAAGGTTTCTGCATGCAAAAGGTGTCTATACGTTCCCGGTGCTTATTCGTATTCTGGTCTATATGCTGGTGGGTAGCTGCAGTTATTGGTTGATGGGACAGATGTCGGGGGATGTTCAGGCTGTCTTTGCCTTTTTGACTCTCGCGCTGGCTGGAATCGGCTTGGCAGTGTCTGAGATGAAGCGTCCATCTCTTGATTTAGGGCAGATGGGGCAATCATAATATAATGATGGATGACCATAAATAGGGTAAACTCAGGCTGGCGTTACTTTCGACAAAATTATTTCTAGATCGTGTCACAGCAAGTAAGAAACATAATGATGTTCAATAAAGTCAAGAGTTGTTTAAGGCGAGATGCACCATATCTGGTTCATTTGTATCGAGCGGCAAGAAGTCTGCCCCGGAATATGTGGGGAAGGTTCGTTTGGTGGGTTGGCAGGGCTAGAGGGATGGCCGCTGGGAAAGTTGAACATGCCCCTTGTTTGTGTGGCCATGGCGTATACGTCATATTCCTGCATTTCGGAAGAAGAAAGATTATTCAGTGTACGCGCTGCGGATTGAAGCGGACGTATCCAAAGCCTTCCTCAGGGGTGTATGAAGGGGCTCTGGCAGAGCAGCATCGATCAGCCTGCTCTGGCGACTTGCATCCGCATGTGCAATACATCGCATCACTCGCCTTTGCATTTTCAAAAATCAGGATATTGGATTTCGGATGTGGCGAGGGACGCGCATCATTATATATGAAGAATAAAGGTGCGAATGTTGTCGGCGTGGAGATAAGTGACGAACTGCTTGAGTCGGCAAGAACAAAAGGGGTCGCTGTATATAAGAGCCTAGGCGAGATAGCAGGTCAACAATTCGATGTGATTATGGCAAATCATGTCTTCGAGCACATCGAGAATCTAAATCATGTTTTGGAAACCCTTGGGAAACTCTTAACTAAGGGGGGGCTGCTGATTGCTGGAGTTCCGAATGTTGATACGCCCAAGAGCAGAAATTATAATTGGTGTTGGCTATGGGAATCACATTATTGGCAGTTCGGGTTGCGTTCATTTGCGGAGACGATTAATCGAACCGGTTTGTACGACACCCTGATTTTGAAAGCGCTGTACGATCACGATAAGTGCGAGGCCGAGAATTTTGATAATAAGAGAGGCGAGGCCTCTTTGTGTATAGCAGTCAAGCGCGATTCTTAAAAAGGAACGGCGTAATGGTAAAACTCTCTGCGGTCATCAATACTCTGAATGAAGCCGAGAACATCGAGGCGTGCATAAAGAGTCTAGGCCCGATTGGACAATATATTGATGAGGTGCTGGTTTGTGATAACGAAAGCACAGATGATACGGTTGAAATCGCCAAACGTTGTCAGGCTCGTGTCATTACACACCCGCGAGGGCGGTATGTAACAAAATCTCGCAAATTTGCTTATGAAAACTGCGATGCGGAGTGGATCTTTGCTTTTGATGCTGATGAGCGTCCCTCGACGGCATTATTACAGCAACTGAGAGCCCGAACGCAGGCTGATGGCTACGATGTCTGGCGCTTTGCCAAAAAACAATACCTTTTTGGTCGATTCATCGAGCATGGCGGATGGTTTGAAGAACATTTCTGCCAGCTTTTTCGGCGCCAAGTGTTTCTTGATAATTATCGTTCGGATTTAGAGGGAGCACATAACGATTTTGCCTCTGTTCAGGGGATCGCTCGGACAGGTGTCATCCCGAAATCATCCGGAGCGTTCTTGATTCATTATGCCTATGACAATATCGAGGAATTTGTCAACCGAACACTCGGCAAGTATGCCAGAATCGAGGCAGAGGATCGGATCGCTCAGCGAAAATGTGATGTGTCTGCTATCCATCCGCTCTGTAGACCGTTTAAAACATTCTTGAGGCATTATGTGCGCCTAAAGGGTTACAAGGACGGGCGGCATGGTCTCATCATTGCAATATTGATGTCATATTATGAGGGACTTATTCTGATGAATCAGTGGTTCCTGGCTACGCAATTCCATCGCGGCGATCCAGAATCGACAGGAGCCCTTTGACATGAGAGCAACTCCATTAATCAGCGTGGTGATACCTTCACTTAACCAGGGCGCGTTCCTCGCCGAAACCCTTCAGTCAGTAGTTTCGCAGTCCCATCCGCATGTGGAGGTCATTGTTATTGATGGCGGGTCCATCGACAGTTCCATCGACATCATTAAATCCTTTTCGCACAGGCTATCATTTTGGGTTAGCGAACCGGACAGCGGGCAGGCGCACGCCATTAACAAGGGCTTGTTGCGGGCAACAGGTGATATCGTATGCTACTTGAATTCGGATGATATATTCATGCCGGATGCCTTAAGTGACGTTGCGGCTGCGATGCAATCTGGGGGCGATTGGTGGACTGGTGGATGCTTGCATTTTGGTCGTAACCAGCCCGATGAGGCGCAAATGCCGTCTGGGTCTCTGGGGCTAGCTCAGATCGCCAAATATTCACCACTGCCTCAACCTGCCACCTTCTGGAGTCGACGGGCGTTTGAAACTGTAGGGGCATTCAACCAGAATATGGATTATGCATTTGATTTTGAGTATTGGTTGAGAATGTCCCTGTCCAAATTTAAACCGGTTGTTATCCCGCGCGTGCTGGCTGGTTTCAGGTATCACGAGCTTGCAAAGACCTGTAACAAGGCGCGATTCTATGATGAAGAATGCATCATGTTCTCAAGGTTGATGAATGGCTGTTCATGGTGGCAAAAAGCGCTCCTACTGCGTGCAAAGCGCTGGCGAATGTTGATGGTTAGCGTGGCTAATCGTAGTCCCAGAAAATCGTTGATAGTTCACTACCCGGAAGCGTTATTGGCGCGAGGTGCTTTTCGTTATCTGTTTGGACTTGACCGCAAGTGAAGGTGAAGATGATGGGGATACGACCTCGAATGTTGATTTTGCAGCCAATTGTATCAATTGGAGGAATAGCGCTTGCATTACTTGGTATTGTCCGATCGCTAAAAAACAAGATGGATGTCATCGTTGCCGTGCCAGGAGAGGGTTGGCTGACAGCCGTTTTAGAGGCTGAGAATGTTTCCTTTTTTGTGACCCCGGGGCTGCGTACGCTCTGGAATATCCCGCGACAAGCTGCCGCCTTCCATGATGTTAGCTGGATTCAAGACCGGCTACTGATGAAGCGCTCGGCAAGGGTTGTGTTCAAGCTATGTCGCGAACAACAGCCTGACTGCGTTTACTTGAACAGTGCGGTGTTTGCGCATTTGGCACCAGCCATCAAGAGCGCGGTTGATGTTCCTGTTTGTATGCATGTAAGAGAACATTGGGAGGATCATTGGTTTGATCCGCGCACATGGCTAAAAAAACATTACTTCCGTTCGATTGACCATGTGGTGTCCATCACGATGGCCAATGCCGAGCAGATTGGTTATCACGGACCCGTCAGCGTCGTACATGACTGGTCGGCATTCCCTAAAGATAACTCAGCGACATCAGTGTCACCTCGATTTGGCATGCCAGAAAAACGGAAGATATTTTTGGTCCCGGGCGGAAAAACGCGGAATAAAGGTACGCTAACGGTGTTGCAGTCCTGCCAGTATCTACAGTCAAGGGATGTGACACTATTGGTGCTGGGAGGGGCCTCTGATATGCAGATGCCGCGGCTGAAGAAATGGCTTTGGCGTCGCTTGACTTTTCTGGTTAAGCATTGCGCCTATTCTGCTCGAGTCGAAAGGCTTGCCTCAGAGCTCGGGACGGATCGTGTAGTGATGGCTCCCTGGATGCAGGATCCATCCGACGTATTCCGATGTGCATATGCTGTACTCTGTCCTTTCTCGGAACCTCATTTTTCAAAAGCTGTAATTGATGCGGCAGCCGCCGGTCGGCCTGCGATTGCTTCCGACTGGCCTGAGATCGCAGAATCCATCATTCAAGGGAAAACCGGTCTTCTGGTTTCGCCTTTTGATGCGAGAGAGTGGGCTCATGCTATCGATCGGTTGGCAGCGGACGTGCAATTCGCTGATCAACTGGGGCAAGCTGCTCGAGAACTTGCCAAAAACCATTTTTCCGAAAAAGGAAATATGATTCGCTTGAATGAAGTATTAAATGAATTGCTTGTTACCGTTGCTGGCGATAAAGACGTTTATCGTGATGGCTGGATGTGAATAAATATTTCTATTGCAAAAAAGATTGTTTAGACTTTAGGTGATTGGCTTAACCGGTATTGACTCCTGAAACTGCATAAAAAGGACTTCCATTGGGTAATCGTATAAATATTTATGTTTTTGGCACCGCGTTTGTTTTAATGGCTGTTTACATCGTCAAAACAATAGCGTCTGGGATTAATACGGATTCAGTCCTCAGGGTCGCGTTGGCACTGTTGCCTCTCTTTTTGATTTTCATTATTTCCAACAGACGGCACTGGTTGGCATGGCTTCTTTGTTTCTGGATGGTGAATATCAGTCTTCCCATCATGCTTATGGATTCTTTCACGGTGGGGTTTGTTTTTGCTGTAATGATTGCCGGTGTTTATGTGCTGGAGCGATTGATTCAACAAAAGCTGTTTATTCGCGTCAATCACTGGTCGGCATGGTTGCTGCTAATGGCAGGTGGCGTTATCATTGGACGGCTTCTGATGGATCGGCCGGGCTCCGCTAGAATGGGTGGCACCGGCGGGCTGCGCCATGCGATATCGTACAGTTTCGCGGTGCCGTTGTTCTTTATTGCGGATCAATTAGGGCGGGAGAACTTCCGTCCGCGGGCTGTTCTACGTGTGCTTTTCGGTGTGGCGCTGGGTATGTTGTTGTGGCGGATCTTCTGGCGTTTTATCAGCCCGCAGTCAATGCCGTTCTATTTTGGCTGGTATGAAGGCTCGCTATGGTTTCTCATGCCATTATGGCTGGCGGCGCTTTTGAAGCGAGTCAGGCAAAATCAGATGCCGATATTGATGCCAGTTCTCTTTAGTCTCTTCTTTCTTTTGCTTGGTGTACTGTCTCCTTTCCGTAGTCGCCTCTATTTTTCGGTGGCATCTCTGGCTGCTGTATTCTGGTGCTTTGGCTATCGCCGCAGGTTGTTTGTGGGAATCGCGATAGCCTTCTGTATGGTCATCCCCATTCTGACTGTCATACCAAAGCAGATGGTTCCGGTTGTCGCGAGGCGGGCGCTTTCTACGGTATTGCCATATGATCGCGCTGATATTGCGGCCATGCTGGATCACGGAATTGCCACTTCAGGAGAAACAGGCTGGTCTTCAAAATTCCGGAGTAGCATCTTAGAGGTGGCTATCAAGAACATCCGCAACAATCCGCTGCTGGGGCAGGGTTGGTCATTTTCGGCTGATGAGCTCATGTGGGCGGCATCCTTTCAAGGTAAGAACTGGGCTGCCAGCGCGTTGATTACGGCCGGGGATTACCACAACGCGCTTGTTACGGTGGCGGTCAAGTGTGGTTTGCCCGCAGCATTGGCGTTTGCCTGTGGTTTGCTCTTCGTTCTGTGGCGTGCTTGGATGCGGCAATACGATAGCACCGATGTTGACTTTTTGGTGCTTTATGCGGGCCTGATGGGGGCTGTTGTGGCTATATTCGGACAGATGCTCATGAATGGCGGAGGGCAGGATTTACAGGCTGTTTGTGCAATCCTCGGCTTCTTCCATGGCGTTGAGAATCGTTTCCATCCCGAGTCATCACGTGGAGATACGGATGCAGAAACCTGATATTACGATCATTACCCCCTGTTTGAATCCTGGCAAGATGCTGGCCTTGTGTTGCGCATCCGTACAGGATCAAGAGGCTGTGCGGGTCGAGCACATTGTGATTGATGGGGGGTCAACCGATGGTACCGTTGCCTGGCTTCAAAGACAGTCAGGCATACAGTGGATCAGCGAACCAGACGACGGCATGTACGATGCCGTAAATAAAGGATTACGAATGGCGTCCGCTCGTGTCGCCGCCTACCTGAATAGCGATGAGCAATATCTTCCCGGGGCATTGACGCAGGTCGTCCGGCAGTTTGATGATCCCGCTCTGGATGTCTTGTTTGCCGACACGGTTATTGTCGATGAATCGGGAAATTATGCCTGTAGTCGCCAAGCGCTAACGCCCCTCTATTATCACACCATGGTTTGCGAACTTGGAACGTTGACGGCATCCACCTTTTTCAGGACAGATATCGTCCATCGCTTTGACGCCTGGTTTGATTCGAGCTGGCGCGCAGCAGGGGACGCGGCATGGGCCCTAAAGCTGATGAGACGCCGTGCAAATATGCGTTCTATGAGGTGTTATACATCCAGTTTTACGGATGATGGCCGCAATCTTGCACTATCGAAAACGGCAAAGGATGAGGCTAGGCGATTACGAGAATCGGCGCCGGGATGGGTCTTGTGGTTAAAATCATTTTGGCGTGTCTACCATCGACTGCGACGATTACAAAATGGATTATATTGGCCAGCGCCTTTTGAATATTCGATCTTTACGTCTGCAAATCCCGAATCGAGGCGAACATTCCCTGTTGCAAGTCCTCGGTTTTTGTGGAAAACCCGGCTCGGCGGAGAATAGCACGAGAATCTGACAAGGAAGCTGATGAAAATCCTTCTGATTGAATTATGGGGGCTTGGTGATGCCGTGATGATGACGGGCGTCGTCAGTTCCCTGCGGGCTGCGGGCCACCAGATTGGCGTATTATGCAAACCGTCTTCAGCAACACTACTCGCGTTATCGTATTCTGAATGTAGCTACTTCGCTTTCAGTTGGCCGTGGACGGCATTTCGCCGTAAATACTGGCTATGGGCATGGCCGTGGATGAAGATGTTCAGGTTGATTGCTGGCTTGCGGAATGAACATTATGACATCGTATTCTCTGTCCGCCAGGATCCGCGTGACCACCTGCTGATGCTGTTGTGCGGCGTCAAGCGGCGTGTTGGATATGGTGTATACGGGAGTCAGTCTTTCCTGACAGGCTCGTTGAGAATGAACCGTGATATTCACCGTGTTGAATGCTGGCGGAACGCCGTCATGTATTCTTTCCCGGATTTGCCGGTTACGGCCCCTTGCCTGGGCGCGGCAGCCTCTGCCCTGCCGGATTCTTATGCCGATATATGCAAGACCAATTCATCCGTTGTTGTCATACATTGCGGAGCGGGTCAGAAGGTGCGACGCTGGCCGGTCAGGCACTGGGCTGATATCATCAGAAGTATACGGCGGAGCTATAATGATGTGCGAATCGTGGTGATCCCGGAAGCGGATGGCTATGGTTCTGATCTGGAAGGTCTTGCTGATTTGATGCTGCGGGACTTGCCGATAGGATCGCTTGTTGCCGTATTAGGTCGCGCAGATGCGGTCATGGCGAACGACAGCGGTCCCGGGCATATCGCGGCGGCCCTGGGAACTCCTGTCTGCTCCATTTTCGGGCCGCAGGTTCCTGCTGTCTTTCGGCCTTACGGCGATATACATTGTGTTGTCGAAGGGATGCCATGCCGCTATCGTCCCTGTTTCGATTCCTGTCATTTCGACAAACCTTATTGTTTATTGAACCTTGAACCCGCTGTGGCTTGGCTGCGTATTCATACCTGGCTTTCAAAACAACTCGGAGTGCCCGAATCATGAACTGGAAATACCTGCGATTTTGTCCATGGCTGGATACTCGTTCACGATACGTGGCGAAGACTCCTCGTGGAGGGCTGCTGCTGGATGTGGCAACCAGCAACGGCGAAACACTCCGGCATATGGCCGAGCTACGTCCTGATCTGCAATTTCACGCTGTCGATATATGTCCCGTCGAGCCTAATGCGTTACCGCCCGGAGCGGTTTTCGAGACATGCGACGTGTTGCGCCAGCCCTTGCCCATGAAGGGTAGCACGTTTGATATGGTTACGGTGATGCATCTGATCGAGCATTTGCCGGATACAAAGCGCCTGTTCGGGGAACTGGCGCGTGTGATCAAACCCGGCGGGTGGCTCTATCTGGAGTTCCCGCATGCCAAAACCGTCGATTTGCCATCGGCCCCGGAAAATGGCGAAGGCCGTGCCCTTTATACAATGAACTTTTATGATGACCCAACGCATCTTGACGTTCCTGATACCGCCAAGGTGATTCAGCAACTTGAGCAAGTCGGATTCAAGCTGACGGCTTCGGGAATCTCTAGAAACTGGGTGTTTTTCGGAGCCTATATGTTTTACTACTGCTATGCAGGAAAGGGACGCCCCAGATGCACGGCCCAAGCACACTATCGCGGCTGGTCTGCGTATGTTGCTATGCGTAAAGCGTAAGGGCGACAATTGGAGTTAGGCTTTTCCTGGCCAGCGCGAAGCGAATGCAAGATGTTGACCGCGACGCTGCACAATGGTTACAATCCGACACTCATCATTACCAAAGAGGTTTATGTTGAATATCTGGATGTCAGACTAATACCATTCGATTCAGCAAGGGGTCGCGTATGAAGAAGACTGTAATTGTATCAGGGGCCTCCGGGCTGATTGGTTCCGAAGCCGCGTTGTTTTTTGGAGCGGATGGTTTTGATGTTGCGGGTATCGACAATAACATGCGTAGCGTGTTTTTCGGAGAGGAGGCGTCAACGCTCTGGAATCGGGGTCGAGTTAGCGCAACACTGAAGGATCGGTATCGGCATTTTGATTTTGATATTCGTGATGCCGCCGCGGTAAATCATTTATTTGCAGAGCATCAGGGCAGCATCGCCGGCGTGATTCATACAGCGGCTCAGCCCTCACATGATTGGGCGGTAAACGATCCGCAGACGGATTTCAGTGTAAACGCCAACGCCACTCTGAATATGCTTGAAGCAACTCGGCTGTATGCGCCGGACGCGCCGTTTGTCTTTACGTCAACGAACAAGGTGTATGGTGATCGTCCGAACTCACTACCTTTGGTTGAGTTGGATACGCGTTGGGAGATCGATCCAGGCCACACCTATGCGGGCGGGATCCGAGAGGATATGTCAGTTGACCAGACCCTGCACAGTCTTTTTGGCGCATCAAAGGTGGCGGCGGATGTGATGGTCCAGGAGTATGGGCGCTATTTCAATATGCCAACTGTATGTCTGCGAGGAGGCTGTTTGACCGGTCCCAGTCATTCAGGAACGCGTCTGCATGGTTTTCTTGCTTACCTGATGAAATGCGTTGTCACGGGAACGCCGTACGAGGTTTTGGGATACAAGGGTAAGCAGGTTCGGGATAATATTCACAGTTCTGATCTCGTCGCGGCTTTTGCTGCGTTCTTTGCCGATCCGGAGTGTGGCGCGGTTTATAACATAGGCGGGGGCCGTAAGAGCAACTGTTCGATGATGGAGGCGATTGCGCTTTGCGAGAGTATCAGCGCCCGGAAGTTGAATTGGTCGTATCGCGACGAGAACCGCATTGGGGATCACATTTGGTGGATTAGTGATAATGGTAAGTTTGCGAAGAGGTACCCGCAGTGGGAGCAAAAGTATAACGTGGCAGGGATCTTGCAGGAAATATTCGCAATGAATGAGAAACGCTGGTTGGGGTCAGGCGTCTGATTATGGCTATGACTCGCAAAAAAAATGTGTTAGGCGTTCTGGTTGATGCCGTTGATTACGAAAAGGCGGTTGGGACTGTTATTGAATCGGCTGTGGAGGGCAATCCTTTATCGGTGACTGCGCTTGCGGTGCATGGGGTTATGACGGGTGTGCGGGATGATTCGTATCGTGCCATTCTCAATACGTTGGACTTGGTCTGTCCGGATGGGCAACCCGTGCGCTGGGCTTTAAATGGATTGTACCACGCCGGCTTATTGGATCGCGTGTATGGTCCCAACCTCATGCTTGAAGTATGCAGGCGGGCCGCCGCGGAAAAATTGCCGATTTATTTTTATGGAAGTAAAACGGAAACATTACATGCCTTAAATCGCAGCTTGTGTGCGCATTTCCCGAATCTGCAAATTGCGGGGATGCGGGCATCCCTGTTTCGTACGCTTTCCAGCGAAGAGATCGCGGATATTGCCGAATCCATTCGCGTCAGTGGTGCCAGGATCGTTTTTTGCGGGTTGGGATGTCCACGGCAGGAAATCTGGGTTCATGAATTCAAAAAGGTTCTATCGATGCCGTTAATCGCTGTTGGTGCCGCATTTGATTTCCATGCCGGATTGTTGGCGCAGGCGCCAAGTTGGATGCAGCGCATGGGGTTGGAGTGGATTTTCCGACTGCGCTGCGAGCCGCTTCGTCTTTGGCGACGTTATCTCATCTTAAACCCGCTCTATGTTTTGCATTTTCTGCTGCAATGGTCTGGACTTCGTGCCTATATCACAGACAGGGAGCCCCGCCGCGTATCCATGCATTGCCCCGGCTAGGAGCCGCATAAGCAAAGGTGTTTGCTAAAACCCGCTAAGTCCACTGAAATTGGGGCTGGCCGTCTTTATCAAAATGGGGCATATTTCATGAGCATGACGTTGAAACTAGATTTAATGAAACCTTGGCTTGCATGCATAGTGGGCCTAGTCCTTTTGGTTGCGCTTTTCCATTTCTCCGGCGTCACGATATGGGAAACCGTGTCGAGTCAATCGTTGTTTGGGTGGCTGTATTTTATGTGGTCCAGTGAATCGACCGAGGCGGTAGACTATTCGCATGGAATGGTTATCCCGCTGGTCAGTCTATGGCTGCTGTGGCGTCGGCGAGTTGGATTGCTCAAGGCGCTTGAGGTGCCGCAGCCTCATGTGTTCGGTGTCGTCCTGCTGGCGTTGGCGATCGGATTGCACCTTGCGGGCTTGCGGATGCAGATCCCGCATGCCTCGGCCCTTGGGTTTGTGATCGCCCTGTGGGGGCTGGCGTGGAGCTTTGGCGGGGCGGAGATGGCAGGGCTGACTCTCTTTCCGTTGGCGTTCCTGTGCTTTGCGATTCCGATCAGGTTCCTGGCGCAGGCCACGTTTCCTCTGCGCCTCTTCGGCAGCGTCGCGGCGGCGGAGATTCTCAATGGGCTCGGCATTCCAACCATACGTACCGGTACCGCTGTCTTCTCGACGGCCGGGCAAGGGTTTGCCATGGATGTGGCGGATGCCTGTAGCGGGATCCGCTCGATCATGGCTCTGATGGCGCTGACATCTGCCTATGCCTATGTCTTCCGTCAATCGAATGCCGAACGCTGGCTGATGTTCCTGATGAGTGTGCCGATTGCCGCCATGGCCAATATCGGGCGCATCGTCACGATTGCGATTGTCGCGTGGTTTTTCGGTCAGGATACCGGCATGAAGGTCTATCACGACTACTCGGGCTACCTGGTCTTTGTGCTGGCTGTGCTGCTCGTGATCGGCATGAATGCGGTGATGGACAAGGCGAAAGCGGCGTTGAAACGGATGCGTGCGGCAGGATGATGGGGGCTGGGGATTTTGACAGGATGATTTGTTGACAGGATGATGAGGTTGGAGATGGGTGTTGAATGTGATTTGTGTGTTGCTGGTGTTGATAGGGAGCGGTTTTATGCCATCGATTATCAGGTCATGCGGCATGCATTCGATATGCATAATCAGTTGGGACGGTTCTGTGATGAACGGATTTATCAGGCGGAACTGTTGAATCGTTGCAAGGCAAGCGGGCTCGCGGCAGAACGTGAAGTCCGGCTGCGGGTATCCTACGGAAGTTTTTCGAAATTCTATTATCTGGGTATGCAGTTGACTCAACCAGCCACAACCTGTAGTTTTCCCGGCTAT
>CAZZBA010000039.1:0-18336 GCA_964652765.1 uncultured Victivallales bacterium | reverse complement strand
TGTGACCTCCTGCGTGTGAAGCAGGCGCTCTAACCAACTGAGCTAATCGCCCGTGCGCAAACAACGGAACATGTGCTTCTTGAAGCAATGTACACGGGACTATAGCGGCACCGGACGCCGCCTGTCAACCTCAAAACCTTGCGCCCTTACCCCATCTCCAGCCCGGTGATTTTACCGGTGGACATCCTTTACACAATGGGTTAAAGTCAGTTTGGTCAATGCGAGTAGGTATGTGAGTGTGTGGGTCTAGTATCAGGAATTTCTCCCATACCCACATACTCACAAACCTATTATTGAAAGGACATACGTGATGATCGAAGCAGGCAGGAACTATCTGGTGATGGGGCTTCTCGACCCCGACTCGCTGGCCTACGCCATCGGCAGGACGATCCAGTCAATGGGCGGACGCGTGATCTACACCGTCCAGAACGATATCATCAAGCGCCGGTTCCTTGACCGGACGGATGCGCTGACGGACGCGGAGCGCGAGCAGATCGACTTCCGGTTCTGCGACATCACGGTCGACGAACAAGTCGCCGCCCTCTTCCGCGATATCGGCCCTCTGGCCGGCATCGTGCACTCGATCGCCTTCGCCAATCCGCGCACCCTGCTGGGCGAGGAATTCCATACAGATGCCATCGACGACATCACGCTTTCGCACCACATCAGCTGCGTCTCGCTGGCGACCGTGCTGCGCCATGCCCAGGGGAACCTGTCCGGCGGCGGATCGGTCGTCGCGCTGACGTTCGACACCACGCGTGTCTACCCCTTCTACAACTGGATGGGTGTGCAGAAGGCCGCCCTGGAGGCGCTCGTCCGCGCCCTTGCCCGCCGGCACGGGCGCGACAATATCCGCGTCAACGCCGTCTCCGCCGGTCCGCTCGACACCAAGGCCGCCTCGAAGATCCCCGGTTTCGGCGGCATGACCGAGCTCTGGAGCCAGTCGAGCCCGCTGCCTTGGGATACCACCCGCGACAAGCAGTCCGTCGCCAATGCGGTTGCCTTCCTGCTCGGCCCCTATTCGGAAAAGATCACCGGCCACACCCTCGTCGTCGATGGAGGGGCCTCGATCATCGCCGGCCAGCTCCACCCCTTCGAACGCCAATGATATCGTCAGACGGTGGATATTGGGCGTTGAATGTTGGACTGCTGGAATACGTTTGTAAAACCGGCGTCACCGCCGGCCCGCCTAGCCGATCGCAGCCGAGCCGGTCTCATCGGTACGTATGCGGATGCAGCGTTCCAGCGGCATCACGAAAATTTTGCCGTCCCCTATATTACCGCTCTTGGCCGCCTTGATGATGGCCGTGATCGTAGGCTCGACAAACTCGTCGTTCACCGCGATCTCAATCCGGATCTTGTCCAGCAGATTCACACGATGTACCTGCCCGCGGTAACTTTCCTCGTACCCTCGCTGCTGGCCGCACCCCTTCACCCTGCTGATGGTCATCTTATGGATCTCCGAATTGAACAGCGACTGCTTAACGGAATCCAGTTTCTCGGGTTGAATAATTGCAATTACCATTTTCATGATTGATATCCTTAACCTGCTATTGTTTCCACACCGCTGTCAGAGGGCCTCTTCCGGATTGGCTTCAATGGAATGAACCGCCAGATCCGCACCGATGATCTCGTCATGCGCCGCCAGACGGATCCCGACCGTTTTCTTTAGCACACCATATACCAGCGTACTGCTGACCAGCGCAACCGTAACCACCGCCAGCGTTACCAGCAATTGCGAGAAGAAGGAGACACCCCCCAGCCCGCCGAGCGCCTTCTGCCCGAAAATCCCCGCCGCCACACCGCCCCACGCACCACACATCCCGTGCAGCGGCCATACGCCGAGGACATCGTCTATTTTCCAGTGTTTGGTTTCCGCTTCAAAAAGAAAGACGAAGATCGACCCAGCCACCATCCCGACCACCAGGGCGGAAACCGGGTGGTACAAATCCGACCCGGCACACACTGCCACCAGTCCGGCCAGGGCACCGTTGTGTACAAAGCCAGCGTCATTCTTGGAAATGAGCATCGCCGCCATCGTGCCACCCACCATCGCCATCAGCGAATTGATCGCCACCAGCCCTGAAAGCGCGCTCAGGGTACCAGCACTCATGACATTGAAACCGAACCAGCCGACGATCAGGATCCAGCTGCCCATCGCGAGAAAGGGAATGCTGCTGACCTTGATGGAATTGCTGTCGTAGCGCTTAATCCGGGCACCCAGCAGGATAATAGCCGGAAAGGCCAGCCAGCCGCCAGTCGCATGCACCACTACCGAGCCTGCAAAATCATGGAAAGGCGCACCGAAATGGCGCGCGAGCCAACCGTCCGCCCCGCCCAGGAATCCCGAAAAGGCACCCCATGTAGCCCCCTCGATGAGTGGATATACAAGCGCCACGAAAATCGCCCCGGCGGCGGCATTTGTCCAGAATTTAGCCCGCTCGGCCAAGCCCCCCGAAATGATAGCCGGAATGCAGGCGGCAAACCCAAGGAAAAAGAAGAACCGCAAATACGATATGCCGTTTTCCGCAAGGCATTCGTTCACCGGTGCCAGCAGCGATATCCCCCTGGAGATCGGATACCCGATCAGGAAATAGACAATCGTCGAGAAACCCCACTCGCAAAGAATCTTATTCAGGGCATTCACCTGGTTCTTGCGCCTGACCGACCCCACCTCAAGGAAGGCAAAACCCCCGTGCATCGCCAAGATCATGACCGCGCCTAGTAACAGGAATAACGCATTCGCAGACGCGTTCCCATCCGCCATCAGCGGCCCACCAACCACCTCCTGTGACCTTCCGGTACTCACGCCTCCAAACAGAAACAAAACCGTAGTCAATATGGCTAGAATCGTCTTTCTGCTGAACATTATCCCTCCCCGACCATGTTAACTGTTTTGAGTCATACCAACCGGCACCCGATTCAATTGCGCGTTCCTGCTGGATACTCATTGAACAATGCACTGAATGTTTTTTAAACGCAGATTATATGCCAACACTGTTGACCACCCGTGACAACCATGCAAATGCTTAATAGTGATTAATTTGCAAGTATAGCCTGAAACGCTGGCCGGGTATTTTTGATTCCTGAATGTGACAATTATGTAATTATGAGCGCGAATGGCGTACATAATTGTAGATCATATAAAAGACAAACAAGCCCTGAGCGCCATGTTGTCTGCGGCATATAAAATCCTCAGAAAGAAGAAACCTCCGCACCGTTCATTTCAGTGACCAGGTGGTCTGTAGTGCATCGATAACCGGAATTAATCAGCATCTAATCAAATACTAATCGCCTACTAACCAAGATCTTGACTTTGCGGCCTGATTTCCGCATTGTCTCCGAATTGAAAACGGTGTTTCAGGTCGGTCTCAACGGGCTGGTGCTCGTAACGCCAGAAAAGCGATTTCTGATCCTTTAAGTCCACAAGGAGTCCAGTGCTTATGAAGAAAATGGTTGCGTTGACGGGGACGGTGTTGTGCGCGGGTATCATCGGGTTGACGGGTTGCGGCAAGTCCCGTGAGAACGTCACCATGGCCGGCTCGACGGCTTTCCAGCCCTTTGCCGAGAAACTGGCGGACCAGTATATGACCACTCATCCCGGCGTGATGATCACGGTGCAGGGGGGCGGGTCGTCCATGGGTATCCAATCGGCCTTGTCCGGTGCCGCGGAGATCGGGATGGCGGATCTGGTCGCGTTGCCGCCCGAGGCGGCCTCGCTTAAGTCGCTGATCGTGGCACGGGACGGGATCGCCGTGGTGGTGAACCCCGCCAACAAGATTTCCAGTCTGACCTATGATCAGGTCCGGGATGTGTTCAGTGGCAAGATCAAGAACTGGAAGGACGTGGGCGGGGACGATCACGCGATCGCTGTCATTTCCCGCGAGGCCGGCTCCGGAACCCGGTCCTCATTCGAGAAGATCCTCGGGGGGATCAAGCTGGCGGAGGATGCCCTGGTCCAGGACTCGAACGGCACTATCCGGGAAACGGTGGCCAACGACCAGAATGCGATCGGCTATGTCTCCCATGGACTGATCAATGAGAAGATCAAAGCGGTCAGCGTGGACGGCATAGAGTGCACGGAAGCGGCGATCATGAAAGGGGAGTACCGGCTGGTGCGGCCCGTCTTCCTGATCGCGAAGAATGGAGCCAGTCCAGCCTGCCAGGCCTTCCTGGAATATGTGATGTCCAATGAAGCCCAGGACCTGCTCCACCAGAGCGGCCTCATCCGGGCGAAATAATTCAGGTATCCAGAAGGGGAAAATCTTTAACCCAATGGCGCGAGATTCAAACGGTTATCCTGGATTCTGTTTCTCATAATGAAGTTCAACGGTGAAAAAATTGCCAAGTACGCGCTGATGACGGTGGCGTTTTCCGCCGTTGCCAGCCTGTTGCTGATTGCCGTCTTTATCTTCAAGGAAGGCCTGCCCTTCATGATGAAGGTGGGCCTGAAGGATTTCCTGTTCGCCTCGGACTGGGATCCGCTCGCGGGGAAATTCGGGATCTATCCGATGATCGTGGCCTCTCTCTGGGTGACCTTCGGAGCGATGCTGATCGGAGCGCCGCTGGGAATCGCCGGGGCGATTTTCCTCAATGAATTCGCGCCGCCGATGATGATGAAGATCATCAAGCCGACCATCGAGCTGCTGGCCGGGATTCCCTCCGTGGTGTTCGGATTCCTCGGGGTGATGGTGCTGGCCCCCTGGATCCGCGCGACCATGGGCGGGCCCGGGCTGTCGGTTCTCGCCGCCTCGATCATCCTTGGCATCATGGTGCTTCCGACGGTCCTCAGCATTTCGATCGATGCGATTGCGGCCGTCCCGAATTCCTACCGGGAAGGTGCCCTGGCGCTCGGCGCGACCCGGTGGCAGAGCGTACACATGGTGACGATCAAGGCGGCGCGGTCCGGCATCATCGCCAGCATTATCCTGGCCATGGGGCGAGCCCTCGGCGAAACCATGGCGGTCATCATGGTGGCTGGCAATACGGTCAAAGTTCCCCATGCCGTCACCGATCCGGTCCGGACCCTGACGGCCAATATCGCGCTCGAGATGGCGAATGCCACCGGGCTGGCCCGCGAGGCCCTCTTCGCGACCGGCATCGTGCTGTTCGTGGTGATCATGGTGCTCAATGGCATCGCGTTGTCGGCGATCAAGGGGAAGGCGAGGAAGAAATGAGGATTCCCCCAAAAGTCACCCAGGCACTGGCGGTCGCGCTCCTCGGAGGCGCCACGCTCTTCACCGTCGTGGTACTCGTTTTCGTGATCGTCTTCGTCCTCGGGAAAGGCCTGCCGGGAGTCACATGGGAGTTCCTGTCCACCAATCCCAAGGACATGGGACGCGCCGGCGGGATCCTGCCGACCTTGGTGGGGACAATCCTGCTTCCGCTTCTGGCCATTGCCATCGCCCTGCCACTGGGCGTCGGGACGTCGGTCTACCTGACGGAATACACACGGGAAACCCGGATGACCCGCGCGCTCCGGTTCGGGACTGACTGCCTGGCGGGCATCCCCTCCATCATCTTCGGTCTTTTCGGTTTCATTTTCTTCGTGGTGGGGTTGAAGATGGGCTGGTGCCTGTTATCAGGCGGGTTGACGCTGGCGATCATGGTCCTGCCGACGATTATCCGGACGTCGGAGGAAGCGATCCGGGCGGTTCCCAAGTCCTGGCGCGAGGTCAGCTTCTCGCTCGGTGCCACGCGCTGGGAAACCGTGCTAAAGGTGGTGCTGCCCAATGCGCTTCCGGGGATCGTGACGGGCGTCATGCTCGGGATCGGTCGATCCATCGGGGAGACGGCGGCGGTGATTTTCACGGCGGGATCTGCACTGCGGATGCCAATTTCGGCCTTTGATTCCGTGAGGACCATGTCCGTGCATTTCTACATCCTGGCCCGCGAGGGCATTTCAACCGAGAAGGCGTATGCCACGGCGGCCGTGCTGATCATCTCCGTGCTACTGGTCAACATGATCGCCTACGGGATGATGCACCGGTATATTGCCAGGAGGACCCGATGATCCAAGCATGTCCAGCCAAGATCACCATCCGGGCCTTGCGGGTATTCCACGGGCAGGAGGAATCCCTCCGCGGGGTCTCGCTCGATATTCCTGCCAACCAGGTTCTCGGGATTATCGGGCCGGCGGGGGCAGGGAAGACGACGTTCCTGCGTGCCCTGAACCGGCTGAACGACCTCGTGCCGGATATGCATGCGGAAGGACAGATCCTTCTGGATGGGAAGGACATCTATCATCCTGCATGCGATGTGGTGGCGCTCCGCAAGCGGGTCGGCATGCTGTTCGCCTTGCCGGTGGCCCTGCCGATGAGTGTCTACGAGAATGTGGTCTACGGACCACGGCTGTCGGGGATGCGGAACAAGACGCGCCTGGACGAGGTGGTGGAGCGCAGCCTGAAGGCGGCCTTCCTTTGGGACGAGGTCAAGGACCGGCTCCGGATGTCAGGACTGCGCCTCTCCGGCGGCCAGCAGCAGCGGCTCTGCCTAGCCCGCGTCCTGGCCATGGAAGAACTCGAGGTGATTCTCCTGGATGAACCGTGCTCGGGGCTGGATCCCATTTCCACCTCCAAGATCGAGGAAGCCCTCACGATCCTGAAGGAGAAATACACCATCATCCTGGTCACCAACAATACCAAGCAGGCGGCCCGGGTCGCCGACGAGACGGCCTTTTTCCTGATGGGCGACATGGTGGAGTACGGTCCTACCGAGAAGATCTTCACCGTGCCCGATGACAAACGGACAAACGATTATGTGACAGGCAGGTTCGGATGAGTGCAGATCCCGTCATCAGTGTGCGTAACCTGGATTTGTTTTACGGCGAATTCCAGGCCCTCAAGCAGGTCCCCATGGACGTCAGGGCCCGTCATATCACGGCGCTGATCGGACCTTCCGGCTGCGGGAAGTCAACCCTGCTCCGGACCTTGAACCGGATGAATGATCTCATCCCGAGCGTCCGTGTCTCGGGGACCATTCTGCTTGAGGGAAAGAATATTTACGCGCCGAATACCGATGTGTGTCTTTTGCGCAAGCGGGTGGGGATGGTCTTCCAGCGCCCCAATCCGTTCCCGCTCTCAATCCTTGACAATGTGGCCTTCGGGTTGCGTGTAGCGGGGATGCGCGACAGGAGCCGAATCGAGGAGATTGTCCAGCGCAGCCTCACAGCCGCCGCGTTGTGGGATCAGCTCAAGGACAAGCTTCATCATTCCGCGGTGGAGCTGCCGCTGGACCAGCAGCAACGGTTGTGTGTGGCAAGGCTCCTGGCCGTGGAGCCCGAGGTGATCCTGATGGATGAACCCTGCTCGGCGCTGGATCCGATCGCGACTGCCCGCATTGAGGAGCTGATGCTGGACCTCAAGGCCAAGTATACGATCGTGATCGTGACTCACAACATGCAGCAGGCCGCCCGCATCTCGGACTATTCAGGTTATATGCTGCTGGGCGAGATGATAGAATTCGGGCAGACGGCCGGAATATTCATCAGTCCGAAGGATAGGCGGACTCAGGATTATATTAGTGGAAGGTACGGGTAAGAGCCAGGGAGGGCTCAATGATGGAACGTCATTTTGATGAAAATCTACAGGCACTGAAATATCAGCTGATGAAGATGAGCGCGCTGGCTGAGGTCATGATTGCCGACGCAATCAAGGCGGTGGTCGACCGGAATGAAGAGGTGATCCCGGCTGTTTATGAGCGCGAGGAGCAGGTGAATCTCATGCAAGTGGAGATTGACGAGACCTGCGTGACTCAGATCGCATTGCATCAACCAGCTGCCGGCGACCTGCGTTTCATCATGGGAGCGGTTAAGGCAAACGCCGATCTGGAACGCTTGGCGGATGAGGCCCTCAATATCGTCCAGCGCGCCAAGACTCTACTCAAGGAGCCGCCTCTGAAGCCGTTTGAAATCATTCCCGAGATGGCGATGATTGCACGGGGCATGGTACGCGACAGCCTGCATGCCTTCGTGAACCGGAATGCGTACCTGGCACGGGAAGTCTTGCTCCGGGATGACCGGCTGGACGACTTGAAAGACGCGATCTCGGCGGAATTGACGGATTGCATGACGAGGGATTCGGCCGCCGTGTCGCGAGCACTGAACCTCCTGTTAGTCTCACGCTACCTTGAGCGTATCGGCGATCACGCCACGAATATTGCCGAGATCAGCATCTTCGTTGTCGAAGGCCGTGATGTGAGGCATCACGCCGACAGAAAGCCATAATCCAGTAGCTCGTCTGCTACGGGAGCAGGTTGGCGACTACGAATTTGACATGAGCGTGAACGTTTCCGATGCCAAACTCAAAACAGGGGCGCGTTGCGGAAAAGATAGCCTTGCGTTGCCGATTGTGATAGCGTGGCCTCCGTTGGTTATAAAGTGAAATCTAGGGACTGATGTTAACAAGCGAACTGGTGCTTTAATATGGCGGATCATGTACAGGTTCGGCTTCTGAAACTCGGAGTGGCAAGCTGGAATGAGTGGTGCGCCAAGCGCCGGCAGGAGAATGCTGATTTCAAGCCTGATTTCAGCAAGGCGGACCTTGGCAACTTGAATTTGCGGGAAGCCGATCTTTACCGGGCCGATCTTGAAGAGGCCAACCTATCCGGGGCCATCCTTTGCAAAGCGGATTTGCGCGAGGCGGATATTGATTTCGCCACGTTATCGGGTGCAAACCTGAGGAAAGCGATATTGAGCGGCGCCACCCTTCGCGAGACCCATGCGGAAGGGATCAATCTGCGTTATGCGAACTTGCGAAAAGCCATTTTAGCCAGAACCCACCTCGCGGGGGCGGATTTGCACGGAGCCACGCTTGGCGGTGCCTCGCTGGAGGCTGCCGAGCTTCAAAAAGCCGATTTTCATGGTGCCCAATTGAGCGGGTGTAATCTGGCCGGGGCGGATTTGAGCGAGGCGATCCTAACCGGGGCGGATTTGGAAGACGCGAATCTGAACCGGGCGGATTTGCGAAATGGACACCTGGTGAGAGCTAACCTTACCGGGGCCAATCTGCACGAGGCCAATTTTGCCGGAGCGGATCTACGGGAAGCGAATCTTTCCGAGGCACTGCTGAAGAATACCATTTTCTCGGGCGCGGATTTATCACAGGCCATTTTGCCCGATACGTTTGCACACGGACGCCTGCGGGCGGCTCTACTCCGGCTGCTACGTATTTTCCACTGAGACCTGATCAGAGCGCTACTGCTAGGGCGGGTCGGGAAAAGCGTTGCCGATTCTCTCTGCAATCAATATTTCACGTAATTCCTGTTCGACGGGTAATACGCTGTCACCGACAGTCACTGCCCGAACGCTCGTCTCATCCGGACGTTGCCCCGCCGCTGGGCAACGGCACGGTTCGTGCCGTTGTTGGGTTGTCCTAGTAGGTTCTGACCGTGCGGAACCCTCGTTTGCCATTGTAGAACGCCGGATTACCTTTGGGTCCCCATCCTCATACCAATTCGGCCCAGTGACAGGATGGTTTGTTGGTCCGAGTGATGTGAAATCCGATTGGGCACCCGGACTGACGCAAGCTGATAAATGTCAAGGACGCTTGATTTTTACGGCTGTGCCGGAGACTTGGGTATTCCAAGCACCTGGGAAGATGAGCCAGGACGAACTAAACGCATAGTCAATCTGGAAGTTCAGCACGGCATCTGCGCCATCTTTAGCCACTTCGCTGTTGAAGTTGCGCAAGATCATCTCCAGCGGTTGTGGCCCAAAACACGACCCGATGAGCATCATACTGATATGACCTAATTCCTCATATTCAAACGGCACATTGTCGGTCGAGTAATACTTGATTTTGCCGATATTAGGCGGCGTTTGCGCCCCCACTCCCACATGATAGAGGTTCACACATCCAGTTAACCCGAAAGCCATGGTCAGGCACAGAAACACAAGTAATGCCGGTCGTATCCATGTGTGCATGAGTTCCTCCTTATGGCCTCTTGATTTTAACCGCAACGCCTGTCAGTCGTACAAAATCACCGGGAGTAACCACAACAACAAAAACACCACCACCCACAGGAACCGGTTCGATTTTAAAATCGAGGATCGCATCAGCCCCCATTTGTTGGGCTTCGGCCACGAATTCCCGCATGAACTGTTCCTTTGAGTAGACATTCTTGTGATAAACATGTCCGATGACCCCGACTTCCTCATATTCAAACGGCACGTTATCCGTCCCATAGATTTTGACGTTGCCGTACAACGCACCAGACCGGTCTCCGGCAACGATCGCCTGTTTTGAAACACAAGAAGTACCGAAAACCAGGATGCTCGCCAGTCCGGCGCTCATTGCAAGTTTCATTGCTTTCATAAATGCATCCCCTTTTAGTCACGTATCAGGGCCTTATAATCTTAACAGCCACACCCTGAATATCGACAACCCCAGAACATCCAACAATTAGGAAGCCTGACGATTCTGTAAACGGGACCACACGCACACCTATGACGGCATCCGCTCCCATTTGCTTGGCTTCATTAACCATGGCCTCCGCACATTGGGTCTGATCTGGCCAGCCATGGGATACCCAACCAACACCTCGGACAATTCCCAGTTCCTGGTACTCGAACGGAACATTTTCAGTCGCGTAAATCGGGAGATCAAACTTATGAAATGGCGCGGGACCAGTCGCTAGCCGGTAGCTGTTCAGCCCGGCGCAGCCAGCCGACAAGACGACCAGGATCAAAATCGCCAGTGTTTTAGCCATCGTGTGCACCTTTTCCTCCTGCCGATTATGGTTTCTTGATCTTGACTGCGACTCCGGTCAATTTGAAGACATAACAAAAGTCTGAGTCATCATCCATTCGGAAATTGACAACCGCATCTGCCCCCAACGCGAGTGCCTTATCTCTGAACTTTGCACACATCGCCTTGTCGTCTGGTTTCCGGTCCCTGGACATTTCGTTCACACAGATGAACCCAATCTCCTCGTATTCAAAAGGAACGTTATCGGTCGCATATAATTTTAAGCCAGCCCAATCGGGAGACATTCGGCCGCCGGTAGATATACTGTGCTCGGCAGGGAAAGTCCCGCATCCCACGCAAAACGCCATGACACAAAACAGCATCGCCACCAGAAAACAGTTAAAGGGTTCAATGCCTTTCTTCATCATATTTCTCCCATTGAATTCATCATTTATCACTGAACACCACTCGGAATCCGACCCCTTTGGAGCGGTCGTCAGGAGCGGCCCCACTGCGACCTGAACAGGATATCATGCTCGAATTGTTGGCATACGAACCACCGCGTAGTACACGCGCCTGTTGCCCCATGAAAGAATTCGCATTTTCGGCGCCCGGATAGGCGGCATACCAGTCCTCACACCATTCCCAGACGTTCCCGAGCATATCACGCAAGCCCTTCGGGTTGGCCTCAAGCTGCCCGACGGGCTGGCCCCCCCCGTGCGCATTCTTCCCATACCAGGCATACCGCCCCAACGTGGGCACTCCACCCTCAAAGAAAAAACGGCCAGTTGTCCCGCCCCGGCATGCGTATTCCCATTCCGCTTCCGTCGGCAACCGGCACTTCAATCCGCCCGCCATGCCGGTTTCATTCAGCTTCTTGCAAAATGCCTGGGCGTCATTCCAGCTCACACCTTCAACGGGCTTCAAAGAGTCTGCAATACCGCCCGACACACTCATTCCCATCAACTTCTGCCACTGGCCTTCCGTGACCTCGGTTCGACCGATCCAGAACCCGCGATCAACCCGCATGGAGTGCGCCGGGCGTTCATCTTCGTCTCCCTCGTTTGATCCCATGGAGAATTGGCCAGGGCTGACATATTCGAAATCCATCCGCACGCCGCCACCTAAATCAACCGAAAACGACTGGCCCGGGGGCAATTTGGAAACCACTGGACGGGCAATTGGCGCTGGTGCGCTAGATACCACGACTGGGGGAGTGCGCATATCAAGGGGAGCATCGAGTCGGCAAAAAACATATTCACCGCCCGGCATGTGGGCCACCGTATCCAGTTCCCGGCAAATCGGGGAACTCTTTAAATTCTGCCGTACATAAACATAAAGATCAAGTAGGCCATAGGCAGACGCATCCGACCCCTTCATGTACTGGAGGAGACGGGTGGCAAAAGGACTGTGACCCGTACCAGCGTCGTCCTCAACCGGGGTCAAATCTCCACTGGTCAAAACCCAACGCGAAGGTTTCTGAAATCCAGCCGGAAGTTTCCAGTCTGGAGGGCGCGTCGTATCCCCGCCCCGCAACATGGCTCCGCTGAAACAGGAATCGGCGACCACCAACAGATGCCGGACCTTGTACTTGCGGAAGTAATCGCCGACGATCTGGCTATTTGATAAATAGTCCGATTTTCGATCCTGCCGAGCATCGACTGGAATCCAGTACCCATTCCGTGCCTCATCCATCCAACCGTGGCCCGCATAGAAGACCAGCAAGCTGTCGTCTTCCCCAAAAGTCAGACACCTATCGAGTTCATCCAGAATGCGTTCCCTTGTCGCATCATCATTAATGAGCAGGCGCACGTCTTCATAACCGTAATTTCGCCGCAGAGTATCGGCCATTGCACGGGCATCCGCAACGGCACAGTTGAGAGGCACCCAATTGGCATAGCGGTCGATACCGATCACCAGCGCATGGAATCGACGAGGGCTGTAATCGACAAGCCCGGAGTCTTGGGCGGCTCGAATAACAACCAACCCGCGATCTTCCGCACGGACTGTCGTCAGTATCCCGACAACAAGGCCGATAGTTACAAGTGATGGAAGCAAAGGTTTCATGGCACTCTGAACCCACTCCTTTTTTTGACCCGGTGTCTCATTCGGGGCTAGGATATAGTTGTCACAGACCGAGTGTCAATCGCATAAAGAACGACACTGTAGATGATTAAAAGCGCTTTGAAAGGTGTCGACCCATCTGCGAATTGGGCTTTATGCAACCAACGGCCAATATCCAACGCCCAAGTCCGGGAGTCTTTTCTTGGTTGTTGAAATGAGTTATAAACAAGGGCTCTGGCTTGCAACGCTGCGACCGGGGAGGCATCAGCCGAAGCGGCCGGTGACGTAGTCGAGGGTCTCGCGCAGATGCGGTTTCTGGAAGAGCGTGGCGGTCGGCCCGTACTCGATCAGCCGGCCCAAGTACATGAACGCGGTATAGTCGCTGACACGCGCAGCCTGCTGCATGTTGTGCGTGACGATCAGGATCGTGTACTCGCCCTTGAGCTCGTGGATCAGGTCCTCGATATGGTTGGTCGCGATCGGGTCAAGCGCCGAACAGGGCTCGTCCATCAACAGCACCTCAGGTTCGGCCGAGATGGCCCTCGCGATGCAAAGGCGCTGCTGCTGGCCGCCGGACATGCCCAGCGCGCTCTCCTGCAGCCGGTCCTTGACTTCGTCCCACAGGGCCGCGCCGCGCAGGCTGCGCTCGCAGACTTCGTCCAGTACCGACTTGTTGCGCTCGCCATCGATCCGCAGCGGGTAGACGACGTTTTCATAGATGCTCATCGGGAACGGATTGGACTTCTGGAACACCATCCCCATGCGCTTGCGAAGCTCGATGACGTCCACCGACTTGTGGTAGATCGTCTGGCCGTTGATGCGCATGTCCCCCTTGACACGGACGCAGTCGATCAGGTCGTTCAGCCGGTTGACCGAGCGCAGCAGCGTGGACTTGCCACAGCCGGAGGGCCCGATCATGGAGGTCACCTTACCCGCCGGCACCTTCATGTTGATGTTGTGCAGGGCCTGGGAAGCACCATACCAGAGATTGAAATTATCGACATCCAGCACGCTCTGCTCGCTATCCAGTTCGGCGTGGATCGCGGGAGAAAATGCATCGCCGCGCGCAATCGCCTGCAGTCGGCTGCCGGTCGCCGCCGGCGAAGCCACATCAACGGGCTGTTCCAATGATCCTGTCTGCGTTGTCATCATTACTCCTCCATAAGCTAGAATGCCGATGATTGGAACCGCTTTCGGAGGCGGTTGCGGATCATGACGGCGAAAAGGTTCAATCCGGCGACAATCGAGATCAGCAGCAGCGTGGTGGTGAACACCATCGGCTTGGCGGCTTCGCTGTTCTGGCTCTGGAATCCCAGGTCGAAGATATGGAAGCCAAGGTGCATGAAACTGCGCTCGGGATGCAGGAACGGGAACACGCTATCGATTGGCAATTCAGGGGCCAGCTTGACCGCCCCGACGAGCATCAGCGGCGCCACCTCGCCCGCCCCGCGCGCCATGGCCAGGATCATGCCGGTCATGATACCGGGCATCGCCCGCGGCAGCACGATGCGCTTGATCGTCTGCCACTTGCTGGCCCCGCAGGCATAGGAGCCCTCGCGCATCGAACCCGGCACGGCGGAGAGAGCCTCCTCGGTGGCCACAATCACCACCGGCAGCGTCAGCAGCGCCAGCGTGAAGGAGGCCCACATGACGCCGCCGGTGCCGTAGGTCGGGCTCGGCAGCTTGGCCTCGAAGAAGAGCTGGTCGATCGAGCCACCGACCAGGTAGCAGAAGAAGCCCAGGCCGAAGACACCGAAGACGATCGACGGAACACCGGCCAGGTTGTTGATGGCAATACGGACGGCCGAGATCATGGGGCCGGCTTTGGCATACTCGCGCAGGTAAAGTGCCGCCAGCACGCCGAACGGCACCACCAGCATACTCATGATCAGGGTCATGACAACCGTCCCGAAGATCGCGGGCCAGACGCCGCCCTCCGTGTTGGCCTCGCGCGGATCATCGGCCAGGAACTCGCCCCAGCGCGAGAAATAGACGCCGATCTTGCCGCCCAGGCTCAACTGGTTCGCCGGATAGGCGCGGACAATGTCTGACAAGCTGACCGGCGTTGCCGCCGAGGATGTGGTTTTCATCACCATCCGGTAGCGTTCATTCTCCTGGTTCAACGCAAGAATCTCGGCCCGGATCCGCTGGAACTCGACCAGGCTTTCGGCATCAACCGCTGCCTGCGCGACCCGTTGCGCCTCCAGGCGGCGACGGGCTTCGGCCGTGCGAGGTGAATCCGGGCCATGGCGCTGCACGGCCTTTTCGACCGCGAGTTCGGCTTCGCGCAACTCCAGACGTGCCGCCTCGCTATGATGACTGACCTTGCCCGTGTCGTCTTTCTCCAAGCGCTGCCGTTGCACGAGGCGCTTACGCACATCCCCGTGATACTTGCTGAACTGCCGCCAGACATCTGCCGGATCCCGCCAGATCTCGACGCAGGCATCCACCTGCACCGACAGGTCTACGGCCTCGGGGGCCAGCAAGGTGCCTCCCACGCGGAACCGGATCGCGCGACCCGTAGCGGGCTGCACCAATCCCGCATAGGCCTGGGCTTCCGCGAACGTGGCCTTTTCCAAACGGTGCTCAAGCTCGAACGCAACCGGTTCACCATAGAAACGCCCCCAGGTAACACGCTCGATCACGAGCGCCCATTCCGGGAACCCATTCCGCGCCACCTCGTAGTCGCTGACCCAGTCGAAATGCTCACCGCTCAATTCGTAGTTGCCGGTACGAATCAGCCGCCGTTTTGCCCAGCCATCCGCAGCGGCGACCTCGGCGCGGGCGCGTTCCTGGATGGTCGCCGGCATGCTGTCGATCACCGTCGCCGCTGGCCTATAGCTCTCACGGCGCGTCACCTCGCCCATGTGTACACGGCCGTCGTGCAACTCCGTGCGAACCACGGGAACAGGCAGGAACGTGAAGATCCCCTGGTAGATGACCAATCCAAGCAGGCTGATGATCATCACCACCGCCAGAGCCAGCCCGCCGCCGGTCACTGCAGGGCTGATGCTGCTCTATTTCGACTGGAATGCCCTTTTCCTGAATCGCTGCCGCACGATCTCGGCCATCGTGTTGATGATAAAGGTCATCACGAAAAGCGAGAGCGCCGCGAGGAACAGGACCCGGTAATGCGTGCCACCCACTGGTGCCTCCGGCAGTTCAACGGCGATATTGGCCGAAAGCGTGCGGAAGCCGTTGAAGAAATTCATCTGCAGGACCGGCGTGTTGCCGGCAGCCATCAGCACGATCATCGTCTCGCCGACGGCCCGGCCCAGGCCGATCATCGCCGCCGAGAACAGGCCGCTCATCGCCGTCGGCACGATGATGCGGATCGCGGCCTGCCACTTGGTCGCGCCCGCCCCGAGCGAGGCCGAGCGCAAGTGCTCCGGCACCGAGCTCAGAGCGTCCTCGGCCAGGGTGTAGATGATCGGGATGATGGCAAAGCCCATGATGAACCCGACCACCATCGCATTACGCTGGACGTAGGTACCAAGGAAATGATGCATCTGCTCGCCACGCGGATCGAATCCGGCCGCGGCCAGCAGCCATGCCCCTGCCGCGGTGAACGCCAGCCAGCAGGCCAGCCCGGCGAGGAATTTGAGCGCATCCATCTGCGCCACGCGCACCCGCGACCATCCGAACGTCAGTGTACGGAACCGGTCCCGCAACAGGGTCGAGAAAAGATAACCGGTCAGGATGGCGGTCAACGGGGTCAGCAGCATGAACCAGCCCCCGGCCCCCGTACCGATCTGGCCATCCATCCAGCGCTTGAAATCCCCGGCAAAGAGCAATCGTTCCGCCACCGGTCCGAAGCGCAAGGCCGCCCCCCCCCCCAGCGGCACCATCAGGCAGATCAAGACAAAGCGGTGCTCCGCGAGGCGCAGCGCCCATGCACGCGGCATCAGTTGCCAGGTGTAGGCACCCAGCAGGAACGTCAGCGGCAGTATCACAAACGACGCCAGCACCGCCGGCACGATATTCTCGACGACCGGCGCGATCACCAGGGCGGCCATGAACCCCAGCACCACGCTAGGCAGGCTGGCCATCATCTCGACCAGCGGCTTGACACGGGCCTTCACTCTCGGTTGCATGAACTCACTGGTGAAGATCGCCGCCAGCAAGGCGATAGGGAGCCCGAAAAGCAGCGAATAGATCGTCGCCTTGATGGTGCCGAAGATCAGCGGGACCAAGCCGTATTTCGGCTCGAAATCATCCGTTCCCGATGACGACTGCCACATGTGCTGCGGCGCGGCATAGCCTTCGTACCAGACTTTGGCGAACAGGGCATGCAGATTGATAGCGGGATGTCGGCGATCAACGTTCCAACTGATCAATTGCCGCTGGGTGGCCGCCAGCAGCTGATCCTCACGGGACCCGATGGCAATGACCCGCACCGGAGCTTCGGCGGGATCCGCAGGCCGCTCGCTTTCCACCAGCATGGAATTGGCCGTGACATGGAAGAGCCTCACACGACCATCTTCGTAGCCTGCGGCCAGCAGACGCGAACGGGCGGAGCCACTCAGGGCGGTCACGGCACTGCCCGACGTGCCCAGGTCATGCGCGGCGACCAGCTTCGTCCGATCGATCTTGGTGTCGTCGGGCACACAGAACCAGGCCTGGACACGGCCTTGGGCATCGCCGCTGACCAGCGTGGTGCGCCCGATCAGGAAGCGCAGCATTGTCAGCCGGTTGGCCTCGCCCGGTGCCATGTCCAGCGTCTCCACAAGCCGGGGATTATCAAGCGTCCGCGTGTCATAGCGGCGCACGTAGCCATCCTCCCAGGCTAGGTAGGCGATATCGCCAAGACCGGAAAGCATCAGATAGGCAGGAGCGACGCCACCGCTGCGCGTCTCGTAGGGCAGATCCACGCGCCGGGCAGTTGCCGTGACCGCCCCGCTGAGGAAATTACGGACTTCGGAGACCGCGGAAATGGCCAGGCTCTCGCCGGCGAGAGCCACGATGACCGGACCGTTCTGCCGCACGGAATGACCGATCAGCCTGATCGGCTCGTCCGATAGCTTGACCGCCGGTTTCGTGCTGAATTTGAAAGCATGCTGCCTGAACTGCCCGGGTTGCGGGTGGGCAAAGAGGGATCCCCCGAACATTCCCACTTCGCCGACGGGGACCTCACGCACGGGCTCCGGCACCTGCTTCTCACCCAGGAACGTGATATCGATCTTGATCTCGCCAAGCTGGGCGTGCCCATCCTGGTAGCCGAAACAAACGTCATTCCCGTCGGTATTGAAACTCAGGGCCGTCAGCGACCGTTCATTTCCCAACGGCATCTGGCGCTCACCGACCGCGGCCCCTGAATCGCAGCGGAACACCTGTACCGAGCCGTACTCGAACATGGCCCATCCAAGGAGCTGGTACTCATCCACCGCGATATGGACCGGTGTGGCGTTCTGCTGCTCCCACGGCGGAGCGATCGGCTTGGCATCACTGATCTGTGCCTTGGTGAACAGAGGCCAGGCCACGGCAACCAGGAAAATACAAACCGTCGAGACGGCAACAATCGTGCCGATGCCGCCAAACGTGATCAGGGCACGGGCAACATGGTCAGCGACCTTGACGCCGGGCCTTG
>CAZZBA010000038.1:12790-18483 GCA_964652765.1 uncultured Victivallales bacterium | reverse complement strand
AACGAATGGCTCAGGATAATGGGCAGGACAGAGAAGCAGTTTTTGTATAGGTGTTTCTTCAGGAACCCCGCCAGTTCTGCATCCATGGATAATTTCCCTGAGCGGGTCTTGATTGCCATTTCCCATGCTGAGGCAACACTGAAGAATACTTCGTTGTTTGCGTCCGAGATTGCATCACGGGCCGTATCGGAAAGTCGATCATCATTGCCGATCCACCAGAGAAAGGAATGGGTATCGAGCAGGAGTTTCATGATCCCCAGTCTTGCAGTTCCGCTTCCGACAAGGGCGCGTTGAAGTCGTCCCCCATCCGGAATTCCCCGGCGGCCGATCCTGGTTTTCGCCTTGCAGGGAGTGGTGCACGGTAAGGTACTATACAGACCACCGGATGTCCGGCTTTTGCAATGATGACTTCATCCCCCGCCATCGCCCGATCGATAAGCCGAGAGAAGTGTGTTTTCGCTTCGTAAATATTCTCTGTAATAGTCATGCTTAATTATTGACCAGACCATATGATCTAGTCAACTAGTTTTTCTCCTCCCAGATGCGTTGTCCGCGTTGTCTGATTATTCACTGGAAGCCGGGCTATGTTCGCCCTATAGTGGTTCCTGAGCGTGTGTGGGTAATGGCGTCCACAGACAGTCAGGCAAACTAACTTACCTACGCACGGGGAGCGGTACATGGCAGTTGAAGCAGGCAGCGAAGTTGAACTTGAAATCGTCGATATGGCCTATGGTGGCAGCGGGGTCGGTCGTCTTGACGGCATGGCGGTGTTCGTGCCTGGGTGCCTGGAAGGCGAACGGGTGCGTGTGCGGCTGGAGGCGGTACACAAGCGTTATGCCGAGGCCGGACTGCTCGAGGTCCTGACGCCCTCGCCCCATCGGCGCGAACCATCCTGCCCGCTGGCGGACCACTGTCCGGGTTGCACCTACCAGCATGTGGATTACCAGGAGGAAGTGCGCATCAAGCAGCGGCAGCTTGCCTCGCTGCTGCGTCGTATGGGCGGCCAGGAGTCGGTCGCGATGGACGAGGCCGTCCCCGCGCCAAGCGAGCTGGGTTACCGCAACAAAGTCGTGCTGCACAACGGTCCGGAGGGTCAGTTCGGCTATTACGGCCGCGATAACCGCACGGTGATCGACGTCGCCCGTTGCCCGCTGGCTGTGGAGGCGATCAATAACGACATCGCCGCCGTGCGTGCCGACACGGCGTACACGCAGTCGCTGCCGCCACGCGCGTCGGTGACCTTCCGCTGGACGGAGACCGATGGCGTGCGGCACTGGAAGGACGGCGACGGTGCCGGCGGCCCCGTGACCGAGAAGACGCCCATCGGCGAGATCCGCCTCCCGGCGGGCGGGTTCGCGCAGGTGAACAACGCCGTGGCGGGCAACCTGGTGGAGGCGGCCGTCCGCTGGATCAGGGCACAGGCACCCGAGTTCCTGGTCGACCTCTACTGCGGGGCCGGTATCTTCGCGCTGGCCGCCGCGCAGGCGGGGGTACCGAATGTGCTGGGGGTGGAAGTCAACGGCCCGGCGATCCGCGCGGCCAAGGCCAATGCGCGCCAGCACAAGCAGGCGGGGGTGACCTTTGCCGAGGGGGATGCCGCGACAGTCTTTGACCAGGCCATCCAGAAGGTGGATGCCAGCCGCACGGCGGTGATCGTCGATCCGCCGCGCGAGGGGCTTTCGCCCGCGCTTTGCGAATCGCTGCTGAAGCACCGTCCGGCGGGCCTGCTCTATATCTCCTGCGCCCCCGATACCCTGGCCCGCGACCTCAAGCGCCTGACGGCGGAAGCCTACGTGCTTGAACGCTGCCAGGTGCTCGACATGTTCCCGCGCACCGCCCACTTCGAGACCATGGCGATCCTGCGGCGGGTGTGAATTGCTTTTTTGCTTTCCCGGCGCGCTGATATGCGGTACACCTGAATACGCGACGAAACGGCGGTGGCTCACCGCCTAGGAATTTGAACAACATCCATTCCCGCACGCGCAATACGGGACGATTAGGCAACAGAGGAGAATCCGCCATGGCAGCATATGAGATGGAAGGCACCGTCAAACTGATCGACAAGGAAATGACATTCCCGAGTGGCTTCTCGAAGCGCGAATTCGTCATCACCACCGAAGGTGAACGTTTTCCACAGGACATCAAGTTCGAGTGCCTGAAGGATAAGACTGCCCTGCTTGATAAATTCAAGGAAGGGCAGAGGATCAAGGTCACGTTCGATGTCAGTGGCCGCGAGTACAACGGCAAGTATTTCGTCAATCTCGTGGCCTGGAAACTCGGCGACCCAGCCGCCGGGGGCGCCTCGCCCGCCGCGAAAGACGAGCCGCCGTTCGATGAGAACGACGCCTTTGGCGATGATCCGGACATCCAGTTCTAGCCCGGACTATTTTCACTTTAAGCGTGAAAAGGTGGGGTGCGCCTGCTAATATGGTCGCATGAACTGGATCGCGGACATAGCGCTGAATCTCTGGGGCACGCTACAGGACATGGCCCCCTACCTGCTTTTCGGGTTTGCCGTGGCTGGTGTGCTTTCGGTTGTGGTTTCGCCGGATATGGTGGCCCGGCATCTCGGGGGCAGTGGCCTTGGAAGCGTCTTTCGCGCCGCCATCTACGGGGTGCCGCTACCCTTGTGCTCGTGCAGCGTCATCCCGGTCACACTGACCTTGCGCCGCCAGGGGGCGAGCCGTGGCGCGGCGACCGCCTTCCTGCTCTCGACGCCCCAGACGGGGGTCGATAGCATCATGGTCACCTACGGCATGCTGGGCCCGCTGCTGGCGGTCTACCGTCCGCTGGCCGCCTTCCTGACGGGGGTGATCGGCGGGGGCCTGGTGAATGCGCTGACCCGCAACCAGCCCGATACCCCGCCGACGCCGGAGGCGCACTGCGCCTGTTGCAAGGACGGCGAGCATGTCAGGCTAGCGAACCCGGTACTGCGCGCCCTGCGGCATGGCTTCGTGACGCTGCCGGCCGATGTCGGAGGATCGATGCTGGTGGGACTGCTGGTTGCCGGCCTGATCGCGGCTTTTGTGCCCGATGCCCTGTTCGAGGGGGCGCTCGGCAGCGGTGTGGTCGGGATGCTGGCGATGATGGTTTTCGGCATCCCGCTCTACGTCTGCGCCACGGCCTCGGTCCCGATCGCGGCGGCGCTGATCGCCAAGGGGGTCGAGCCGGGGGTGGCACTGGTCTTCCTGATGACGGGGCCGGCCACCAATGCCGCCGGTATTGCCGCCGTCTGGAAGATGATGGGACGGCGCACCGCGCTGATCTACCTGGGCACGACCGCCGGCACTGCGCTCGCCGCCGGTTTCGCGCTCGACCTGCTGATTGCCTGGACGCCGCTGAGCGTCCCCGTGCCCTGCCATACGGAACACGCCGACCCGTTCCTGCCGTCGCTTTTCGCCGTCGCCCTGATCGTGGTCCTCCTCGCGCCGACGCTGCGCAAGTGTTACCGGCAACTGCGAGCGTGAGTGTGGGAATATATTTGGCCACAAAAGGCACATAAAACACAAAAGAAATGCAGTAATTATGTTTTGTGTATCTTGTGCTTTTTGTGGCAATCAATTACAGTTTCCTTTTTTATGACTTTTCCGTGTATCCTGTGCATTCCGTAGTTTAAATCTGGCAATGAAGGAACCCTATTATGAGCAAATCCCAACTTGAATGCCGCTCTTCTGCCGTCACGCTTTCCGACATGGAGATCTTCATCTTCCCGGAACTGATGTTCAGTTTGGTGCTGGCCAATATCATGTCGCCGCGCATCTGGCGCTGGCTGGACGACCCCTGGTTCGAGGGGATCGAGGCGATGTCGCCCTACAAGCGCATCACGCGCATGAAGCAGTACATCATGGACCACTACGACTTCAATCTCGACCTCGACACCTGGGGGCTGACCCGCGCCGAGACTGAGCTGGCGCGGTTTTCGGACTTCATAGACCGCGAGACGCTCAGCCAGTCCAACGCGCTCTTCGGCTACGAGGGCGACAAGTATTATTTCGATATCGATATCCGCACCCACTTCGGCCTCGACAAGTACGAGGGCAGTGTCATCCCGTACTGGAAGACCGAGACTGTCGAGGCCATGGATGCCTTCCGGTTCCGCGACGGCTATACCGCCGGGGCGGGGGAATGCGTCTCGCTGGCGGCCCTGTATGCCGCCGCGCTCTTTATTGTCGCCCGCATCCCGCTGGAGGATATCTACCTGCTGGCCACCCCGCTGCATTCGCAGAACTTCGTGCTGGTCAACGACGGGATCCTGACCAACAACCGCCGCCTGGTGACCAAGAACATGTGGTTCAACGGGACCGCGCTGTCGGCCCAGGCGCGGCGCGCGCTGGAGAACGAGCGCGTGACGATTGTCTCGCACATCACGGGTCACATCCACACGATCTACGACGAGGCGACGATCGACCCCGAGGCCTTCAGCCGTTTCGGCACGGCGCTCTCGGACTTCCTCAAGACGCCGCTGACCCGCGAGGTGCTGGGCAACTTCATGCGGCAGGCCGCCGAGATGCAGAAGTGCTTCCAGCTCCGCTGGCAGGTAAAGGGAGCCGATTGCTACATCCCGGCCGAGAAGGCCTTCGCCTACGAGAACGGCAGTTCCTACCGTATTACCGACAAGACCCGCGAGAAGCTCCTTTCGGAGATCGACCGCGAGGAGTTCGCGTGCCAGCCGCTGCCGCGGCGGATCGTGCTCAACGACCTGGAGGCGTTCATCGATGAACGGGCGGTGGATATAGACAATCCCGCGGACACGGCCTTGCTCGAGCAGCAGTTCGCCTGCGACTGCCTGGACGCCAGTCTCGCCATCAAGACGCTGATCCGCTTCTGCCATATCCGCCCCCGTCTGCCGGAACTCGCTCCGAAGCGGCTGACCCCGCCCGCCGCCCCGCTGGACATCACGCACGCGATGGGTCGCGACGGGATCATCGCCCGCCTCGAACAGCTTCGGACGCAGAATCCGGAGGCCGACCTGGCGTTCTACGCCTACCGAGACCTCAACCGCACCCCTCACCAGGCCTTCCTGAAAGCCTGCATCGAGCGCAACCCGGTCAGTATCGAAGGGGCAGGAAAGCTGGACGATGAGGCGCTGCTGGCGCGCATTGACGCCCTGCCGGACGAGTCGATCTATGATGATCGCGGCCGCCTGGCCCAGCCCGACGAGGTCTGGAACTTCGGGCGTGGCGACGGCCTGGAGAAGGCCCTGCTGCTGGCCGGTATCCTATACAAGCGCCGGGCCGAACCCATCACTATCACGATAACGGAAGCCGCTGCCTCCCTCTCCACTGGCGATTTCAAGCAGGCCTACCCCACCGCCAAGGGACTCGCCCCCGCCACTTGGCATTTCCCCCTGTAGTCCTATCGGTTTGGCCTGACAAAAGTGCTTGTAATGAATCCTCGGATTATGCTAAATGTGAATTTTGGATGTTTCATTGAGTAATACCAACAGAGGAGAGGATGCGATGTTCAAGAACAAGGAAGGCAAACCGGTACCGCAAGTTACATTCCGTACGCGACGGGGGGATGCATGGGTGAATGTGGACAGCAAGGCGATATTCAACGGCCGCAATGTGATCGTCTTCTCGCTGCCCGGCGCCTTCACGCCGACCTGCTCATCGAGCCATCTGCCCGGTTACAACCAGCTCGCGCACGCATTCAAGGAAAAAGGGGTGGACGAGATTGTATGCATCTCTGTC
>CAZZBA010000038.1:0-12780 GCA_964652765.1 uncultured Victivallales bacterium | reverse complement strand
GCCGACCTGCTCGAGCTCGCATGTACCGCGCTATCAAGAGCTCGTGCCGGAGTTCACGAAGCGTGGAGTCGACGCGGTGGTCTGCGTCTCGGTCAACGACACCTTCGTGATGAACGAATGGGCCAAGGACCAGGACGCCAAACATGTGACGCTGCTGCCGGACGGCAACGGCGAGTTCACCGAGAAGATGGGAATGCTGGTGGACAAGCGCGACCTGGGCTTTGGTGAGCGCTCGTGGCGCTACTCGATGTATGTGAAGAACGGCGTGATCGACAAGATGTTCATCGAGCCGGATGTACCCGGCGACCCGTTCGAGGTCTCCGATGCGGAGACGATGCTTAACTACATCAGCCCCGGCGAGATGCCCAAGGTGATGGTGCTGTTCTCGCGGACCGGCTGCTCGCACTGCGCGACGGCGAAGAAACTGCTGATCGGCAAGGACATCAGCTTCGAGGAGATCATCATCGGCAAGGATATCTCCGTGCTGGCGATGAAGTCGATCACCGGCAAGACTGCCTCGCCGCAGGCGTTCATCGACGGGCGCCACATCGGCGGTCTCAAGGAGATCGAGGCCTACGTGGCAACCGTCGCCTGAAATCAGAACTGGTGCGCCCATGTAAGGGTAGCGCCGACGGTGTCGCGCGTGTAGGACAGGTCCTCGCTATCGCTGGTACGGTCTGCATGCGACGCATAGAGGGACATCAAGGTATTGCGTGTGACGCGGAACCCGGTGGACGCATTTAGCGTCAGCGTCTCGTAATCGCTGGTGGTGTCTGCCAGGTCGGCATCCGCCACGTCGCCGACGGCATCGTCGTTCATGCGCATGGCGTAGGTGGCACCGAGCGAGAGTTTCAATACCCGCGTCAGCTGGTGCTGCACGTTCAGCCCCGTTGTCCAGTCGGCATAGCCGCTGCGCCCCTCATCCTGCGGGTCGAAACGCGACCATGAGGAGGACAGCGAGCCTGGGAAAAGACCGCTGCTCCAGCTGTATTGATAGGAGAGCGTGTCGGCGATGTCGACTCCACCATCGAAGGCCTCGCTCAGCGCACGCTGGTAGGCAAGACGCTGGCTGCGCGCCTCGGATATCTCGTGGCTCAGCCCCAGCGTGGTCGTCAGGCTGCCGTTGGCCTGATCACCGGCGGCCCCGTCCAACGAGGTGGTCGAGAACTGGTAGCCCAGCGAGGCGTCGCTCGTCAGGTTGCGCGACAGGCGCAGGCCGGTGAACGCGCTGATGCCGTAGAGGAAGACATCCGGCCGTTCCGCCACGTCATAGAAGCTCTGCGAGGCATTGCCCAGCAGCCCGGCGGCCATGAAGGGCGTGAGCGAGCGGCGGTATGAAAGCATCTCGCTATAGACGTATCCCTTCTGCCGCTCAAACTCGTCATCAAAGGGAATGGTGTCGCGCCGCGAGGCGGCACCGGAGACGCTGTCGAGCGGGGTCGGTTTCCAATCCCAGTCAAGCCCGGCGGTATTGCCCAGACTCTCGTACTCGCGTCCGCCGTAGCGGTCCTCCAGTCCACGCGTGTCGATGTAGGCCGTACGGTAGAGGATGTCGTCGTAGACCAGTATTTTAGAGTTCTTCGAGGCCAGCAACTGGGTGGAGAAGGTGGCGAAGATGCCTTCATCGCTGAGGTTGATCTGCGTCTCGTCTTCCTGGGTCTTCATCGGATAGTGGTAATAGTTGACGCTGACGTTGGCCTCGAGGTCGATCTTGGGGGTGATGATCATGTAGTTGTTGAGCGTCAGGCTGGACACCATCGGGAACTCGGTGCCGTCATCGTTGATATCGCCGCGCCGGTTGCCTTCGAGATAATCCACGCCCGCGCCCGAAAGGCGGGTGTAACGGTAGCCAATGCTCTGCGAGATGCCGACATTCGAGTAAAGCGGCCCGATGCGGAGCGTCGCGTACTCGGGCGGCGTGATCTCGCGGTGCTGGTCGTAGCGCAGCATGGCAGATTGGCCGCCGCCCCTGACGCCGCTGCGTTCCGCACCAATCGAGGATGAACCGCCAGGCATCAGTGCCGGGGCCATATCCACCGTGCCACCGGAATCCGCTCCATCGCCTGCCGCCTCAATGGCCCCGACCTCCTCAAGGCCGTAATCCGCCGCCTGTCCATAGCTCCAGGTGCCTGCCGCCAATGCCAGACCCAATATGATCAGCGTTGCTTTCTTCATGGTGATTGGTTCCCTATAGTTGACGGCGAGGACGCCGCCCCGCCCCTTGCTGGATTTCTTCTCATGACACGCAGCGGTGTCTCGCCCTGCCCGAAACCATCGATCCGCGTGACGGGGGTGTATTGCGCCCGCAACGCCTGCTCCAGGCGGCGCATCTGGTTCGTCTCCACCGGCACGATCCCGGGAGAGCGGATCGCCAGCCCCCAGTCGCTGAAGGCGGCAACATCGGCCCCGCCGTTGGCGATCCGGTCCAGATAGCCCGTCTCATTCAGCACATGCAGGCGGGCGGCTTCCTCATCGCCAAGTCCAGGGAAGAAGCAGAACGGGCCGAGTTCCATGCCGTCGGGCACATGCCAGCCAGCCTCGACCGCCAGGTAGGTGTCCTGCGTGAGCAGCACCTTGCCGCCGGCCTCGCCACCGCCCAGAGACCGGACGGCTGACGCCGCCTCGCGCAACCCCTGCAGGGCCGTGCGGCTCTTCAGCGGCCACCAGATCCGGTTGCGGCCATCGACCAGCCAGGTCTGCAGCAGGGGCGAGGAGAGGCTGTGCGCCAGCAGCAGCGCCAGCGTGCCCGTGACCACGGCCAGCCGCCCGGATGGCGTCAGCGGCAGGCATCGCAGCAGGCGGGCGGCAGGCGGGACGGCAAGCAGGACGGCGCAGGGCATGATGAACACCTGGTAGTCGTCATACGGGAATGGTGCCGCCAGATGCACCAGTGTCACAGCCGTCAGTCCGCATCCCAGCAGCAGGGGCAGGCGTGGTGCCGTTGGCGGGGTTGCGCGGTCATGGCCCCGCTGATGCAGCCAGCCGGCCAGCCCGAGAGCACCGATAACCAGTAGCGGGAAATAGAACGTGCAAAGGCGCAGCAGGAACCCGGCCTTGTATGCCAGCATGACGGGAGTGCTGCCGATTTCGCGCGCGGCATGGTAATCCAACAGGCCGAAGACCAGGGCATCGGGCGCGCCAAACAGGAACGGTCCGTAGACGGCTGCCAGTGCCAGCGTTCCCCCGGTCAGCATGCCGGTCAGCAGTGGCAGCAGGCGGCGGCGCGTGGTGGTGTCCGCCCGCCACCAGTCAACGGCCAGCGGGAGCCAGGCCGCCGGCAGCAGGATGCCGGCGGAAAACCGCGTACCGGCGGCGATGCCGAAAGCGGCCGCCGCCAATGACGCCAGCAGGAACGTGCGTTTCGCACGACCAGCGTGCCGCGAATGCCGCAAGGCGCCAGCCAAGCCGCAGAAGCCCAGCACGGTAAGCAGCCCGGTCGCCCCGTAGGTCTTGACCAGGGAAGTGAAATAGACGTGGTACAGGTTCAGGCCCAGCAGACCGGCGGCCAGCAGTGCCGCCACCGCGCCGTCAGGATGCGACGGGGTGTCATCCGCCTTCTCCGCATCACCGGCTATCCGATACGCCAACCATGCCGTGAGCGCGATTGTGAGCGACCCCAGCAGGGCCGTGAAAAGCCGTCCGCCCGCCACGCCTGTTACGCGCACCAGTGGCCAGGCCAGGCTGTACAGGTAGGCCATCACCGGTCCCTGCGTGGAGGCGAAATCGCGGAACGGATGCCGTCCCTCATGGACCAGCCGCCCGGCATAGAGGTACCAGCCCTCATCCTGGTTCAGGGCACCGAACCAGATAGCCAGCGCATAGAGCACGGCCACGGCACCCGCCAGCAGCAGGCCCGCCGCCATCCATCCCGCACACAAGGACTTTTCATGATGTACTCTCATTGCCTGCTCACCTAGCTGTCACTTCATTTCCCGTAGGTCGTGGCACCCTTGCCCGACCGCCGAGCATAAGCCGCCTGCCACAGGACTCCTGCTCGGCTGGACAGGCAAGGGTGCCTGTCCCACATTCCCCCCCCTACGACCCCGGGTGCTCGGCCTTCGAGCCGGTCTTGCACAGCGGGCAGGCACCGGGATCCCAGACCGTGGGCGCCATCTTGATCAGGCTGGTCATCGGCACATCGAAGTGCGCATTGCCGGCACTACGGTCCACCAGCACGCCGATGGCCGTCACCACGCCACCGCCGGCCCTGACGATATCCACGGTTTCCTGCACGCGACCGCCGCGCGTGACCACATCCTCGCCCACCACGTAACGCGCACCGGGCACGATCCTGAAGCGCCGCATCACCAGCACGCCATCGGCCTTCTCGGCAAAGATCGACATCACGCCCAAGGCCCGCGCCAGCTCGTGGCCGACGATCAACCCGCCCAGCGCGGGCGAGATCACGGCATCGACACCTCCCGCCAGCACCGGCTGCATCTTAGCCGCCAGCGCCCGGCAGAGCTTCTCTGCCGCATCGGGGTAGCGCAGGGCATTCGCGCACTGGAAGAACCGGTCGCTGTGCAGCCCCGACCGCAACTCGAAATGCCCCGTCAACATCGCCCCGGTATCCGCCAGCACCTTCAGCACATCCGCCTCATTCATATCTATTTCTCCAGCTCGATGCCTTTTCGTTTGTAGGTCGGTGTATCCAGATCCTCGCCATCGAGAATCGTGGCTGTCATGTTGTTGAACCGGCCACGGGTGGCTCCCGTGATATCGAATTTCAACTCCTCCTGCGCCGGTTTCGTCGGCTTGGACCCGTGTTTTGAAGTCACCGCCGCCGCTACTGATCGCGTGCCGGGACGTGGCACAGGCGTGACCGTACGTCGCCGGTCGGCAAGCCAGACGGCAGCAAAGATCCGGTTCCGCCAGCCCTCGTTGATCACGGTGGCGATCTGCAGGTCCGCATCCTCGGGCAGGCTGGCGCTGATCTCGCCGACGAGGTCGCTGACTTCCCGGAGGGTGATGTCGTGGCTGCCGCAGATGCACACCAAGGCCGCCCCGCTGGCGCGCAGGGCCTCGCCTTGCTCGAATACCGGTCCTTCATTCACCGCCTTCGCGGCGGCTTGCGCTCGCCCGGCACCGCTGGCCGTCCCGAAGCCGAACTGGCAGATGCCGCTACCCTTGGCAGCCAGCGCCATCAAGGCACCGGGATCGACACTGATCAGCATCGGTTGCGTGAGCATGAGCCACAGGCTGCAGATGCCCCCTGCCAACGCCTCGTCCGCCCGCGCGAAGGCGGCGGCAAGATCGCCCTCCGCACCGGCACCGGCGAACAGGCGGTCGTTATCGATCACGCACACGAAATCCGCCGCCGCCGTGATCACCTGCAGTCCGGCTTGCGCGGTGGAACGGCGGGCCTGGCTCTCGAACAGAAAGGGCATGGTGACCACGGCAAAGGTCATCACGCCGGCCGCCCGGGCGGCGCCGAGCAGGACTGGCGCGGCGCCGGTACCGGTGCCGCCACCCAGCCCGGCGGCCAGGATCAGCGCATCACAGTCGGTAAACAGTCCGCGGATCATCTCGATATCCTGCTCCGCCGCCACCTTGCCGATCAGCGGGTCCCCGCCCGTCCCGGCCATGGCACCGCCCTGCTTGCCGATCTGCACTTTCGTCACCGCCCGCGAGGCGGCCAGGGCGGCCGGGTCGGTATTGATCACGGCGACCGTGCATTCGCCGCCGTTGCCGCCCAGTACACCATCGACCGCGCGGCTGCCGCCGTCGCCAACACCCAGCACGCACACGCGGCGCATGACAAGGCCCTTGTCTTTACGAACGAGTTTGAACATAACCGCCATCTCCCGCCTGCAACAACGTTAACGTCCTCTGCCCAGAAGGGTCTTCCTTATGAATGTGCCCAGCCGCGAGCCGGATTGGTCCTCGTCCTGTTCACGGGTGCGGAATGCGTACTCCAGCAGCCCGCAGCAGGTGGCGTACTCCGGCGCATCGACCCCCTTCTTCAAACTGAGCACATGGCGCGCCTTACCGGTGAAGCAGGGAACGCCGAACACGGATTCGGCCAAGGCGGTGATGTCGCGCATGTGCGCCCCGCCGCCGGTCAGGTAGATCCCGCTGCCCAGCCGCGTGAGCACGTTAGCCTCTTCCAGGCGCCGCCGTATCTTCAGCAGCGTCTCCTCCATGCGCGCATTGATCACCGTGTGCAGCGAACGCAGGTTGATGACATTGCCCGAGAATCCCAGTTCAGCCGGCAACGCCAGCTTCGGCGGTTCCACCACCTCGGGGATCAGCGCCCGCCCGTGCTCCTTCTTGATCTTCTCCGCCCGTGCCTGGGCGATGTTGAACGCGATCATGATGTCATTCGTGACGTGATCGCCACCCACGCCCAGCGAACCGCCGCAGGCCATCACCTCGCCGGCATAGGCGATGTAGTCGGTCGTCCCTGCCCCGAGATCGATCACCACCGCCCCACTGCGCTTCTGTTCGGGCGTCAGTACAGCCAAGGCCGCCGCCAGCCCGCCGAACACGGTATCCTGGATCTCCATCGGGATCCGTCCCACGGTCCGCTGCGTGGTCATCAGCAGGCTGCGCACGCCGTGGAACCCCAGGATGTCGAGCGATAGCTTGGCCCCGACCATCCCTTCCGGGTTGATGACGGGCTCGTGGTCGTCGACGCTGTAGCTCTGGTTGATCGTATGGATCATCTCGCGGTCTTCCGGCAGGTTAACCGCCCGTGCCAGGTCCTGGACCTCCTCGATGTCCTCCTCGGTAATCACGCCATCGGACTCGCCGACCGGCACGGTGCCGTTGTATACCGTGCCACGGATATGCCCGCCCGTGACGGCCAGGACCAGCTCGTTGATGACCACGTTGCTTCCCGACTCGGCCTCGGTCAGCGCCTTGCGGGCCCCGTTGACCACGCTCTCGGGGTCGATGATCTCGCCCTTGCGGATACCGTTGGTCGGATGCTCGCCTTTGCCGGTGATCATCAGGCTGCCGTCCTCACGCATCTCGCCGACCAGGACGACGGTCTTTGACGTGCCGATTTCCATTGCCACTACAGGATCCATGATTCTTACCTTCCCCGTCTATTGCGTCCTGCCCACACCCGAACTCCCATACCCACAAACCCTCACACGCCCGCCGTCGCGCCTATCGCGCATGAACCCGCCCCGGAAGAATGCTCGCGTCGTATTCCGAGTGGGCCGCGCGGTCCTTCTCCACCGTCTGCCGCACTTCCGAAAGCCGCTGCCGCATGTTCGCGTACGAGGTCGAGGTACGCCGCCCCATGCCGTCCCAGCTCAGCTTGACCTCCTTGATGCCGTCCGGTGTCAGCATGTGCAGGCGCAGGTAGTCGCTCCGGCTGACATCCACACCGACCAGCCGTATGCCCAGAAGGGGATTGTCGCAAGCGGCCAGGACGTCGACCGCGACCCGCGACATTCCCTGGACGTCCCGCCCGGGCGCCAGTTCGGCATCCTTCTCGCCGATGATGACCGGCAGCCGGTGCAGGTCGCTGCTGAGGCGGAAAACATAGCCCTCGCGGTCCGCCACCAGATTCCCTCGCTGCCCGAGCCGTGCCAGCGGGTCGCGCTCGCGGATCTCCACTTCCAGCGTGCCGGGGAGACGCCGCCGCACATGCATCTGCCTGACCAGCGGGTTGCGTTCCAGGTAGAGCGCGACCAGCTTGCGGATATTGAATTCGAAGAGATTGGTGCCGGCGGTAATGTTGACATAGGCCAGGTACTCGCGGATCATGGTCTCGGTCTTGATTCGCCCGGGGGTGATCTCGATGGTCTGGATGCTGAAACGGTCATTCTCGGAAAGCAGTGAACGGTAAAGGAACCGGGAACCGGCAATTGCCACCAGGATCACGCCGCAAAGCGTGAGCACGAGGAATGCCACCGCCCCGACCTGGTACCAGTGCTTGCCGCCGGTGCCTTTCCTGCGCACCCGCGTCCCGAGCTGTACCGACCGTTGCCGCTGCCCCCTGGCATTGCCGCCGCTATACGCCAACGCCATCGCCCCCCTCCTTCCTGCCGCCACAGCGGGCGGTCCGCATCAGCCGGTCGCACAGCGCCGCGAACGGGATTCCCGCCGCCGCCGCCGCCTTCGGCAGCAGGCTGGTCTCCGTCAGCCCCGGAATGCTGTTGAGTTCCAGGACGTAAAGCCCGCCTTCGGGCGAGAGCCGGAAATCCACGCGGCCGAAGCCCTCGCAGCCCAGCGCGTCGAAGACCGCCACCGCCAGCCGCTGCGCCTCGTCCTGCACCGCCCCGGGCAGGTCCGCCGGACAGAAATAGCGAGTCTTCCCCGGCGTGTATTTGGCCTCGTAGCCATACCAGCCATCCGGTGCCGCGATCTCCACCACCGGCAGCGCCTCGCAGTCGATCACCCCGACGGTCAGTTCCCGCCCCGGGATATAGGCCTCGATCAGCACTTCCCCGTCGTACCGGAAGGCATCCTCCAGAGCCGCAGCCATCTGCGAGGACTCGCGCACGAGATGCACACCGAAACTCGACCCCTGGCGGACCGGCTTGACCACCGCCGGCAGCGGGAATGCCGGCTCGTCGCCGCGCTGCAGGACCCGGTACGCGGGCGTCGGTATCCCGTGCGCGGTGAAGGCCTCCTTCGTCAGGATCTTGTCCATCGCCACCCGGCTGGCTTCCGCGCCCGAACCGGTGTACGGCATTCCCATGCCATCAAGCATGGCCTGCACCTCGCCATCCTCGCCGAACTCGCCGTGCAAGGCAATGAACACCGCCTCCGTCCCCGGCGGCAGCTTGACCGTGCGACCGGTCACCTCGACCGCCGTGGCCGTGTAACCGCTCTCCTGCAAGCCGCGCAGCGCCGCCGCCCCGCTGCGTAGCGAGACCTCCCGTTCCGCCGAAGGCCCGCCCATCAATACCGCCACTCTCTGATATATCATTTCAGAATCCTAAACGTAGTCCTACATCATCATAGCCACAAAAGGCACAAAAACCAACCGAGCGCAAGTCGCTGATTTCGAATTTTTCCCGTTACTCCAGACAGACCACTTCCCGCACCAATTCCACCCCCGAAACCCGCTTCACGGCGGCCTCGATCCGCTGGATCACTGCCAGCACGTCCGACGCCGTGGCCCCGGCCTCCTCGGCTACCACGAAGTTGCCGTGCCGCGGATACACCACCGCCCCACCGATCCGCATCCCCTTGAGCCCCGCCTCCTCGATCCGCCGCCCGGCGTAGTCCCCCGGCGGATTCCGGAACACCGATCCTGAACAACGCAGCCCCTGCATCCATGCCCGTTTCTGCGCGATCTCCTCCCTCTTCCCCCGGATCGCGTCCGGCACCCCCGGCTCCAGCCCGAAAGCCGCCTCGACCACCAGGAAATCCCGCAGCGATTCACAGCCGCGGTACCCCCATTCGAGCGCATCGGCCTGCACTATACACGCTTCCCCGTCGCGATTCAAACCACGAATCCACAAAATTCGCTCGCGCACTTCATGCCCGTAAGCCCCCCCGTTCATGCGCACGATCCCGCCGACGCCCCCCGGCACCCCTTCCAGGAATTCCAGCCCGGCCAGTCCCGCGTTTGTCAGGTAGTCATGCAGCCGCGCCAGAGGCACCGCCCCGCCGGCGATCACCGTCGCCGCCCCCTCGCGCCGGATCTCCTGGAAGACCGCCCCGGCCAGCCGCATGACCACCCCGCGCACCCCCAGGTCACTGATCAGCATGTTGCTGCCCGCCCCCAGAATCCGCAGCGGCAACCCGGTCTGGTGGCAGAACCGCAGCACCGCCCCGGCATCCACCTCGCTGCCAACCGCCGCCCAGTAATCCGCAAAGCCCCCCACCCGGTACGTCGTCTTCACCCCCAGCGGCTCATCCGCGCGCCATGCCGAATCCGCTGAAAGACAGGGCGAACCCTGCACGCGAACCTGTTCACCCTTCTCGGATTCCGTCTTCGCCCACCCGGCGATCTTTTCCACATCCCCCGCACCGATCACCAGCAGCCGGTCGCCCGACCGCAGCTGCCGCCGCAGGAACCCCCAGGCCTGTTCGAGCGAGGTCGCCAGCAGCGGCACCGGCACGCCTGCCAAGGCGTTTTCGCGGAACCGCGCATACAGGTCGCACGCCAGCCCCCCCGGCAACGGCGGCTCCGAAGCCGCATATACCGGTACCAGCACCAGCGTATCCACCCCCGCGAAGGCCGCCGGGAAGTCGCCGCCCAGTGCCGCCGTCCGCGTGTAGCGGTGCGGCTGGAAGACTGCCAGCAGCCGTCCGGCGTGATCCTGGCGCGCCATCCGCACCAGCGCGGCCACCTCGGTCGGGTGATGCGCGTAATCGGAAATCACCCGCACCCCGGCGCGTTCGCACACGGTCTCGTAGCGCCGCTTCGGCAGCGCCAGCCCGGTGGCTGCTTTCTCCAGGGCCGCGAATGGCACGCCCAGCTCCAGGCATACCCCCGCCGCCGCCAGCAGGTTCGAGGCGTTGTGATCCCCCCCCAGCACCAGCGGCAGCTCGCCCAGCCGCTTGCCGTGCAGGAACACCGCCAGCCGCCGACCCTCCGCCAGCCGTTCGCCGCGCAATTGCGCATTTTCCGCGAACCCGAACGAAAGCCCGTTGGCCGCCGCAGCCCCCAGCCGCCGGGCCCGCGGATCGTCCGCGCCGTAGATTACCCGTTGCCGCGTGGCGGCGATGAACGTGGCGAAACAGGCCTCGAACGCCGCCACCGATTCGAAATGCTCCATGTGGTCGAACTCCACGTTCGTCACCACTGCGATATCCGGTCGATAGAGCGCCAGCGTGCCATCGCTCTCGTCCGCCTCGGCCACCAGGATGTCGCCCGCGCCCGCGTGCGCCACCGTCCCCAGCGGCGCCGATTCCCCGCCGATGCACCACGACGGATCCCGTCCCGCCGCCCGCAGGAGCTGCGCGATCAGCGTGGAGGTCGTCGTCTTGCCGTGCGACCCCGCCACCGCCACCGCGCGGCCGCTGGTCGCCATCAGAACCGGCAGCACCGCACCGCGCCGCACGACCGGAAGTCCCGCCGCCCGCGCCGCCACCAGCTCCTCGGCATCCTCGCGCACCGCTGGCGTGCGGATCACCCAGACCGCCCCACTGGCGGCAATGTGACTGGCCGCATGCCCCGCCTGTAGCGCGACGCCTGCCCGCTCCAGCGAGTCCGCCAGCGGCCCCCGCGCCGCGTCGCAGCCCGACACCGGCACCCCGCGCGCCCGCAGCAGCAGCGCCACGCCCGCCATGCCGACCCCGCCGACGCCCACCATATGGACCGCCGCCCGCGCCTCGATCAACTGCCCGATCCGTTCCATCGCACCCCGATCCCTTATGGTTCTTCTATATAACTTATAGACCGCCCCGCCATCGTAATCCGTGCGCCCCTCGCTTGCAAACACGATTCAATCCAAACCGCTTTTTGCTTGATCCGGGGGCTCTTGTCTGCTTTGATCCACAGACACTGTTGGATTGTTCCGGTTGCCCGCCCGGTTGCGCGTCGCTGGGGAACGTCCGCTTGCATGAAGGAGATAGGGTATGGATTTCGGCTTAACCGAAGAGCAAATCATGATTCGGGATCTGTGTCATCAGATCGGCGAAGAGAAAATAAAACCGGTGCGCGAGCATTACGACGAGTCTGGCGAGTTCCCCTGGGACATGGTCAAGGTCTTTGCCGATGCCGATCTGTTCGGGATTTCCATCGAGGAGCAGTATGGCGGCATGGGCGGCGGCTGCATGGACCAGATCGTGGCGATCGAGGAGCTTTCCAAGTACTGCGCGGGCATCGCGTTGGCGCTTTTCGGTACCGGTCTCGGTGTCACGCCCATCATGCTGTTCGGCACCCACGAGCAGAAATCCAAATACCTGCCCCGGGTCTGCAAGGGCACCGTCTGCGCCTTTGGCCTGACCGAGGCCAACGCCGGCAGTGACGCGGGCGGCATCCAGACCACCGCCGTCGCGGACGGGGACAGCTACATCCTCAACGGCACGAAGCAGTGGATCACCAACGGCGGCGAGGCCGATATCTACAGCGTGATCGCCATCAGCGACAAGAGCAAGGGCGCCCGGGGCGCCAGCGCGTTCATCGTCGACAAGGGCACGCCCGGTTTCACCTTCGGCAAGAAGGAGAACAAGATGGGCATCCGCGGCTCGATGACCCGCGAGCTGGTGTTCCAGGATTGCCGCATCCCGAAATCCAACATCCTGGCCAAGGAGGGCATGGGCTTCATCGTGGCCATGAAGACCCTCGATTCCTCCCGCCCGGGCGTCGCCGCCCAGGCGCTTGGCATTGCCCAGGGCGCCTTCGACGAGGCGCTGCGCTACAGCCGCCAGCGCCGCCAGTTCGGCAAGGCGATCTCGTCGTTCCAGGCCATCCAGTTCATGCTGGCCGACATGGCGACGCATATCGAGGCCGCACGGGCGCTGACCTACCGCTGCGCGCAGTTCATGGACAGCGGCGCGAAGGATGTCAGCAAGTGGTCGGCCATGGCCAAGGTCTACGCCTCGGATGTGGCGATGAGCGTCACCACCGACGCCGTGCAGATCCTCGGCGGCTACGGCTACATGAAGGAGTACCCGGTCGAGAAGATGATGCGCGATGCCAAGATCACGCAGATCTACGAAGGCACCAACCAGATCCAGCGCGAGGTCATCGCCACGAAGCTGATCAAGGAATGCGCCAGCTAGGCAGACAGTGCAAGGTTCAAGAGAAAGGCGTGGAGGGAAACCTCCACGCCTTTTTTTATTTTCCGTACACGAACCGGTCCAGGATACCCTGGATATCCTTCAGCAGGTACGGCTTTCGCAGCACGGCTTGCGGCTGCTCGA
>CAZZBA010000037.1:0-18562 GCA_964652765.1 uncultured Victivallales bacterium | reverse complement strand
GACACCCGACATCTTGAAGAGCCGTTCCGCCCCGGCGGCCTGGGCCATCTTGCCGACATTGCGGTGCGAGCGGTTGGTGGCAAGCTCCTGGAAGCTGGTGTAGACAAAGAACCGGTAGGGATCGCGACCGGTCTTTATATCCATGCCGTCGTAGACAAGGTTGTTGATCACCACATCGACCTCACGCATGTTCACACGCCCCGAGAGCATCAGGTAGCGCGAAAGCACATCGCCGTGCCGGTTCTCCTCGCCGCACCAGGCCCGGTTCCACGCGGTCCAGGGACTGTTCGCGGCGGCCCCCGTCTCGCTGACGCCCTCCACATGCGCCAGCCACATGGCATAGGTCGGTAGCGCCTCCTCGGTCACGGTATCGCCGACCAGCACGCTGATCACGTCGTCCGGCAGCCGCTTCGCCTCGGCCTGCAGTTCCAGGAAGTCGTCGAGCCCCGCTTCCGACGCGAAATCGGGCAGGAAGTCCGTCGGTTGCCAGAGGTCATCGACCGGGCGCAGAAGCGTACCGATCCGCTCGTCGATGAACGGTTCCAGATGTTTCATTATTTCAATACGATTAGGCTCGTGCATGGCGTTTTTCCTTAAGGTTATATTTGTATGCCACCTTATTGGTATCATTTCAAATCCGGCTTTACCAGTACGAAATCATGATGTCTCACACAGTGCCAAAACGGCAACGGGCGGGAAGTCCGGCTTCCCGCCCGCACGTTCCGTTGAAATCACGGCATCTCAGAACCGGAGGCCGCCGGCGAGCGCAACGTTGAAGCCCGGGGAATCCGCGCCGGAACCAAGCTGGCGGTAGGTCTTGTCCTCCAGGTTTTCAAGCGTCAGGGTCACCCAGCGGTCACCACCGTTGTTGACCCAGCCACCCGAGAGGTCGACCACGGCGAAGCCGGGCACCGTGCCGTCGTCGTCGCCGGGGATCGTGAGCCGCACATCCGCCGCGTCACCGGCCGTGATATCATCCTCGTCATAGGCGTCATGGAACCGCACCTGGGCTTTTGTCCACCAGTTGCGGTCCAGCTCGTAACGCAGCCCCGTCTGCCCGTAGAGCCGGTTGGCACGGCTGATGGGCTCCTCGAGGACCGTACCGTCGGGCTGCGGGATCTCCGCTTCCGAATCCACCAGGCTGACGCTGCCGACGAGCGCCAGACGGTTTCCCACCGGGATCGGCAGGCCATAATCCCAGAGCAGTTCAACCCCCTGCAGATTGGCGTTCTCGCCGTTCTCGGTCGTACCAGCCGCTGCCCCTGCCGGGTAGACCTGCTGGATGACATCGTCGATGTAGGTGTAGAAGACACTCACACCCAGTTGATCACGGCCGCTGGCATAGCGCCAGCCAGCCTCGCCGGTGTAGCTGGATTCGGGATCCAGCTCAGGATTGCCGAAGGCAGGGGTGCCGCTGGATGCGCGATCCGAGGCCCCGTCAAGGTCATCGAGATTCGGGGCGCGGAACGCCTTGGAGACGCCGGAAAAGACCAGCATGTCGTCACTTAGCCGGTAGCTGGCACGCAGGCTACCGGTGAGGTCATCGGCATTGTTGCTGGCCGTGTCGAAATCCCAGTCGACGTAGCTGTAGCGCAGGCCGGTCAGCAGACCCAGCCGCGGGGTGATCGACCAGAGATCCTGGGCGAAGAGCGCATAGGTATTGTACTCGGCCCCGTCGGTAATGGTGGTATTCTCGCTCCAGCTATCCGGCTTGTAAGGCGTGGCGCCAGCGGAGTCGGTACCGCCGGTATTGCGGAACTCCCGGTAGGCGTTGGCCGTCTTTTCAAACAGGACGAAGAGTCCGTAGGTGAGTTCGTGATCGCCAAGCCGGTTCATCGCCTGGGGCTCGAGACCGATGCTGTCGATGCGGTCGTCGTTCTCACGGCGTCGATACACGGTGCCGCTACTGGCCAGGTCCTCGCGCGTCTGCTGCTCATCCTGCTGGTGCCACCAGAGGGTGGTCGTCAAGTTATCAAATAAAAGCCCGGCAGGGGTCCAGTTGTCCCGCAGGTGCAGATAGGTGAAGGTCTCCGGATCGTAATAGCGGCTGATGCGTCCTGCAACCCCGCTGTTCTCGTAGTAGCCATCCGGGCGCCGGGCATCGTCCTGGCGGGTGTGGCCGGCGGCAATCTGGACCGAGCGGTCCGCGAACCCGTCATAGGCCGCCCGGGTCGCGACGGCCCACTGGTCATAGGCGGTGTTGGGGATATCGTCATCCTTGGCCTCGCCGAAAATGTTGTCGGCGGCATCCTTGCCCCCGACGCGGTCATGGAAATTGTAGACACTGCTTTCAAGCGAATAGCGCCAGTCGCCGGAAGCACCGTCGATACCGGCGGAGCCCTGGGTGCCGTTGGCACTGTCGATCCGGGTACCGACCCAGGGCGACAGGGACTTGGTCACGCCGCGCCCCGGCGTTGCCAGGCGCAGATCCAGCGCACCGGTCAAGCCATCGGAGCCGTTGACGACACCTGACGAACCGAGGATGATGTCGATACTGTCGATGCTCATGTCGGGAATTAATGCGGAATACTGGTTTGGACCGCCGCGCATGGTGGCATGACTGAGCCGCACACCATCGAGCAGCAGGAGACTCTGCTTGCCGGTCAGTCCGCGGATATAGGGACTGGTCTGCCCCGGCGAGGTTTGCTGGATGATCACGCCCGGCCCGTAGTCGATACGGTCAAGCGCCGTGCGCCCGGTGGCACTGTCAAGCATCAGGCGATCATGCTGGTAGAGGGCGTAGGGCTGCTCGGAGGGATCAAGCGAAAGCCGCGTGGCGTTCACGACGACATCCGGCAACACGGCAGTCGCTGACTGCTCTCCCGTCGCATCCTCGCTCCCCTTCACCACCTCACCCCCCGCCCGTACCCCGGAAACCGCCGAGCCCGCCGCGATGAAACCGGCAAGCACAATCTTGTGTACACCGATTGCTGAACGCATCATCCTTCCCTCCTATAACTTGATCATTTTTCCGCACTTTTCAGACGACGATTACGGGCGACGATTACGATTGACGATGCTCCTGCTCCGCAGGCTCGCGAGGACGCTGCGCATGAGAATGTAAATGTCGAAGCCCTCGTAATCCGTAATCGTCCCACGTAATCGTTCACCGATTCCCCGCAGTTGCCCGTCCGCAACCCGTCGTTACAATGTGTAATCGCAGGAGCCCGGCAGAGGGTTCATTCTTTTTCTAAAGAGTTCCCCTCCCTGGAGGGGTGCCCGTAGGGCGGGGTGGGTTCCCCTGCAAGTGCACACGTGAGGGGAATCAGAGTCGAAATCAGGAAACTTCCTCGACCAAACGGTCGTAGAAAGCAACATAGTCGTCCGGAGTGGGGCCGGCACGGAACTCGATCGCGGCGTTCGGATGGCGATTGAGCTGGCCAGTCAGGGCGTAGGGGATGCTGTAACCCCAGTCCATGCCCTTGGACAGGGGAGTAAAGATCTTCTGCGTGCATTCCAGCACCGGCCGCATCACGAATTTCGGATTGTGCAGGAACCCGAGTATCAGCTCCATCGGGCAGTTGCCCGCCCCGCGACCGATGCCGGCATAGGTGGCATCCACGCGACTGGCACCGCTTATAATCGCCTCGATGGTGTTGGCGTAGGCAAGCTGCTGATTGTTGTGGGCATGGATGCCGACCTCCTTGCCGGTGCCCTTGAGCGCTTCCAGATATTTGAGCGTCAGCGCCCGGATCTGCTCGGAATAGAGCGAGCCGAAGCTATCCACGATGTAGACGCCCCCCGCCTCCGACTTGGCGGCCTCCACCAGGGCGGCATCCAGATCCCTCTCGCTGACTGTCGAGACCGCCATGAGCTGGAGCATGACCTCATACCCCTTGTCCACGGAATCCTTGACAATATCAAGAGCCAGCGGAATCTGGTGGATGTAGCAGGCCACGCGGATCAGGTCAATCACGCTTTCGGACTTCGGCAGGATGTCGCGCTTGTAGTTCGTCCGGTCGGCATCGGCCATCACGGCCAGCTTCAGCGCAGTCGGGTTATCGCCGACGATACGCCGCAGTGTATCCTCGTCGCAATGCTTCCAGGTGCCATGCTTGGACGGCGAGTAGATGGCCTTGTCGCCCTTGTAGCCAAGCTCCATGTAATCCACGCCTGCGGCAACATTGGCCTGGTAGACAGCCTTCACGAAATCGTCGTCGAAATGGTGGTTGTTGATCAGCCCGCCATCGCGGACGGTACAGTCCAGCACCTTGATATCCGGCCGGAAAGTCAGCCAGTCGCCCTGTTTCTTGCTATCGCTCATCTTTATCCTTCCTTATCTGTCGTAATCCGAATCCTAATCAGCACCTAAGCGACGAGTATGATTAGGATTATGAAGATTTTACATCTTCTCACATACCTACAACCCTCACACATCGGCGCACAGTCGAGCGATCATAGCCAAACCGCCATCGGAAAACGACAAAAAAAGTACACAAAGGCGAATAGTGAACTCAATGGTAAATTGATGGTCATTTGCGGTGCAATAAAGCGGCTCATGCGCACAGGTCAAGGCCGCTGCAAAGGAATCCGCTCGACATGGCGAGGACGTCGGACTAAGTTGACGGAGGTTTTTAACGGCATGCAACACGGTGGCAATTCAGACGAAAGGCCGGCGATGAAAAAGATCTATCTGTGCGGACCGATCATGGATGAGCAGGAGGCCGGGGCCCGCGAATGGCGCGAGACCGCCGCCGCCCGGCTCAGCAGCCAGTTTATCCTGCTCGATCCCATGCGCCGCAACTTCAAGGACCGCGAGGTGGACAGCGCCAACGAGATCGTCGAGTTCGACCTGCAGGACGTCCGCGAGGCCGATATCCTGCTGGTCAACTACAGCAAGGCCTCCATCGGCACCTCCATGGAGGTCTTCTACGCCTCGCACGATCTCGGCAAGTTCGTCGTCGCCTTCTCCCCGTTCGACTTCCAGAACTGCAACCCATGGATGGTCCGCTTCTGCACCAAGATCCTGCCGACGCTCGACCGCGCCATCGACTACATCAACACTCACTTCGTCCTGCAGCATCGCTGAAATGTTTACGAGGGAGTATCGTCATGGATGATTTTTTCTGGGTAATTATGGCCATCCTGCTGGTCGGCGGCATTCTCGCGGCCCCGGTTGTCACCGTTTTCCTATGCATCGGTATCCGTCGCCGCCAGCAGGAACTGGCGGCTGATCTCGCGCGCTGGAAGACGAGCGTCGACGCCAGGCTGCCCTGGCGCGAAGGCGACCAGACAGCCAAGGCCGCGGCAGAGGTGCCGTCTCCGGCAATGGCCGAAACCGCCACGCCGCCCAGCATGATCGCGACCGCCACGCCTGCCACGAAAACCGTACAAGCAAAGCCAATACCGGCCACCGTGGCAGCGAAAACACCCGCCGCGGGCCCGAAACCGGCTCAGCCCCCCCCGGCATTCGACTGGGAGAGCCTCTCCACCCGATCGCGCGAGCCCGTTCCGCCGCGCACTCCCAATAAATTCGAGGCGGCCGCCCGCCGGATCCTGGCCAAGGCCTGGAACTGGATCATCGTCGGCGAGGAATTCCGCACCCCCGGCACCAGCGTGGAATATGCCGTGGCCACGAACTGGCTGGTCCGCGTCGGGGTTCTGGTCGTCGTGATCGGGGTCGGCTTTTTCCTCGACTACTCCTCCACGCGCGGCTGGCTCGGACCGCAGGGGAAGGTCTCGATCGCGCTGCTGACGGGCTCCGCCCTGCTGGCGGGCGGCATCCGGCTGCTGGAGCATCGTTACCACCTGATCGCGCAGGGGCTGCTCGGCGCGGGACTGGCCATCTGGTATGCCGCCATCTTCGCGGCGTTCAACCGCTACGACCTCATCAGCGTAGGCACCGCCTTCGCCCTGATGGCCGCCGTCACCGCCGGGGCCGGTTTAATGGCGGTACGGTTCAATTCCCTGCTGGTCGCGCTCCTGGGAATCATCGGCGGCTACGGCACGCCCGTCATGCTGTCCACCGGCACCGCCAATTTCATGGGGCTTTACAGCTACATGCTGCTGCTGGGTATCGGCGTCCTGGGCATCGCCCGCTACCGCAACTGGCACCTGCTCAACACGCTGGCATTCGCGGCCACGTATGCGCTGGTCGCCGCCTCGCTGGACAGCGGATACACCGGCGCGGATTTCTGGAGGGTCATGCCGTTCCTGACCGCGTTCTTCATCCTCTTTTCCACGGTGATCTTCATCTACCACGTCTGGCACGCGAAGTCGGCCACCGTCATCGAACTGGTGATGCTGATCCTGAATGCCGCCCTGTTCTTCGGTTTCTCGCACAGCCTGATCCGCGAGGCCTACCGTTCCGAATGGACGGCCGCCGTCGCTCTCGGGCTGGCCGCGTTCTATATCATGCACCTGTACGTGTTCATCCTGAGGAAGATCCGCGACCGCGGACTGGCCCTGGGCTTCATCGCCCTGGCCGCGTTCTTCCTGATCGTGACGCTCCCGCTGATCCTGTCCGACCAGTGGCTGACGCTCTGCTGGAGCGTGCAGGCGCTGGTGCTGCTGTGGCTGGCCGGGAAACTCGGGAGCCGGTTCCTGCGCTATGTCGCCTACGGACTCTACCTGATCGTCTTCACGCGATTTTTCGCGCTCGATATGCACAGTACCTTCAGTCATGCGGTGCCGGCAACTACCGATCTTCAAGCCTACCTGGGCATGCTGCTCGAGCGGCTGATCAGCTTCGGACTGCCCGTGCTCTCGGTCGCGCTGGCCATGCGCCTGATCAATAAACCCGCACCCGGCGACCAGACGATCACACTGGAGCCGGCCAACGACATCAAGCCGGTATTCAAAGAGAACAAGGCCGTCATCACCGCCGCCGCCGTCGGTTTCGCCATGCTCTTTCTCTACCTGCATCTGGAGATCAACCGTACGCTACTCTTCCTCCACGCCCCGTTGCGCCTGCCAGCGCTCTCGCTGCTCTGGACGGCGGCCAGCCTCTGCCTGCTGATGCTTTTCGTGACCTTCCGGCACGTCACGCTGCTGCTGCTCGCACTGCTCTTCACCATCGGCGCGCTCGTCAAGCTGTTCGCGATCGACCTGCTGGCCTGGGGGATATCGGAACACGCCCGTTACGTCGTGCCGTCAGGCTACTCGTTCCTCGATGCCGGTATGCGGCTGGTCGACTTCGGGGCCATTCTCGGTCTCCTCGTCTACGGGTTCCGACTGCTGCGCGGCCGTGGCGGGGCTGGTGCCGCCCGCCAGCTGTTCGGCTACGGCGCTGTCGCGCTGCTGCTGGTCTACACCACGCTGGAGGTCAACAGTTTCTTCGCCCATTTCGTGCCCGGGCTGCGGGCGGGAGCCCTGTCGGTCTACTGGGCCATGTTCGCCCTCGCCCTGGTCACCGGCGGCCTGGTCCAGCGCGTCCGCCCGCTGCGGCTGGCTGGCCTGGCGCTTTTCTCCCTGGTGGCGCTGAAGGTGTTCCTATCCGACCTGGCCCTGCTCGATCCGCTCTATAAGATCGTCGCCTTCACCCTGCTGGGCGCCGTCCTGCTGGCTGGCGCGTTTGTCTACCTGCGCTTCCAGGACCGCTTCCTCACGGAACCCGCAACTCCCGGAAAGGGGAACGAATCATGAATACCAGACTTTCATCCGCCATCGCCGCCATCGTCATCGGGGTCGCCAGCACCACCACCGCCTCCAGCGCAATCAGCCACCACCCGTCCGTGCGGCCGGTCCTGACGGTCCCGGCGCAAGAGGAACTCGCCGCCGTCACGCTCGACAGCGTCATCTGGGCGGCCTCTCCTGGCTCTCTGCCGGATATCCGATTCGCGGATGCGGCTGGCGTGCCGATCCCGCACCTGCTGCGCAAAGCCGCCGAGCAGCGCCTGCGAACCGTCCGCGACAATTGCCGATCGCGCGTCGACACCCTGCAGGAGCTGTCGGAAAACCGCATCGAGCTGACCGTCACGCTGGACGAAACAGCCCCGTTCGCGACGGGGATCGAGTTCGCGACGCCGCTGAAGGATTTCGAGCGCCAGATCACCGTGCAAGGCATCGACACGAACGGCACCGCCGCGATACTCGTCGAGAACGCCCTGATCTACGACTACGCCCGTTTCGCCGATGTGCGCCGTTGCACCGTTCCCCTGCCCCCGAACCGCTTCCGGCGGTTTGCCATCTCCATCGGCAAGGTCACCGATGAGCAGCAGTCGCCCCAGCGGCAAATCAGCCGTACGTATGAGCAGGGCAGCGAAGTCCGCATGATCGACCAGGGCACCGTGACCGCGCGGCCCTTCCGCATGGATGCCGTCCAGCTTTACGCCGAACGCCAGGCCGAATCCCATACCGTCGAGCGCGAAGACCCCATATCGCTGAAATCATGGAACATCCGTGAAAACACCCGCGAACAGCAGACGGTGATCGAGATCGAAACGCACAACGAGCCGCTCACCGGATTTGCCCTGCAAATCGCCGACCGTAACTTTACCCGCCGCGTCCGTGTGGAAGTGCCGGCGGGTAATGGCAGTGGCGACGCTTGGCGTGCCATCGGCAGTGCCTCAGTCTCGCGGATCGCCTTTCGCAGCCTGCTGCATGAGGAGCGGCGTGTGACCTTCGCCGAGCAGCGTTCCCCGCGGTTCCGTCTGGTGATCGACAACCAGGATAACCCGCCGCTGGACATCACCGGGGCGGATGCCTTCGGTCCGGTGTGGCAGGCATTGTATCTTGCCGCCCCCGGACAGCAGGCCCGACTGTACTACGGGGCCGCGCAGCCGATACCGGCCCGCTACGACACCGCCGCCATCGAGCGTGTGGTCAAAGGCGGTTTCGATCCGGTGTCATTCAGTCTTGGCGCCCCGACCGGTAATCCGAATTTCCGCCAGCCCGGCTGTTCCCTGACCGGATTCATCAGCGGCCGAGCATTCTTTGCCGCCGCCGTCGTCATCATGGTCGCCGTCATGGCCGCCGCGCTCGTCAAAGCCACCCGCCGCCTCGGCTGAACATCCAACAAAATGCAAGCCGTGGCTCCCAAGGTCACCACATGATGCCGCCCATCACATAGGGGCCTTCGAAGGAGGAACCCTTGAACGTGACGTCCTTGGTCGATTGGCAGCTGTCCTTGTGCATCAACCGGTATCCCGCACGGAAGTGGGACCCCGTCCCGGCGTGAGTGTACGTCAATGCACCGTCCACGGTGTATCCCAGCGTCACCCCGTCATCCGGATTATCACTTTCATCGAGCGATTCCCATTTGCTGGTCCAGAATATCGGCATGGCCGCGCCGGACAAGCTGACTCCCAAGCCTCCCATGCCGGGCAGGGGCGGGGTGAACCTCAGCAATAATTCCGGCCCGAAGTTTACCAACGATTCAGACCAGTCGATCGCATCGGAATCCTCCGTGAACAAATGTCCACCCGCGCCGACGGCAAAACCGCCGCCGAAATCCTGCATCATTGCGAGCTGGACATCTGTTCGTTGGTAAGTTGTGCCGTCGTCCGGCTCCCATTCCCACTCCCCCCAATTGCCGATGGCGAAGACCGACCAAGGCGTGTTTTCAATGAAATAGGTGTATTGCAAGCCGTAGAACGCGGCACTGCCGTAACCGTCGTAGATCCCCAGTTGCCGCGATGCATGCCACCAGCGGAAGGAAACGTCGTGTTCGGCGTGAGATGTCGTCGCCGAAACAGACAGCAGCAAGACGCACACGCTAATGCATTCCCTGAGCTTTCGAGTCATGATAGACCTCCTTGTTTTGTTTGTTGAACTGCCGGGAGCTACCCGCCCCCCACCGACATCGGTTTCAAGTGAATCGGCCCCAGTTGTTCTGTTCGGCCAGCCTGCACGGAAACGGGGTTCACCATGTGCGGTTTAAATCGCCGGCAGGCGATGTTGATCGCGTAGGATCCGGCTGGCAGGACAAACGAAAAGGATCCGTCCCGTACGGAATCAGGCTGAAAAACACGGGAATTGGCATCTGTTGCGGTCACCACGGCCTTATTTTGCGTCACGACGATAATCAATGTGCCCGTTGTAACCGCCGGTTTCATTTCCGTCGTCGTTGGCGGGCGGACAGCCGCTGCACGCTTGATTTCGGCATTGGCACTATCCCGCAGATCCTTGGCTTCCGCATGGGATGGGTCGATCGCCAGTGCCTGGTTGGCGGCAGCCAACACGGCAGCCCATCCTGAATCCCGTCGTGCCGCCCTCGCCCGAACCAGCGCGTCATCCATGAGGGTCTGCCGCCGAACAGCCTCGGGGTCCTGCACCCGAACCGGCAAATCAACCACGGCCTTGATTGTTTGTCCCGCCGCCACCTGGATGTACAGCGGACGATCCTCGTGGCCGGCAGCTTTGAAAACCAGGTTTCGGGCACCGGCTTCCAATGTTATTGTGCAGGGCGTCTCGCCCACCCGGCGATCCCCATCCCATACTTCCGCTTTCGGCGGTGAGCTTTCGATAATTACCGAACCCGTCTGACGCTTGAGCTCCAGCGTCAACGTGGCAAAATCGTTTGCCGGCACGATGACCTGCCTTGTTTCGGTCTCGTAATCGGCCAATTCAATCCGTACGGTCAGTGGTCCGGCAGGCAGCGTGCGGAATATATGAGGACTACGCTGGATATCATACCCGCTCGCTCTTACCAGCGCACCGGGCGGTGAAGTCTCTACCAGCAGCCCTCCCGTGCGTCCGGATCGTTTGTCCGGCATGTCGACGCGTGCCAAGACGAATTCGCCGCCCGGCATGTGCGCTGGCGTGTCCAGCGGCTGGCACATGGCACCACTTTTCAATGTGCGCCTGACAAAGCCAAACAGGTCGTATATGCCAAACACCGGCTCGTCACCATACCGCAGAAACTGGAGCATCCGTAAGGCAAAGGGGCTGTGCCCCACTCCAGTGTCGTCTGGCACCGGTGCCAGATCCCCGCTGGTCATCACCCACCGCGAGGGTTTCTGAAATCCGGATGGGATTTCCCAGCCATCCTCCCGTTCGACATCGCGTCCCCGTAACAACGTGCCACTGAAACATGAATCGCTAATAACCAGCAGGTGCTTCATGCGGTACTTCTTGAAGCATTCCTGCACGATCTGAGCGTTGGAGACGTAATCGAACTTACGGTCCTCCAGCGCATCCACCGGCACCCAGAAACCGTTCTTGCGTTCATCCATCCATCCGTGGCCGGCATAATAGATCAGGGCACTGTCCTCGGGACCCAGGGCAGCTAGCCGCTCTAGCTCCGTGAGGATGTTTTCACGCGTGGCGTGTTCGTTCAGCAGCTTCCGCACTTGCCCGGGAATAAATCCGTAATGTGTTACCAATGCCTCCGCCAAGGCATTGACGTCGTTGACTGCCGTCCGCAGCCCGGGCCAGTGCTGGTACTGGTCGATGCCGATCAGCAGCGCATGGAACCGGGCTGGATCGTAGTTGGCGATCCCAGCCTTCTGCGCCACTAATACACTGAGCCCGCGCGTGCCCTCGTCCTGCCCGTAGGCCGCCAGACATAGGGCACAGAAGGTGATTAACATGAGCTTCTTCATGGTTATCATCCCCGCTTTACCATCCACCAGGAGCAGAATGCTCCCATTCCGAATTCCTTGCAACAAAAAAGCGACACAAAAAGCGGGTATGAGCGACAAAAAGCGGACCAGTCGTTTTCGCCCGGCCCACCGGGGCACCCCCTTGCTTATTACGTCAAAAACCAATAATACATATTCACACCATATTTATATATGGAAGTGGCTAAGAAATACGGCATGATCCAATCCGGGCGAGGACACCTCGGAGGCGGTCCTCAAGAAATAATGATTACCTGCCCGCCGGACGTCCATTGTCCAGCGGGTGCCTGTTGATCAACCGGGGGTTGAGGTTTTTCCGGGGGTAGGCGCAGATAAGCTTGAAGTCGGGCGGCTATTGTGCAAGCATCCGGTTTTCAACAGAACAGGATCATTAACCCCTCCGGAGGACGGATGTATACACGTAAGACACTGGAAGAACTCGCTGCCCAACACGGAACCCCGCTGTTTATTGTGGACCACGATCAGCTCCGCAAGAACTATGCAACGTTCAAGCGTCACCTGCCCCGTGTCCAGGTCTATTACGCCGTCAAGGCGAATCCCGACCCCGCCATCATCAAGACCCTGTTCGAACTGGGCTCGGCCTTCGACGTCGCCTCGATGCCGGAATTCAATCTCGTCTACGACCTGATCAAGACCATGCCGGCCAAGGAGCGGCAGCAATGGATCTGGGACAACATCATCTATGCCAATACGATCAAGATCCCGGCCGCGTTGAAGGCACTTGACCGCTACAAGGCCCTGGTTACCTACGACAACATCGAGGAAATCGGCAAGATCAAGACCTACGCACCGAACTCCGGGCTTGTGCTGCGCCTGGCCGTGCCGAATACCGGCGCGGTATGCGAGTTATCCTCCAAATGCGGGGCGGCACCGGGCGAGGCGGTCGACCTGATGCTCGCCGCCGAGCGGAACGGTCTCGTCGTCGAAGGCATCAGCTTCCACGTCGGCAGCCAGACCACCAACTTCGAGAACTATGTACAGGCCCTCAACCTGGCCGCGAACGTCTACCAGGAGGCCAGGAGCCGCGGCTGCAGCCGCCTCAACGTGCTCGACATCGGCGGCGGTTTCCCGGCCCCCTACGACGACAGCGTCAAGCCATTCCGCGAGCTGGCCGGCATCATCAATACCGAGCTTGATCGCCTGTTCCCGCCAGAGGTGCAGGTAATCGCCGAGCCGGGGCGCTTCATGGTGGCCACCGCCGGGGTGGCCGTTTCCTCGGTCATCGGCAAGGCCGTGCGCAACGGCAAGCACTGCTACTACGTCGACGACGGCGTCTATCACACCTTCTCCGGGATCATCTTCGATCACTGCCAGTATCACCTCAAGGCGTTCAAACGGCGCGGCAAGCCCGTGATCTGCACCGTCTTCGGGCCGACCTGCGATGCACTGGACGTGATCTCGATGGCCGAGACGCTGCCGTCCGACCTGGTTCTCGGCGACCTGCTCTACAGCGAGAACATAGGGGCCTACAGCCGCGCCTCGTCGACCTACTTCAACGGGTTCCCCCCCGCCAAGACCATCCATATCAACCAATAGAATGCCGGTTTTCAGAGTCAACCAGCCAGGAGCCCGCTTTTGGATACCGCAACCGAGTCGCCGATGATCGCCGTGAAGAACCTCACCCGCCACTACGGGCGGGTGTCGGCCCTTGACGGGGTGACTTTCGAGGTCGGACGGGGCGAAATCGTGGGACTGCTCGGTCCCAACGGGGCTGGCAAGACGACGACGCTGCGCATTCTCTCCTGCTACCTGCCCGCCAGCGGCGGCGAGGCTCGGATCGGCGGTGCGGATGTCTTCGAGGAGTCGATGGCGGTGCGCCGCAAGGTGGGGTACCTGCCCGAGAATGTGCCGCTTTACACGGAGATGCGGGTCCGCGAATACCTGAAATTCCGCGGCGCTCTCAAGGGTGTGCGCGGCAGGCGCCTGCGCAGCCGCGTCGACACGGTGATCCAGCAGTGCGACCTGGCGGGCGAGGCGCGCACGGTCATCGGTCGCCTCTCGAAAGGCTTCCGCCAGCGCGTCGGCCTGGCGGATTGCCTGCTGCACGAGCCGGAATGCCTGATCCTGGATGAACCGACGATCGGGCTGGACCCGAACCAGATCCGCCATATCCGCGAGCTGATCCGCAGCCTGGCACCCGAGCATACGATCCTGATCTCGACGCACATCCTCTCCGAAGTGGAAGTCATCTGCGGGCGGGTCCTGATCCTGGACCATGGCCGGATCGCCGCCTCGGACACACCGGAGGCGCTGGTGGGGCTGATGCAGGGCGACGAGCACATCACCGCCGAGTTGCAGGGTCCGGCGGACAAGATAGCGGCGGCGCTGGGTGCGCTGGAAGGCGTGCGCAAGCCGGTCTGCACACCGGACGGCGACTGGTGCCGGGTCGTGTTCCGCGGCAACCGCCAACAGCAGGTGCGCGAGCGGGTGTTCGACCTGGCCTGTACACGCGGCTGGCGGCTGCGGGAGCTGACGGCTCAGCGGCGTAATCTGGAAGATGTGTTCGCGGCGCTGACCGAAGGCATCGACACGGCCGCCGCGGAACCCGTGCCGCCCGGCGATACCGCCAGATCGGACGCCACCGCTGGCAAGGAGGTGCCCCATGCGTAGCTTCCTGATCCTGCTGCGCCGCGAGCTTTCCGCCGTCTTCCTCTCGCCCGTCGCCTATGTGACCATGGCCCTCTTCACCAGCGCGGCCTCCTGGACGTTCCTGGCCACGGTCAAGGCACAGACCGGACAAACGGTCTATCCGGAACAATTGCTTTTCGTCTCGGTGCTGATCTGGATGCCTTTCCTGATCACCGTCATCTGCATGCGACTTTTCGCCGAGGAGAAACGCTCCGGAACGATCGAGACGCTGATGACGACAGCCGTCGGGGAAACGGCGGTGGTGATGGCCAAATACGCTGGCGCACTGGTGTTCGGCTGGATAACCATCGCCCCGTCCATCGGCGCGTTGTATGTCCTGGCGGCGGCCAGCCCCGGCATCCAGGCAGTGGACGGGTATGCGGTGACAGGCGGCTGCGCCATCCTCGCGCTGGTATCGGTCTGCTGCACCGCGGTCGGCGTGCTGGTCTCGCTGCTCACCCGTAACCAGATCGTGGCGGCGATCTGCTGCTTCTGGGCGATCTTCGCCCCCTTCATGGTCCAGCCCTTCATGCGTGCCGTGCCGCTGTTCCGGCAGGCGACGATCGAGCGGTTCTCATTGGAACGGCATGTCACGCTTTTCGTATCGGGCACGCTGAGCCTGCAGCCAGCGGTGCTGTACCTCTCGATCACGGTGCTGATGCTGTTCACCGCGGTACGGGTCCTGGAATCACGGCGCTGGCTTTAGCGGCAAGGAGTCTTCACGTGGCAAACCGGAAAAGACGGAGGAAACGGGAAACGGCGGGAGCGCGCGAGCGGCGGCTGGCGGTCCGCGCACGACGGCGGCAACGCACCCTGACCGGACTCAACGTGCTGGTGGCCGTTGCCCTGATGACAGCGGCCACCGTGCTGGTCAACGCCCTGGCGCAGCGGCTGCCGCTGCGGCTGCAACTGGCGTCGCGTGCCCGGCATGTGCTGTCGGCGAAGACCATCGAGATGCTGCGCGGCCTGGACGCCAGCCTGGAGGTCACCGCCCTGTTCGAGGCCGACGCCCGCCTGTACGAGGAGGTCAACGCCCTGCTGCTGGAGTATGCGCACGCGGCCGAGACGATGCCGGGCCTCGACTTCCGGCTCGAGATTGTCGATCCCCAGCGCGACATCGCCCGCACGCGCGAACTGGCACTGAAATACGATATCGATGCCGGCAACCAGATCATCTTCGCCTCCGGCGAGAAACGGAAGGTCATCGATATAGCCAGCCTGGCCCAGTACGAGATCGAGATCAACGAGTCGGGCGTCGCCCGCCGCATGGTCGGATTCCTCGGCGAGCAGGCGTTCTCCTCGGCCATCCTGAACGTGACCGGCAAGACCACACCCGTGGTATACTTCCTGACCGGGAACGGCGAGCGCGATGTGGAGGATTTCGAGCGCCAGGGCGGCTACTCGACACTCGCCCGCGTGATCAGCCGCGAGAATATCGAGATACGCCGCCTAGTCGCTGCCGAAAAGGACGCGATTCCAGAGGACTGCCACGCGCTGGTGATCGCCGGACCGGACCGGCGGCTCCCGGACGCGGTCCTCAAGCAGATCGACGATTACCTGCGTAACCGGCATGGACGCGTGCTGCTGCTGCTCGACCCCTCCACCCAGACCGGCCTTGCGGAACTGGTCGAACGCTGGGGGGTGTAGGCCGGCCCAGGCGTGGTCGCGGGCCTGACGTTCTCGGGGCGCGAGCTGGTGGTCAGCAACTACGGGGATCACCCGGTAACCCGCAATTTCAAGAATGTGACCACCATGTTCTATAGGCCGATGTCACTGGAACCGCTTGAGAGCGAGAGCGCCGGCAACGACGAGGATCGCGTCAAGGTCAGCGTGCTGGCCAGCACGGGTCCGGAAGGCTGGATCGAGACCGACCTGGATCAGGATCCGCCGGTCTTCGATGCCGAGCGCGACCGCCGCGGCCCGTCCGCCGTCGCGCTGGCGGTTGAAAGGGGCGCTGTCGGCTTCAATGCGGAACTGCAGCCCACGCGCATGGTCGTGATCGGCGATTCGTATTTTGTCTCCAACGCGGCGATCAGCAGCGGAGTCGGCGGCAACGTGAGCTTCCTGCTCTCATCGATCAACTGGCTCATCGAACGCGAGAGCCTGTTGACCGTCGCCCCGCGAGTGCCCTCACTGCTGCATCCGGAGACCACCCGGCAGCAGTGGAACCGGATCTTCATCGGCTTGGTCTTTGTCGCCCCGGGATTGATGCTGCTGGCCGGCATCGGAGTGGCCCTGCGCCGCCGTCGTTAGGAATCGGAAATGAGAACCAGAAACACGGTACTGCTTGGCATCATCGTCGTGATTCTCGGCTGCGGCCTGTACTTGCTCGACGAGGACCTCGAGCGGCGGCAGACCGTGCGCGTGAAGGTGCGGCGCGTCTTCGATATCAACACCGATCCGGTCACCCGCGTCGGCTTCGAGCAGGCCGGGACCCGCGTTGAACTCGTGCGCAAGGGCGAATCGTGGTTCCTGCAGGAGCCGGTGCGCGCCCGCGCCAACAGCCCGCAGGTGGAGCGGATCGTGTCCGCACTGGAAACCCTGCGGCGGCAGAACTCCATCAGCCGCGGGCAACGTGAACAGAGCGGAATGACCCTTGCCGACTACGGACTGCAGGTCTCGGACCGGCGCCTTTCCGTCGAGACCGCCACCGGGAGAGCCGAGACCCTGCTCCCGGGCGGGCGCACCCCCTTTGGCGACGCCGTGTACGGACGGCTCGACCGGGGCCTTTCCGTATTCACCCTGCCGGGCTCCGTCCTCGGCCTGTTCCCCGATGACCTGGCGGCACTGCGCGACCGGACCCTGCTTTACGGCAGTCCCACCACCACCGAGCGGATCGACATCCACCGCCGTGATGCCGGGTTTATTCAGCTCGCGCGACACAAGTCGGAGTGGGTCCTGCAGCAACCGCTGGCGGCAAGAGCCGATGCCGCTGCCGTTCGCAAGCTGCTTGACGCCGTCTTCGCCTTGCGCGTGGCAAGCTTCCACTGGGATGCCGAGCCGGCAAACGAGACCGATGAGGCAACCGCCGCCCGACTGGAGATGACGCGTCACGGGCAGTTCGAGACAGCCGGACTGGCGGAGGACGCCGCACGCCTGAAAATCACCGTCTGGACCGAAGGCGACCGGCTGGGACAGGACCTCTTCATCGGCACCGACGTCGCCGGAACCAACAGCCAGAGCTTTGCCCGCCGCGGCGGCGTGGATGCGGTCTACACCATCCCGTCCGAAATCATCGGGGCCTGCTCGCTTCCGTTCGACACCTTCCGCAGCCACTCCGTCTTTCACGGCGCGGCTGCCGATATCGGCTTTATCCGTCTACAGCAGGGCGACAAACAGCTTGAGATTGAACGCCTGTCCGCAGCGGCCGGCAGCGCGGGATGGCGGCTACGCACTCCGTTGCGTGCACCGGCGGATCCCGAGGTGGTGCAAGCGTTGATCGCGCGCCTGCTGGACCTCAAGATCGCCACCTTCCTTGGAAGCAGCGAGTCGGCGGCCACCCCTTCATCCGGTGAACCGCCCATGCGGATCACGCTGGCAAGGACGTCGCCGGTCGACGCCAGCGCCGCGCCTGCGGTGCCGGAGGACAACGGGAACACAAGTACCACGTTGATGCTGGAAAAGGCCGCTGATGGTTTTCGCCTGGCGGCCATCGCGACGCGGGACGATGACCGCTTCACGCTGGATTCGGGGGCGTCCGCCGGCCTGGATGCATCGCTGATCTCCCCCTTGCGCTTTCGCCACCCGCTCATGCTGGCCATCGATGCCACTGCCGTATCGCGCATCGAGGTGGCTACCCCCTCGCATACCTGCCGCGTGGCACGTGCCACCGCCACACTTGACGCAGCCTGGCACTGCCCGGACGAACCGACGCTGACCGTGGATACAGCCGCCGTTTCCAACCTGCTGGCGGCGGCTGCCCGTATCGAGGCAGGCCGCTTCGTGGCCTTCATGCCGCCGGTCTTGTCCGCCTACGGACTGGACAAGCCGATGGCCTCCCTGACCTTCGGGCTCCGCGCCGATGAAGGTCTCCAGAACACCTTGCTGCTGGGAAGCGCGGCGGACGACACCTGGCGCCATGCCATGATCCAGGGCCACGATTTCGTTTTCCTGCTACCGGAAACCAAGGTCGCCAGCCTGCTGCGGCCACTGTGCATCGCACCGCCGCCACCGCCAGCCCCCTCGGCACCCGACACCACCGCAATCACCGTCGCGACAAACAACACGGTGGCCACCAACACCGTCGCCGCCGACGTTGAACCGGCAACCTCGCCAGCAGACGGGATTATCGCACCATGACCTTTCTCGTGCATACATACGGCTGCCAGATGAACGTGCATGACTCCGAGGCGGTCTCCATGCTGCTCGAGCGCCACGGACTGCAGCCCGCCGCGACGGAAGACGAGGCCGAT
>CAZZBA010000036.1:16973-18602 GCA_964652765.1 uncultured Victivallales bacterium | reverse complement strand
CGGGATCAGCTTCTCCGGGAAGTGGTAGGGGCCGTAGTTGTTGGAGCAGTTGGTGATCAGCACGGGCAGTCCGTAGGTGTGCCCCCATGCCTGCACGAAATGATCCGAAGCCGCCTTGCTGGCGGAGTACGGCGAGCGCGGATCGTAGGGCGTCTGTTCGGTGAACAGCCCTTCCGCCCCGAGCGAGCCGTAGACCTCGTCGGTGGAGATGTGCAGGAAGCGGAAGTTGTCGCGCGCTTGCGGGGGTAGTCGGTCGCGATACTGCCGGGCAGCGGCAAGCAGGTTGAACGTGCCGACCACGTTGGTCATCACGAACGCGGCGGGTCCGTCGATTGACCGGTCAACATGCGATTCGGCTGCCAGGTGCATGATCGCGTCCGGCTTCCAGTCGTCGATGACCCGTTGCACGGCGGCGGCATCGGTGATGTCTGTCCGGCTGAACCGGTAGCGCGGCGAGTCGCTGACCTCCTTCAGGGATTCCAGGTTGCCTGCATAGGTCAGGCAGTCGAGGTTCAACACCTCGGCCCGTGTGTCGCGGATCAGGTGCCGCACCACGGCTGAGCCGATAAAGCCGGCGCCGCCGGTGACAAGTACTCGTTTCCCATTCATGTCCTTATTCTGCATCGTGATCCGCCTTTCAGTCAAACAAATCAGCACTCACAAGCAACGACGCGGCGCTGTCCTTGGCCGAGAGCAGGGGGGGCTGTCCATCGCGCAGCGGCCACGCGATCGCGAGTGCCGGATCATTCCAGCGCAGGGACCGTTCGTACGCCGGCATGTAGACGTCCGTGCATTTGTAGACGAATTCCGCGTGGGCGGAAGTCACGTAGAACCCGTGGGCCATGCCGGGCGGGACCCACATCATGCGGCGGTTCTGTTCGCTGAGGATCGCCCCGGTCCATTGGCCGAAGGTCGGGGAGCCGCGGCGCAGATCGACGGCCACGTCGAACACCTCGCCGGCAATCACGCGTACGAGTTTTCCCTGTGGGCATTGGATCTGGTAATGCAGGCCGCGCAGGGTACCGCCGACGGACCGCGAGTGATTATCCTGCACGAAAATGTCCGGTATGCCCAGTTTCATGAATGTGTTCCGGTTCCAGACCTCCATGAAGAAGCCTCGTTCGTCCCCATGCAGCACGGGATCAAGCAGGAATACGCCTTGAACATTCGTTTCGGTCTTGGTCATGCCTCTCCTTTCGTTGTCAGTATCCCTGTTTCCTCGAGATGGCTGATGACGCGGCGAACCGCGCTTTCAACGCTCATGGTCGCGGTCGGCAATTCCAGCTCGGGTGATGAAGGCACCTCGAATGGGGCACTGATGCCGGTGAAATCCGGAATCTCGCCGGCACGGGCTTTGGCGTAAAGCGCTTTGGGGTCGCGGCTTTCGCAGACCGCCAGAGGAGTGTTGACGAAAACCTCGATAAAGCGTCCTGCAGCACGGACGCCAGTTCCGGATCGCATTCCGGTGATGATATCGCGGGCGCGTTGACGGTCGGCGGCATAGGGCGAGATGAATGCCGTGATGGTGATCAGTCCAGCCTCTGCGAAAAGAGCGGCGACCTCGGCCACCCGGCGGATGTTCTCGGACCGTGCGGCTGGGGAGAAGTCGAGGTCGGCATTCAGCCCGTG
>CAZZBA010000036.1:0-16963 GCA_964652765.1 uncultured Victivallales bacterium | reverse complement strand
CCGTGCCGGATGTTGTCGCCATCGAGCACATAGGCGGCATGCCCGAGCAGCAGCAGCGCATGCTCCAGTGCGCGTGCAATCGTGGACTTGCCGGAACCGCTGAGCCCGCTCATCCAGAGTACGCAGCCCTGTTGATTCATGACGCGGCGCCGGTCATCCGCCGTGACACTTGCCGCATGCCAGACGATATTCTCCGATTTCGGGTTCATGGGGTGTCCGTGGGTGCGGTTTCCAGTGCGCGGGCGAAACGAGCGACCGCGTCCTCCCAGTCAGGAATCCGGATTTGCAGGCGCTCCGTCAGGCGACGGTTGCTCATGACCGAGAAGAACGGGCGACGGGCAGGGGAGGGGAAGGCGTTGGAGCCGACGGGAATCACTGTGCAGTGCGAGCCGATCTCGCGCAGGAACACGCGCGCGGTCTCGATCCGGCTGGCGTAGCCGGAGTTGGTCAGGTGCCAGCGTCCTGCCAACCCCTGTTCCAATGCCTTCAGGCTGACGGTTACAATGTCATCGGTATAGGTCGGCACCGAAATCTGGTCCCAGACGACGCGCATGGAGGATTTGCCCCGGCTCCACTCGCGCAGCTTGCAGAAGAAGTTCTGCGTGCCATCGCCGAATACCCAGCTTGTCCGCAGCAGCAGGCTGCCGGGACAGTTCGCCAGGGCGGCGGCTTCTCCTTCCAGCTTGCTCTGCCCGTAGACGTTCAGCGGGGCGGTGGCGTCGGTCTCGTCGTACGGGACCTGCGCGGTGCCGTCAAACACATAATCCGAGCCGAAATGAACCAGCCTCGCCCCGTGCTGCCGCGCAGCATCCGCCAGGATGCCGACCGCGTCGCGATTGACCCGGAATGCGACCTCGGGTGTCTTTTCGGCCGCATCGACGTTGTTGTAGGCGGCACCATTGATGATCACATCAGGACGGAAGGCGGAGACCGCCGCCCCGACGATGCCGGCATCGGTGATGTCGAGCTGCGCTTCCGGCGGGGCCAGGAATGTCGTGCCGTCCTGCTGGAAACGCCGGATAAACGCCCGTGCGAGCTGACCGGATGCGCCCGTGAGCAGAACCTTCATTCAATCCCCTCGCCGTTGAGGTCGGCTTCCACCATCATGCTGACCAGTTCGCGAAACTTGACCCTGGGTACCCAGTTGAGTTTCGTACGCGCCTTGGTGGGGTCACCAAGCAGTTGTTCGACTTCCGCCGGGCGATAATACTGCGGGTCGATGCGAATGAGCGTCTTGCCGGTCGCCTGATCCTGCCCTGTCTCTTCGACGCCCTTGCCCTGCCAGACGATCTTCACGCCTGCATGGCCGAAGGCCAGTTCGATGAACTCGCGTACCGAGTGCATCTCGCCGGTGGCGATGACGAAGTCTTCCGGTATATCCTGCTGGAGCATCAGCCACATCGCCTCGACGAAATCGCCGGCAAAGCCCCAGTCGCGGAAGGCGTCGATATTGCCCATGTACAGGCAGTCCTGGCGACCCGCCTGGATCTGCGCCACGGCCCGCGAGATCTTGCGGGTCACGAAAGTGGCGCCCCGGCGGGGGGACTCGTGGTTGAACAGGATGCCGTTGCTGGCGTGCAGTCCGTAGGCCTCGCGGTAGTTCACGGTGATCCAGTAGGCGTAGAGTTTGGCGACGCCGTAGGGCGAACGCGGATAGAACGGTGTTTTCTCTGTCTGCGGGACTTCCTGCACCTGGCCGAAGAGTTCAGAGGTGGATGCCTGGTAGAATCGGCAGCTCAGGCCGGTCTCGCGAATGGCATCCAGCAGGCGCAAGGTGCCGGTCGCGTCGACATCCGCCGTGTACTCCGGCACCTCGAAGGAAACCTGCACATGCGACTGCGCACCAAGGTTGTAGATTTCCGCAGGACGGATTTTCTCGATCAGACGGTTCAGGTTGCTGGAATCGGTCAGGTCGCCGTAATGCAGGTGCAACCGTGTCTGGTTCTCGCCGCGATACGCGTGCAGGTGATCGACCCGCGCGGTGTTGAACGAGCTGGCTCGGCGCTTGATCCCGTGGACCTCGTAGCCTTTCGACAGCAGTAGCTCTGCCAGGTAGGATCCGTCCTGTCCGGTAATGCCGGTGATCAGAGCCTTCTTCGCTTCTGTACTCATAGGTTGCCTTATTGTTTCATGTTGACGTTGAGTCTTCGTGGTCTTCGTATCTTCGTGATGAATATATTACAAGAACGTTATCCCTCTGTTCTCGCACGCCGCACTTGCGGGCAGCTTGCCGCCGCCTCCGCGAATTCGCAAAGGCTGCGCATGTAGGCATGAGGGTTGCCGATATCGTGGCGCTGCCCGCGCACACGGCAGGCGGTAAATCCCTCCTCCTGCCGGACGCGGTCCAGGCAGGAGGTCAACTGGAACTCGCCGCGCTCGCGCAGGTTGCGCCGGATATTCTCGTCCAGGAACTCGAACACCTTGGGTGTCAGCACGTACTGGCCGAACACGGTCATGAACTCGTTCGCCCCCATGCCTTCGACATGCAGGTGTTCCGCCGCATAGGCGGCATCCGGTTTCTCGGCGAATTCGGAGATATCCAGGGTCCGGCCCTTTTCCGACCAGCTTCCCGCCACGCAGCCGAAGTGATGGACCTGCTCGCCGGGAGCGGTTTCCACGCCCACGACGCTGCGCCCGGATTTCTCATAGACATCGATTAGCTGCCGGGCACAGGATTCCGAGGTGTTGCTGGTATAGAGATGGTCGCCGAGCAGTAGCAGGAACGGTTCGTTGCCAACCCAGTCCTTGGCGCAATGCACCGCGTGGCCGAAGCCTTCCTGCGAGTCCTGCGCAAGGAAGGTGATCCGGTTGCCGATATCGGTCAGGTACTGGCAATAGCGCTGCTGCTCACGGCTGAGCTTGTTGAAGTTCTCGATCGTCGGCGGCATGCAGAAGATCTCCTCGAACAGGTCGCGGTCGTCGCTCTGCACGATGATGCAGACCTCCTCGATGCCGGCGCTGAGCGCCTCCTCGACGATTGTCAGGATCACCGGTTTGGCACGCCCTTCGCGGTCGATGACCGGGAAAAGCTCCTTCTTCACGGCCTTGGTGGCCGGGAAGAGGCGTGTGCCGAACCCGGCGGCCGGTATGACCGCCTTGCGCACGCGCCGTCCGGATCGGATCACCAGCTCCAGGCATGGCATCTCCAGGTCGTGCTCGATGATCTCGATGGCCTTGAGCAGCGAGCCATGGTCGCGGGCGATCAGTTGCGCGGTCCCGTCGCCCTGCGAGCCGACGCCCTTGCCGCCATAGATGAAAGGCTGCAGCGGCTTGTAGGCCAGCAGGCGATGGAGCACGGGTGCGGTTAGCTGCGAGGGGCAGGCCGGCTGCATGGCCGCATCGAAGGCGGCCTGTGCCTCGGTCATCAGCTCGCCGATCCGGCGGGCGTCCCCCGCCGCCAGGGCTTCCATGGCGCTGTGCACGACCTCGCGGTTTAGCGGGCCGAGGTAGTCCTGTACCGCCTGCTGGACCGGGTTGTCCGCGAAGGGGTAGCAGTGGTTGAGCCGGTTGAGGATCTCCTTGGTGTCCTTGCCCGCCTTGAGGTCGACGATGATGTAATGCAGATCGTGCGGGACGGCGATTTCCTTGACGTCGATCCGGTCACCGTCGAAGGTCATCAGGACCGGGCGGTTGCCATAGGCGCAGCCCTGGTCCATGCGGCCGCAGCGCGAGGGGGTCGTGATTTCCCCCAGGTAGGCCAGTTCCATCTCGCCGCGGATGGTCAGCTTCAGGTCGTAGATGCGGTTGAAGGCGCGCGCCACCAGCACGCAGACCGCCGCGCTGGAGGATAGCCCCTTCTTGACTGGCAGGTCGGTCAGCGTGTTGGTGATCTCCAGCCCGCGCACGCGGTAGAGCGTCAGCACCTGGTAGGCCACGCCGGCGGCATAACTGATGAAGCCACCGGCTTCCGCCGCCTTGAGCAAGGCCTCGCTCTCCATCGGCAGCTCGTACGCCGGCGCGTCGGCACCGTCAGCGACGGCCGGGCGGTAGATGAACTTCGAGGGATGCGGCTTGACGGTGGCGTGGACTCCCTGGTTGGTTCCGGTGATGATCGTGTAGCCCTTGCCGATCGCGGCATTGATGCGCCTGTAGCCGCCAGCCCAGTCGCTGTGCTCGCCGAAAAGACAGATGCGCCCGGGTACGAAGATGTTCATTGAAGCCCCTTTCCGTGTGCCTGAGCCAGGTGGTGGTAGTCCATATACCAGTCGACGAAGCGGGGAATCCCCTCGGAAATGGGGGTCGAGGGCTCGAATCCGAGCTTGGTGCGGATCCGCTCGATGTCCGCATACGTGGCAGGCACGTCCCCCGGTTGCATCGGCTGCATGTCAAGGCGCGGCTTCTTGCCGAGCGCGGCAGCCAGCAGCCCGATCATGTCCATCAGGTTCTCGGAGCGGTGATTGCCGATGTTGAACACCTCGTAGGGAGCCAGCCCCCCGGTGAACAGGCTGCGTTCCACGCCGGTGACGATGTCGTCGATATAGGTGAAATCCCGTTGCATCCTGCCATGGTTGAACACCGCGATCGGCCGGTCTGCCAGCATGGCCTCGGTGAACAGCCACATGGCCATGTCCGGGCGTCCCCACGGTCCGTAGACGGTGAAGAAGCGCAGGCCGATCGTCTGCAGGCCGTACAGATGGGTGTAGCAGTGGGCCATCAGCTCGTTGGCCTTCTTGGTGGCGGCATAGAGGCTGACGGGGGTGTCGACCGTGTCGCTCTCGCTGAACGGCAGCTTGGTGTTTCCGCCGTAGACGCTGGAGCTGGAGGCGTAGACGAGACGCTTCACCTTGTTGTGGCGGCAGCATTCCAGGATGTTCAGGAAACCTTCCAGATTGGCCTTCTGGTAGGCGTGGGGATTCTCGATCGAGTAGCGGACCCCGGCCTGGGCAGCCAGGTTGCAGACCACGTCGATGGCGTTATCCCGGAAGACGCGTTCCAGCGCCGCCATATCGCAAAGATCCGCCTCGATGCCGGTGAATTGAATATCCCCGGCCAGCGTGGCATGACGGTCACGCTTGAGCTGCAAACGGTAATAATTGTTGAAGTTATCGATACCGATCACCCGGTGCCCGCCCTTGAGCAGGCGGTGCGCCAGGTGCATCCCGATAAAACCGGCGGTGCCGGTGACCAGTACTGTTGCCATAGGTGTTGTTTTCCTAGTCAATTCCTATCAATTCATTCTTTGGAGCTGCCATCTCTAGCATAAACCTCCCCGCGTTACGAACATAAATGTTTGGGTTTCCATTTCCCGGCGGGATCGCGTATGCTTGGCGTCCAATGAGCCAGGATACGAAAATTCACCTGCTTCCGATCCAGGTCGCCAACAAGATCGCCGCCGGCGAGGTGGTCGAGCGCCCGGCCTCGGTGGTCAAGGAACTGATGGAGAACGCGATCGATGCCGACGCCACGCAGATCGACGTGGCGGTGACGGTCGGGGGACGTAAGCTGATCAGTGTCTGCGACAACGGTTGCGGCATGTCGCGCGATGATGCGCTGCTCTCGCTGGAAAGGCACGCCACCAGCAAGATCCGGGATGTGGATGATATCGAGCATATCCATACACTCGGCTTCCGCGGCGAGGCCATGGCGGCGATTGCCAGTGTCTCACGGGTGCGCATGACCACCTGCGAACGGGGGGCCGAGGCGGGGACGGAAGTCGCCGTGACGGCCGGCATGATCCAGGAGGTGCGCGACGGCGGGTTCCCGGTCGGCACCCGCATCGAGGTCCGCGACCTTTTCTTCAACGTGCCAGCCCGGCTCAAGTTCCTGCGCACGGAGCAGACGGAACTTTTCCACATCCGCGATGTGTTCATGGTGCAGGCCCTCTCGCACCCGGCCATCGGCATGAGCCTGGCTGTCGATGGCCGCGAGCTGCACCGGCTGGCCGGGGCCGAGCAGTTGGAGGATCGCCTGCGCGAGCTTTTCAGCGTGGAACTGGTACGGCAGTTGAAGCCGGTCAATCATGAGACAGGCGGCATCACGGTACGGGGTTGCATCAGCGTGCCCGAGGCGCACCGAGCGGACCGCAACGAGCAGTATCTCTTCGTCAACGGGCGCCCGACGAGTCCGGCCTTGCTGCACTACGCGATCGGCGAGGGCTATCGCGGTCTGCTGGCCAAGGGGCGCTATCCGTCCGTGTTCCTCTTCCTGGAGATGGATCCCGGCTGGGTGGATGTGAATGTCCACCCGACCAAGCGCGAAATCCGCTTCCGGCATCCCGGGGATGTACGTGATGCGGTGATCGAAGCCCTGCGCCGTGCACTGGAAATCGCCCCGGAGGGCAATGGCTCCGCGGAGTCCGATGCGCAGGCGATGCCGGCCGCGGCCGCGATCCCCTCAGTGGAGACGGAACTGAAGATCGAGGATCTGCCGCCCGCCCGTGCGTTCGCCTACCCGCGCCGCCCGCTGTCGTTCGACCCGCCTGCCGGTGGGCTGCCGGTGGATGAGATGTTCGCCGGGACGGCTCGGCTTCCCCTGGCGGCGCCGGATGCCGGTAACGGTCCGGCACAGCCTCGCCCTCCAGATGCGCGGTCGGCGGTGGAGCGCACCGGGGCACCATCGGTGGAGGCCTCGCCGGCCGGTGCTGGCAACGCCCCCTGGGCCTGGTGCCGCGTGCTGGGGCAGATCGCCGGTTTCTACGTGGTGCTCGAGACGGAGGGTGGCATGGTGCTGATGGACCCGCGCGCGGCGCATGAACGGGTGCTGTTCGACCGGTTGATGCGGGCGGTGCTGAGCCGGAGCGTGGCATCGCAGACGCTGCTGATCCCCGAGACCATTGAACTGCCGGCGCGGGACGCGGCGCGCGTTCGCCAGCATCTGACCCTGTTCGCGGATCTGGGGTTCGGGATCTCCGAGTTCGGCGGCAATGCCTTTGTCGTGGATGCGGTACCCGCCTGCCTGGACGGCGTGCCGGTGAAGGTGATGATCCCGGAAATGGCGGCCAGCCTTGAACAGGCCGGGTCGCGCGGGGGTAACGAGGCGCGCGAGGACGCCCTGGCCCAGGCGGCCTGCCGTGCGGCGGTCGGCTGCCGGCAGCGGCTTTCGCTGCACGAGATCGAGCGGCTCGTGGTGGATCTGGCCCAGTCGGAAATGCCCTACACCTCGCCGCGCGGCCGGCCTACACTGATCTTCAATTCGCTCAAGGAACTGCACCGCAAGTTCGGTCGGGAAGGTTGATTTCTATGATTGACACGCATGTGCATTTCTCGGATTTGACCGGCGATTACGCGCTAGCGGCCCAGAGGGAGCGGGCGCTGGCGGCGGGGGTGGATAAGATGGTCGCGGTCGGTGGATCCTGCGAACTGAACAAATCAGCCGTCGAGGCGGCGGAGTTTTTCCCCGATCAGGTATCGGCGGCGATCGGGTTTGATCGCAGCCAGGTGGCGGAACTGGCTTCGCCCGCCCTGATCGAGGATGCGGTCGGACGCTTGCGGCGCTCGGCCGATTCCCTGCGCAAGCTGGGCGTGCGGGTCTGCGCGATCGGCGAGATCGGTCTCGATTACCACTATACCCCCGAGACGCGCGATGGTCAGGTTGCCTTGTTTGCCGCGCAGTGCGCCCTGGCGGCGGAACTGGGACTGCCGGTGATTGTGCATAGTCGCGAGGCGGATGACGATACCTTGCGCGTGCTGGAAACCTATGCGTCCGGATGCCGTGATGGCGCGGCGGCCGGAGTGCTCCATTGCTTCACGGGCAATGCCGAGTTTGCGCAGCGCCTGATGGCGCTGGGCATGATGATCAGCTTCAGCGGGATAGTCACCTTCCTGAATGCGGATTCCCTGCGTGGCGTTGCCGCCGGGATCCCGGGCGATCGACTGCTGATCGAGACCGATTCGCCCTACCTGGCGCCGGTGCCGCATCGTGGACGGCGCAACGAACCGGCCTACGTGCGCGAGGTGGCCGCCCGGCTGGCGCAGGTGCGCGGGGAACCGCTGGAAGCGGTTGCCCGGCAGACCTGCGCGAACGCGGTACGGCTTTTCGGGATCTGATCAGCCGTATACCGGGCCGTAGTTCTGGCAGGCGCGGAAGTCGGCGCCTTCGGCGTCTTCCGTACCGAACGAGGACCACGCGCTCGGGCGGTAGAGATCGTTCTCCGCCACGTTGTGCATGAAGACCGGGATACGAAGCATCGAGGCCAGCGTGATCAGGTCGGCCCCGATGTGGCCGTAGCTGAACGCGCCGTGGTTGGCTCCCCAGCGGGCCATGACCTCGTAGACATCGCGGAAGGCTCCCTTGCCGGTCAGGCGCGGCGCGAACCAGGTGGTCGGCCAGGTGTTGTTCGTGCGGTTGTCGAGCTTGGCATGCACGTCGGCCGGCAGTTCAACGGTCCAGCCTTCGGCGATCTGCAGCACCGGCCCGAGCCCCTTGACCAGGTTGACCCGGCTCATGGTGATCGGCATGCCGGCCTTGGTCACGAACTTCGAGGACCAGCCGCCACCTGGGAAGTACTCGGTGACCGACGGGTGCCAGGTCGTGGCTTTCATGCAGGCGTTGATGTCCTTCCTCGTGATCTCCCAGAACGGCTTCATCGCCGGCTGGCCATCGCGCGTCTGCGCCCCGCTGCCGTCGAGCGCGGCCGCGCCGGAATTGATCAGGTGGATCAGCCCGCCTGCGGCGGCACCGTCGACGTCATGGCCCGTCACACGCTTGATCGCCTCGGGGCTCCAGTAGGTGCGGACGTCGGCGAAGACCTGGGCGGTGTTGGTCAGCAGGTGGCCCATCAGCATGGCGACGCCGTTGAGGGCGTCGTTCTCGGTCGCGATCAGCCGCGGCATGCGCGCCCCGTTCCAGTCGAAGGAACTGTTCGAGATCGCCTCGAGGAAGTCGCCGTTGGCGAAGGCGTCGGTCCAGTTGCGCTGGCCCTGGAAACCGCCCAGGATCGCGTTATGGCCGCGGGCCTCCTCCTTGTAGCCCAGCTTGTCGAGCGCCGCGTTGCCTGTCATCAGGTCGCGGGCGATGATAGCCATCTTGACCGAATCCGCCCATTCCTGGTCGAGGTGCTTGCGGGTGCGGCGGGTCCTGGCGCTGTTCGGGTCGTGGCCTTCGGTGCAGTTGGCCTTCACCCATGCCATGGCCTTCTCGTATTCCGCCTTGTCATAGATGCCGTCGCGCATTCGGCGGGTGAACTCGGTGAGGTCGATCGCTTCCACGCGCATGCCTAGGTAATCCTCGAAGAACGGCTGGTCAACGATGGAGCCGGCGATGCCCATCGAGCAGCCACCCATGGAGAGGTAGGACTTGCCGCGCATCATCGCGACGGCCAGGCCGGCCTTGGCGAAGCGCAGGATCTTTTCCGAGACGTCGGACGGGATCGTGCTGTCGCCGCCGTCCTGTACGTCGCGGCCGTAGATGCCGAAGGCGGGCAGGCCCTTCTGGGTGTGCCCCGCCAGCACGGCGGCCAGGTAGACGGCGCCGGGACGCTCGGTGCCGTTGAAGCCCCAGACGGCCTTCGGACGCAACGGGTCCATGTCCATCGTCTCGGAGCCGTAGCACCAGCAGGGCGTCACCGTCAGCGAGACGCCGACATTCTCGCGGGCGAACTTCTCGGCGCAGGCGGCCGCCTCGGCCACGCCGCCGATGCAGGTGTCGGCAATCACGCAGGCGACGGGCGAACCGTCCGGGTAGCTCAGGCTTTCCGTGATCAGCTTCGCGGCGTTCTCCGCCATGGCCATGACCTGGCCCTCAAGCGACTCGCGGACGCCGCCGTAGCGCCCGTCAATGGTGGGGCGGATGCCGATTTTCGGGAGTTTGGTGATCCATGATCCGCTGTTCGTCTTGGCCATATCTTCCTCCTGTGTGATAGTTATTCATTAAGAAATACCGCACCATCCTACAGCACCACCGTTCCTGCTGGCGTTTAATTTGCAGTGGTAATTTTTATACATTCGCGCTAGGGTGGTCGCCTATGAAGGAAATCATCAGCTATGGACGGTTCCGCTGCCGGGAGATGGCTCCGCACAAGAACCGGGGGATGGAGCTCACGTATGTCGAGCAGGGGATGCTGGACTGGATGGTCGAGGGTCGGGCGGAGTCGGTCGTGCCCGGCACGATCTACTTCACGCTTCCCTGGCAGGTCCACGGCAGTGTGCAGGACCAGGAACCCGCGAATACGGTGTGTCATGTGCTGTTCCGCCTGGAGCGCGATTATACCGCTCCCTGCCGCATCTTCCGGTTTCCCGCACGGCTTGGCTTCAGCCAGGCGGAGATGGAGGCGTTGAGCGCGGTAATGGCCGGCACGGCACGGCATGCGTTCCCCGCGACGGCGGCGATGCGCTGGATGATGCCGGCGCTGATCGCGGAACTGCAGGGGGCGAGGGACCTGCGCGACACGCATGTCGTCACCTTGCTGCGCGGGGTGCTGGTGGAACTCAAGCGGATCATCAGCGGCGAGGCGGTCAACGAGGAACTGCACTCGCGCGCCGAGGCCAGGGTGAAGGCGCTGCTGGAGGCGCTGGCGGCGGATTGCGGGCAGGACTGGACGCTGGAGACGATGGCCGCGCAATGCGGGCTGCAGCGTACCCGGCTGAACGCGGTTGTCCAGAAGCTGACCGGCGGGACACCGATGGAGTACCTGGCCCGCCTGCGGATCGAGCACGCCAAGACGCTGCTGCGCGAGACGGATATGCCGGTGACCGGTATCGCCTTCGCCTGCGGGTTCAACAGCAGCCAGTACCTGGCCAATCGCTTCCATCGCGTGACCGGGTTAACACCGTCACGCTACCGGCAGCATTGCTACGGGTCGGATGGCCGTGGCGGACGCCCCTTGCAGGATGTGGCATTCCGCAGCGAGTCGGAGGAAGTGCAGCGGGTGGTCAATTTCACCTCGGATCCGGCATGAGCGCGCCGTCACCGGATATCGTGCTGGCGGCGGTCAATGCGCGCTATAGCCACGCCAGCCTGGGAGTGCGCTTCCTGCTGGCGAACGTGGATGCCGCGTTGCGTGCTCGCACGGCTTTGCTGGAGTTCAGCATCAACGACCCGGAAGAGGCCATCGCGGAAAAAATCGCCAGGAGGCAGCCTCGCCTGGTCGGACTGGGCGTCTATATCTGGAACCGCACACTGATAGAGGCGCTGGTGCCGATGCTGCGCCAACGGCTGCCAGGGGCGGTGATCGTGCTTGGTGGGCCGGAGATCGCGCACGATACGGCCAGTGCGCTGGCGAAGGCGGCAGACTGCGTGGTCCGTGGCGAGGGCGAGCTGCTCTGGCCGGCGATCTGCAGCGACGTGCTTGAAGGGCGTCCGCTCCCGCCGCTTCCGCCGCTACAGACCCCGGCATTGGAAACACTTCAGTTGCCGGATGTGTTTTATGCGGATTCGGATCTGCGGCACCGCAATGTCTATATCGAGGCCTCGCGCGGCTGTCCGCTGGCCTGCGCGTTCTGCCTGTCCTCGGTGGAGCCTGGCGTCCGCCATTTCCCGGAGGATGCTGTGCATGCCTCGCTACAGCGGATGCTCGACCGCGGGGCGTTGCAGTTCCGGTTTGTCGATCGCAGTTTCAATCTCGGCGGGGGGCGTGCCCTGCGACTGCTGGCGTTTTTCCTGGAGCGGCTGCGGCCCGGACTGCGCCTGCATTTCGAGATGACTCCCGACGGGCTCTCGACGGCACTGCGGGCACTGCTGGTGCGCTTTCCTCCGGGGGTGCTGCACCTGGAGGCCGGGATCCAGTCGTTCAATCCGGCCGTGCTGGCGCGGGTGAACCGGCACGTCGATCTGGCGGCGGCGGCCGACGGCATTGCCTGGCTCGTGCGCGAGGCGGGTGCGGATGTACATGCCGACCTGATCGCCGGCCTGCCGGGGGAGACTCTGGCGGGATTCGCGGCTGGCTTCGACCGCCTTTACCGCCTTGGGCCGTCGGAAATTCAGGTCGGCATCCTGAAGCGCTTGCACGGGACCGCCCTCGCACGGGATAGCCAGGGGGCGTGCTTCCGCGACCCCCCCCCCTACGATGTGCTTGAAACGCCGACCATGACGGCCAGCGATCTGGATGCAGTCCTCCGTTTCGCAACGCACTGGGACCGGGTGGTCAACCGGGGACATTTCCCAAGGGCAATGGCACGGCTGCTACGCGACACTGATTCGCCTTGGCTGCGGTTCGACGACTTCAGTCGGCGGCTGGCTGCGTGTTACGGGCTTTTCGGCATGGGACTGGTGGAGCTGGCCTCCGCGATTCTCAATGAACTCACGCACGACGGTGTTGCCAGTGATGAGGCGCGGGCATTGCTGCGGGCGGATTATCTGGACGGCGGCCGCCGCCAGAATCTTCCCGCGTTCCTGCGGTGATATCAGCCTTCACGCCTGAATCCGTATGGCCGGCCCGCGCTGGCGCTCGGCTTCGCGCCAAGTGTCGGCTGGCAGGTCGATGCGGATCGCGGATCCGGTCTTCATCATGACCAGTGTCTTGTCGTCGGAGAGGATGCCGGTCAATTCCGAGATTGACGGGTTGTGGCCGACCACCGCGATGCACGAATAGGCGTCCGGTAGCGCGGCGATTGTGTAGAGTAGCGCGGTAAAGGCTCCTCCGTAGAGCGCGTGTTCGGAGCGGATGTCGGATTCGGCAAGCCCGATCACATCGGCGATCAGGCGGGCTGTGTCGGCCGTGCGCACGGCATCGCTGCACACGATCAGTTCCGGCAGAGGGGGATGCTTCAGCAGCGCCTTGCCTGTAGCGCGGGCCTCGCGTTCGCCGGTCTTTGATAGAGGACGGTCGAAATCGCGCAGGCCCGGGTGACCGTGCTTGGCGTCCGCGTGGCGTATCAGGATCAGGTGTTTCACAGGTTCAGCTCCGCGATCTCGGACTCCAGTCGGCAGATCTTGTCATGGAGACGCTGTATTTCCTCGATCTTCTTCACCTTCAGGCGCAGCTTGCGCTCGCGCTCCTCATCGGTATCGTAGCGGATGCAGGGGCTCAGGATCGAGATGGCGAATGCTTCGGTGGGGTCCTCGTTGAACGAGACGGTCTCTGGCGTGGCGATGATCAGCACCCCATGCTGCCGGAACAGTTCGGCCAGTCCGTTAAGCGTATCGGCCGCGGTTCCGAGCCTTTCCATCTTGCGCACGATCACGCGCTTGACGATGCCGTTCTCAACCGCGCTGACCAGGGCGGCCAGGGCTGGACGCGTCTGGCGATCATCATCCTCGAACACCCAGCAGGAGGGCGGGGTATCGCCGGGGTAGTCGATGTCGGAGAAGACATGCGCTTCAGCGATGGTCAGGCCGTGCTTGCAGGCCAGTTCGCGGGCCTGCTCCTCCTGGCGTTGCAACGAGAAGGCATGGTGCCCCTTGTCGTGCCGCCATGTCCGGATATAGATTGCCGCTTTCATGCCGGAAAATGTAGCCCTTCCCGCCTTCCGATACAAGCGAGATCATGAAAGTCGCCTAGGCGTGGTTGCGCAGGCGCAGCTCGAGCGGATGCGGATAAAGGACGGTCTGGGTGGCGAGGTAGGTTTCGTTGTATTTGCGGACGTAATGCCGCAGCATGACGATGGGGGCGATCAGCGGGACGTCTTCACGGCGGTAGTCGTTCAGCAGCTCGGCGAACTCCTGCTTCTCGTCGGTGGTGAGCTGCTGCTTGAGGTAGCCGATCATGTGCTGCAGGACGTTGACGTAGCGCACGGTCGTGGTCTTGGCCTTGAGGGTATCCAGCAGCATGTCCTCGTAGGCGGCGGTGGTCTCGCGGATAGTGCCCGGGGCGCTGTCGGCCAGCAATTGGCCCATGGCGCGGACGCGCGCTGGCTGGTGCGCCATCAGCAGGTACTTGTGGGTGGCATGGAAGGTCATCAGCGGCTTGAGCGTGCGCGCCCCGGCGACGGCGTCGCGGTAGCGGCGCAGCGTGAAAATCCGCTCGACGAAATTGTCCCGCAGCAGCGGATCGTTGAGCCGTCCTTCCTCCTCGACGGGCAGCAGCGGGAACCGCGCCATGAAGGCGGCGGCGAAAAGTCCCGCGCCATAGCCGACCACGCCGCCTTTCTCGTTGTAGATCTTGACGCGCTCCATGCCGCTGCTCGGCGAGCGCGCCTTGAAGATGTAACCGCACAGGTTCTCCTTCGCCAGCGCGTCGAGGCGCGGCTTGATCCAGTCCTGCATCCGCGGGGTGATGTCCTGCCCGCTGCGGATAGTGACCAGCCGGGGATTCTCCTTGGTCCCGATCAGGCGCATGGCTTCGCGCGGCACCCCCAGGCCGCATTCGACCTCGGGGCAGACCGGCACGAAATCGACCAGCGGACCGAGGGTGTCGACGATAAAGGTGTCGCGCTTGTGCTGTCCGTCGTAGCGGACCGGTTCGCCCAGCAGGCATTTACTGACTCCGAGACGGATGCGTTCTGGCATTTTGTTCCTTTCCTCAAAGCAGATAGCTGATGGCGGCGAAGCCTTTCAGTACGTGCTTCTCATCCACGATCGGGCTGTTCCTGACCTCGCTGTCGAACCATTCGACACTCGCGTTGAGGATCATGAACACCGAGGGTGTCAGCTCGCTGAAGATGCCGATGCCGGTCTCGATGCTGAAGGCGTCGTCCGGACGATAGGCGGGTCGGGTGGCGGTAGCCTCGTCCGTGGCCACGCCGTAGTCATGCCGGACGAGCGCGGCGTCGGTCCAGTGGACGGAGATCGACGGGGAGTAGCGGGTTGAACGCCAGGGGATCGGGCGGGAGACCTCGAACTGCGCCTCGCCGCCGCCGATGAGGTCGAGCACGTCATGCGCGTAGCCGGTGCTGAGATCGAATCCACCCGGGGTTTCAACCTGCACCTGCAAGCCTGCCATGGCGGTGGCCTCGCGGTCATCCATGCCGTCGAGCACGGGACTGTCGTCCGCCTCGTAGACCGCCTGCCGATAGGCGAGGGAGGCGGCCAGGCGGACATCGCCGCTGCCGGTCAGCCCGAACTGCGCGTAGGGTCCGAAGATCTGGAGCCGATTGCCGATATACGTGATTGCGGGAATGAACAGGACCGGATTATCGGTGGATCTGGCGTAGGGGCTGCTGCGGGCGATCACGCCGGCACCGACACTTAGCCGGCCGAGTTCGCCGAGTGGCCGAGCCAGCCGCACATCGATGGCCGTGGCGTCGTCCCCTTCAAGCTGGAACGCGGCGCGTGCAAAGCTAGGCGGGCCTTTGGGGCGATAGGCGTTCGAGAACCCGATCGGCTCCTTGGGTATGCCGATGAAATTGGAATCCAGCCGGTCATTGCCGTTCTCGTCGTGGAAGATGACCAGTGCGTACTGGCCGGGAGGAATGCCGGTGAGCTGCAGCTCGCTGCGTCCATCGGCAGCGACCCGTTCCGTGCGGACGGGGGCGCGGAAGTCCTCGAACCCCTCGGGTGTGTCGAACAGCATCGCCGTGATACTGCCCCCGCGCGGGACGGCGTCCAGTCGGATCGCCAGGTCGCCGGCAGCGGCGGCGGTATGCGGCAGAAGGTGTAGCATACCTCCAAACGAAACGCCGGCCAGCCAGAGGGGAAGGGATCGTATATTCCTTATGGTCATGGTTGTACCTGCTTGTTGACTTGGCTATTTTGTCACACTTGTCGGTATACGAGATCGGCGACGAGAACGGATTACGAGGAGAGCGAAGCATCAGTCGTTCACCGTTCTCGTCGCCGTTCTCGTTCGCCGGTTCCCCGCAGTTGCTTGCCAGAAAGTAGGTCGTGGCACCTTGCCCGACCTCCGAGCAAAAGCCGCCGGGCTCCCAAAGGACCTTTGCTCGGATGGACGGGCAAGGGTGCCCGTCCTACGTTCATTTTCGCCCCCCCCAGTACAGCAGGCGCTGCGAGCCTGTTGCTCCTGCCGTCCGTTGGCTCTTCACATCATCATCTCGACGCACTTGGGGCCCTCGTCGATATAGCCGATCACACGGGCACCTGCCTTTTTCGCCTTCAGGATCGAAAGGGCCTGGTCGAGGGCGGCGGGGCGCACGACGATCACGTAGCCGATGCCCATGTTGAAGACGCGGTACATCTCTTTCCGGTCGACCTTGCCCTTCTCCTCGATGAAGCGGAAGTGCGCGGGCACGGTCCAGGACGTGCTGTCGATCATGGCGCGGCACTGATCCGGCAGGACGCGCGGGACGTTGTCGTAGAGTCCGCCGCCTGTGATGTGCGCCATGCCCTGGATCTGGATTTCCGCCATCAGCGCGGTCACCGGCTTGAGGTAGCTGCGGTGCACGGCCAGCAGCACATCGGCCACGGTGTTCTTCGTGCCGGGGAAGGTGTCGTTGATGCCGAGACCGGCGGTCTTGAAGATCACCTTGCGGGCCAGCGAGTAGCCATTCGTGTGCAGGCCCGTCGAGGGCAGGCCGATGATCATGTCGCCGGGGCGGATGGATGCGCCGGTGATGAGCTTGCGGCGGTCGACCGTGCCGATGATCGTGCCGACCAGGTCATACTCGCCCTTCGGGTAGAGCCCGGGCATCTCGGCAGTCTCGCCGCCCAGCAGGGCGCAGCCGTTTTCACGGCAGGCCTTGCACAAGCCGCTGATGACATCCTTGAACATCGCAGCCGAGAGATTCGAGGTGCCCAGGTAGTCGAGGAAGAACAGCGGGGTTGCCCCCTGCACGAGGATGTCGTTGGTACAGTGGTTGACCAGGTCCTGTCCAACGGTGTGGTGGCGTCCAGCCTTCATGGCGACATTCAGCTTGGTGCCGACCCCGTCGGTGCTGGCGACCAGCACCTGGTCGCGGCCGGGCGACTTGAACAGGCCGCCAAAGCTGCCGATGGAGCTGAGGACCCCCGGGGTGTCGGTGCCCTTGACCATCTTCTTGATGGCATCGAGACCCTGCATCATCTCGTCGATATCAACCCCCGCCTGCGCGTAGGCGGATTTCTTCTTTGTCGTTGTCATGATCCGTTCTCCTGCTGGTTTAAACTCGACAGGACTATAGCGGGTGTCGCGCGCCTTCGCGACTGAAAAATTGATGGCGGTTTAGAGTTGTTTATCGACCGGATTTCGGGCAGATTGTCCGTTTCATCGATTAGG
>CAZZBA010000035.1:0-18950 GCA_964652765.1 uncultured Victivallales bacterium | reverse complement strand
AACGCCAACTGGCAGGCGGCAGCGCCGGTAACCAACACCTTCACGGTCTCGCGCACGGCGCAGGCGGCGCTCTCGTTCACGCCGACCAGCCCGCAGGCCTGCAACACGACCAATGCGCTTTCGGTGACGGGTGGCTCGGGCACCGGTGCGGTCAGCTACGCGGTCAGCAGCGGTCCCGGGCAGATCGTGGGCGGCACCAACCTTTGGGTGACATCCGGCACGGGCACGGTGACCGTGGTGGCGACCAAGGCGCAGGATGCGCTTTACTTCGCCACCTCCGCGACCGGCACGGTAACGGCTGCCAAGGCTGCGCAGTCGATCAGCTTCACGAATCCGGGCGCACAGGTGACGACGAATGCGACGGTGATTTCGGCGACGAGCGGCAGCGGTCTGCCGGTGAGTTTTGCGGTGGTAAGCGGATTGGCGGTGCTTTCGACGAACACGTCTCCTGCGACGGTGACGTATAACGGTGCCGGTGATGTGAGCATCGCGGCGGTTCAAGCGGGGAACTCGAACTACCAGGCGGCAGCGAGTGTGACGAACACGTTCACGGTGTCGCTGACGGCGCAGGCACCGCTGACGTTCGCGCCCGCCACGCCGCAGGTGTACAGCACCACCAACGCGCTTTCCACCACTGGCGGCGCAGGCACGGGCGTGGTCAGCTACGCCGTGCTCTCGGGGCCCGGTACGATCACTGGCGGAACCAATCTGGTGGCCACCTCGGGCACGGGCTCGATCGTGGTCGAGGCCACCAAGGCGGCCGACAGCATGTATGCCGTGCAGTCGGCCAGTGCCACGGTGACCGTGGCACGTGCCGCGCAGACGATCACGTTCGGCAACCCGGGCCCGCAGTTCTGGACGAACACGACGGCGATCTCGGCGACGGCCTCGAGCGGCCTGGACGTGAGTTTCGCGGTGGCGGGTGGCCCGGCGAGTCTGGCCGGTCCGACCAGTCCGACGAGTCTGGCCTTCGACGGCTTCGGCCAGGTGACCCTGACTGCCGATCAAGCAGGAAGCCTGGACTACGAACCGGCCCCGACGGTGACCAACAGTTTCGCGGTGGTCGGCCCGCAGTTCATTTTCCTCGGCACCAACGGTGCCGTGGTGGAAAGTAGCGCAAGCTTCCAGCCTGCGAGCGGCACACACTTCGGCGATGCGCGCATCGGCCTCGAAGCGGTGACCAACGTGTTTGCCATCACCAATGCGGGCAGTGCCCTGCTGACGATGGGGACGGTTGAGACCAACGGTGCGCATGTCTCCAGCTTTGCGCTGCTGGATGTTCCCCCGACGCTGGCCGCGGGCGCGGCCACGAACGTGACCGTGGTGTTCGACCCGCAGTCTGGCGGCACGAACACGGCCAGCTTCGTGTTCAGCTTCGACGGAACCAACTCGCCCTACACGGTCAATGTGGCGGGCGTGGGCCTCGGCGGTGGTATCTCGCTGGCGACCAACGCACTTGCCTTCGCGGGTACCTTTGCGGGCACCAACCCGGCAGCGCAATCGCTGACGGTGACAAACGCGGGCGTCAGCGGCTTCACCTGGACGAACACCATCGCCTACAGCGCCGGTGCCAGCAACTGGCTGAGCGTGCTGCCGGGCGGCGGCACCGTGCCGCTGGCCGGGACTATCGCCTTGACGAATGCGGTTGACTTGACCGGTCTCAATGCCGGCAGCTACACCGCACGGGTGACCATCGCGGCCGGTGATGCCACCAACTCGCCGCAGTCTTATGTGGCGACGCTGACGGTGGGCAAGGCCGCGCAGGCGATCACGTTCGCCAACCCCGGCGCACAGGTGACGACGAACGTCACATCGCTGACGGCGAGTGCCGCCAGTGGGCTGCCGGTGAGCCTTGTGGTGGTCTCGGGTGCGGCAACACTCTCGACCAACGTGGCTCCCGCCACGCTGACCTACAGCGGGGCAGGGGATGTGACGATCGTGGCGAGCCAAGCGGGGAACGCCAACTGGCAGGCGGCAGCGCCGGTAACCAACACCTTCACGGTCTCCTTGCCTGTGCAGCCTGCGCCGACGTTGGTTCCGGTGTACCGTTTCTATTCGGCAAGCTTGCAGGGTCATTTCTACACGGCCTCGATGGACGAGAAGAACGGCCTGATAGCCAATTCGGCAAGTGTCTGGGCGTATGAGGGAATCGCCTTCTATGCGCATGCCCAGGCGGTAGAAGGTCTCCAGGCGCAAGCGTTACGAGTTATCCAAGAGGTGGCGGTAGAAGGCACCAAGCCTGTGCACCGTCTCTGGTCGGACAGCTACCAAGGCCATGTTTACACGATCTCCGACGTGCAGAAGGCTGCTGCAGAGGCAAGAGGTTACCGGTACGAGGGGTATGCCTGGCATGCCTTCACGAACCAGGCATCAGGGACCCTGCCGGTTTACCGGTTCGTGGCCAAGAGCTCGAAAAGACTATTCTTCACGATCTCGGAAGCCGAGAAGGAAAGCGTGATGGCGAACATGTCGAAGACCTGGCGCTATGCGGGCATTGCCTGGTACGCCTATCCCACGGCGCAGGTCGAGCAACCGATCCCTACGGCGCTGCAGGACAAGGGGGCCACTCCAGTCGGATTGCAAGCCGCCGCCGGTGCTTCCGTCGTCGATCAGTCCGGCGAGGACCGCATGGATGTTATGTTTAGCCTGTCCTACGGCCGTGATACGGTCGTTGAAGCGACGTTGTATGATCCGCGCACAAACGGCCTCACACAGGTGATGGAGCCGACTGTTTCGCCTGCAGAGCTGGTGATTCCGTCCCTGGCGTTTGGCCAGCGCTACTGGCTGAGCGTGATGAGCCGTGATATCGGCGAGGAGTCCGCGACGCTCGACTACGGTGGCTGGCTGGGCAGGGTCGCCGAGATTCCCCATGAAGAGGAAGAGATCGCGACGGTCGAGGTCAACGCCGAGATGCCGATTGGTCTGCCGGTGGAAATGATTACCCTGCCGGAAAGCGCAGGCCCGCTGAGCCTGCTACTCTATGAGCCGACCAGCGATCAGATCATTCAGACCCTGACGGGCCTGGAAAGCGGCTCAATCTACGAGTTGACCGTTCCTGCCTGGAACCAGTGGTACCTCCTCGAAATCGAGGATGAGACCAGCGGTGCGTTACTGGAGGCCCTCTGGATCGGCCACATGCGCACCCATTGAGGAGACGTCAGCGAGGGTAGTTGTTGCGAGCCAAATTGTGATCGTATTTTTTGCCGAATTGTCCTCGTAGGGTTTTGAACCTGCTTGCCGGTTTCCGGTCGTAAAATGTCACCTTATTGCCGTGCTTTAGTCGTTATGCAGCAGCGAAGCGGCAACCGTTGACAGGGGAAAGCACAGGCGGACTGGGTTTATCCCGTCCCTCCAGGAGAAGGCTTCGCCAGTGGCCGTTCCATTCGCAGCGGCTCACCGAGGACGGTTCGCCCTACCTCTGGCTACCGTCCGTGTTCCTTGGGCGTTGAATTTCAGCCTTCAGTCTTCCCCGATGCTGAACGCGACCCAGATCAGGGTTTTGCCGCCCATCCGGTATTCCCCGCGAATCCCCTCCGCAATGGCGGGTATCGATTCAATGGCTTTCCAGTCGCGTTTATGCAGGGCAATCAGGCCGTGTTGCTGTGACCGCATAGCCTCGGCCAGTTCATCAGGGGTTTCTATCTGTCGGCCGCGTGCGCGGCAATAAAGGGCCTGGATCTCGCCGTTGATCCGGTATAGCAGCAGGTCTTGCCCGGCGGGTAGGTATTGCCTGGCCGTTTCGGCCAATTCGTAGGGGGCCTTGAGCGGGTTCAGCGCCGGGTAGACCAGCAACGCCATCAGCCAGAGGGTCAACGCAAAGCCCGTGGCGGCGGTTGCCAGCCAGCGGTAGGGCTTCGCGGCTTTCAGGGGTTGCCGCAGCAGCATGGCTGCGGTCAGCGTCAGGACTACGCCGCCGGGAATCATCCAGCCGGTTTCGATCGGTACCGCCATTCCGGTGATACGGATGACCGGTGCGGCCAGGGTCAATCCCAGTCCAAGCAACAGGAAGACTCCAGCCAGCAGCCACTGGGAACCCTTTCGGAAGCGGTCAGGCAGGCTGGTGATCCGGTCCCAGCCAGCCGCCAGAAGGATCGCTGCCGCCGGATAAGCCATGAGAATGTAGAGGTTGCGCTTGGTCGCGGATAGTGAGAAAAACAGGATCACGAAAAGGAGCCAGGCGAGCATGCCTCGAACCACGGCGCGTCTCGTGGTATCGACTTTCAACGCCAGTAGCGCGGCTGGAAGCAGCAGGGTCCAGGGCAGGAAATCCGCGACAAAGTAGCCGATGAAATACCAGAACGGCCTGAGGTGTCCGGCGGCGAAGTCCCCCGTGGCGCGTCCGACATTCTGCTTGAACAGCAATTCATCCAGATAGCCTTCGGGGGCGGCCTTGAAGTAGATGATGGCCCCCAGCCAGAGGGCAACCGGCAGCAGGGCGAGCAGTGGGCCCCACAGAAGGTGCCAATCGCGCAGGCGTTGCCGCTGACCGGCGAAAAGCGAGAACGCGGACCATGCCCCAAGAGGGATAATCAGTCCGACAGGGCCCTTGGCGAGCACGGCCAGGCCCATCGCCAGATAGGCACCGGCGATGCGCAGGTGACCGGCACCGCGAGGGGAAGGGGTTGATAGCAGGAGCCAGAAGGCCAGCATTTCCAGGCCGCAGAGCAGCCCGTCGATCTGCCCCATGCCGTTGACAACCCAGAACAGGGAGGAGACGGCCAGCAGCATCGGCGCGAGCCATCCGGCAGCACCGCCGAAGAGCAGTGCGGCGATCTGTCCGGTCGCCCACAGGCTCAATATGGCACCGAGCAGCGATGGCAGGCGGGTTGTGACCCGGTTGATCTCGCCACCATTGAGCGTCGCGAACGCATTGTTCAGCCAGAAAATCAGCGGCGGCTTGTGGGCATAGTATTCACCATGTCGGTGGGGGACAAGCCAGTGGCCGTCCTGGCGCATCTCGCGGGAGACATAGGCATAGCGCGCCTCGTCGGGCTCCCACAGGTCGCGCTGTCGGAATTCGGTTCCCCAGAGGATGCTGGCCAGCAGGGCGATAATCCAGAGGCGGGGGGCACCACACGCGCACAATACACCCTTGATCACAACTTCACCTCGGCGGCGTCGCGGGTGTTGCGTTTGCGGATCAGCATGAGGTTGCGCACATAGACAAGCAGCCCCGAAACCTGCGCCACGAGGAAGACCGGATCCCGCCGCCAGGCGGCATAGATCGCGGTCAGGGCCCCGCCCACGATCGAAAGATACCAGAACGCTACCGGCACCACCGAGTCGCGCTTCCGTTCCGAGGCGACCCATTGCACGATGAACCGGGATGAAAACAGCAGTTGCCCGGCGATACCGACAAGCGCCATGGGCTTGCCCAGCACCATCATGAACTCAGTCAACGCGCTCATTTTATTTCCTTAGCCCGGAATTGCCGCGTCCGGTGTTTCATCCATCGGACCGCCAGCAGGTCCGGAACGGTCTTGAGCAGGCGCCCGAAGTTCGTGTATTTGCTGGTCCCGCTGGTGCGCGGGCGGTGGTTGACAGGGCGTTGCAGGATCCGGGCTCCCTGCATCGCGCAGAGGTTCGGCAGGAACCGATGCATGCCTTCCAGCATGGCCAGATGCCGGACTTGCTCCGCGCGGAAAACCTTCAGCGAGCATCCGGTGTCGATGATATCGCTGCCGAGCAAGGCGTTGCGGACCCGGTTGCCGATCCGGCTGGCAATCCGCTTGCTGGCGGTGTCCTGCCGCTTGTGGCGGTAGCCGCAGCACACATCCGCATCCGCCAGGCCTTCGAGCAGGAAGGGAATGTCGTTCGGGTCATTCTGCCCGTCAGCATCCATGGTCACGATGATGGGATGGACGGCATGCCTGAAGCCAACTCCGAAGGCTGCACTCTGGCCGCTGTTCGGAGTCAACCGCAGGATGCGCAGTTCCGGAAGGTCCTGCTGTTTGAGTCCCTGGATGATATCGCCGCTGCTGTCGGTCGATCCATCGTCCACGCAAAGGACCTCGAATAGGCGGTTCTGCCGACGCATCACGCCAGCCAGCTCACGAAGGGTTGACTCGATGCAGGACTGCTCGTTGTAAACAGGGATCACAATGGATACGGATGTTATATTATTTACGGTATTCATGCAGAGTGGAAAATACGAGGGTTGGGATTGGATGTCCCGCAGAAATTCTTCAGGTTTTTTCAGCGTGGCGGGGTGCAGGCCAGCCAGCATTATGTTCATAACGGACTCCCTTCTAGCGTGAGTATTCAATACGCCATTCATTGGCCGGCAGTTGCAGTGTGACCGACCGGATCGGTTCCGTCAGTTTGCCGTCCTCCTCGGCCTTGACTCCGCGGCAGGTGATGCGGTAGCCCTTGCACGTGTCCAGCCCGGTGGCTTCCAGGAAAGCCTCGGTGCGCACCATGATGCTGACAATTGAAAGGAGTTTGCCGTCTTTTAGCACGGGGTGGCGCATGGAGATCAGCCGTGGTTGCATGATGTTGCCGCGGGCAGGTTCGCTGAGCTGGGGAACGGGATTCTCGCGCATCTCCTTCCAGAAGACAGTCAGTTGCTTCACCTTGTTCAGGTCATATCCACGGGCCAGGAAGTCACTCGGATTATAGACCTGGCGGATCACGAAATCAGTATCAATCAGCGAGCCTCCGAAGAATCCGTCTATCGTGTTGGCCAGTGGTTTCATCGCCTTGCGGAAGGTGTCTTCGGTCGGCTGCTGATCCGCGACGGCCTTCAGCCCGTCGAAGCAACGCTTGAAATAGGCCTCGACCGCGATCCCGACAGGGTCTTCGGCAGGCACGGGCGCGGCTTTTATAAGTCCGGCTGTCGCCAGTGCCGTTGCCAGTATCATGAAGTGCTGCCTTGTCTTCGTGTTTATCACTTTGCTGTTTTCCCGGGTTTGTCAAGTTTGAACAGGCTTAGGTAGCCGGAATGGCGCGACACGATCCGCCACGAGTCTGCAAACGGGCTTTGCTGTATCGCCGCACGCAGCCGTCCGTCGATGTTCTCCTTGATCTCGGCCTGGCGGAACAGCCAGTAGCCTGAATGGGCACACAGGGCGCCGAAGCGACTGTAGGGGATGTCCACATCGAGGATGATGGCAGACCCGCCGGGGCGCAGCACCCGCCAGAGTTCAGTCAGCGACCTGACCTTGAGGTCGGCGTTCATATGATGGAAAAAGAAGGTCGATACCGCCCGGTCGAAGCTGCCGGCAGGGTAGGGCAAATCCTCGGCCAGGGCGGCGGCGAAGGCCAGGCCGGTGCGGTTGCCGCACTTGCGCACCGCCACCACGATCATCGCCTCGGCCGCATCGATGCCGACCACCCAGCGATTGGCGGAAGGCGGCATGGCGTCGACAATCTGTCGCGTGAGTGTACCCGTGCCGCAGCCCACATCGAGGATGGATACGGTCGTGCCGAGGTCCAGCAGTGGCAGCACATGGCGGTGCAGCCGTGATTCCGATCCCAGCGTCATCAGCGGGGCGAGCCAGTCGTACAACGCGGCCGCGTGGTCCAGCGTGATGCCGGCGGTACGTGACGCGCAGTGTGAACGGGGATGCTGTGGCTTAGGCCGCATGGCTCAACTCCTTGAGATCCAGCATGGTGAACATGAACCGGGCCATGCGTTCAGCTTCCTCGCGGCCGAAATCCAGCCCCTCCTGGCCGAGCTGGGCCAGCCCTTCGCGCATCATCCGCAATCCACGGTCCGCCGCCATGGCGGCGCAGCGTGGCGCGTGCAGGTAGAGGCGGTCGGCACCGGCCGCCGCCCGAGTCGTCAGGGCCGGCAGCACCTCGGGCTGGTGGTGGGCAAGCCAGGAGAGCAGGTAATTGTGGCGCTGCTCGCGCAAGTCCTTGCCTAGATCACGGACATCGTCAAGCAATTGGCAGCCCAGCCCGAATTGCATCAATGCCGACTTGATGTTCGCCAAGCGGGATGGCGATAGGTGCGGCTCGGCGATTTCGGGACCGGCAAAGGCGATGTTGAACAGCAGGCCGGTCTTGAGGCGATGGATGACCTCCAGCACGTGCTCCGGGTCGGGACGGACGCCAACCCCTCCCTCCTCGGCGGCTTCCTCGGCGGCGCTGGGCAGCAACCGGCACAGGGACTCGCGCTGGAGGCAGGCGGCGGTCCGGTTGTCGATCGCCCCCTCGTCGACGGCCTCGCGCAGGATATCGGTCAACACACGGTCGGCAGCCATCAGGGCGACGACCTGCCGCATGACGCGTGACGACCCCGGCATCACGACGGGTACGACCAGCTTATCCTCGTTGTCCAGCAGGTTGTCGGCCGAGGTCACCCAGATCCGGTACAGGTGGATCAGCCGCCCATACAGCCGTCGGCGCGGGGCGGGGCAGTCAAGCATCAGGTAGGCGGAATGGAAAAGCGTCGAGAACAGGTTCTTGCGCCAGGTGTAGAAAGACTCCGGCACCCGGTCCGGCCGCACCGCGTAGGCCGCTGGCGTATCGGACGGCGATTGCAGGTACGGTTCCATCCGCTCGTAGACATCGTGGATGCAGGCCTGCTGCTCGTGGAATGCCTGACGCATGACTCGTCCCGTTTTCATCAACCGATACCATGCACTCATTTAATTGACCCTTTCGTTAAATGCGACTAATATGGCCTGCATTCAGTAGGGATGCCATTTTAATAGTCCTAAGATTGCTTAGGGGAAGAAAGTCGGTTTGCCGGGATGCCAGCCACATTATCAACAGCGGGGCCAAGGATCCTCGTTGTCGAGGATGATCCCCGCGTATCCAGCAGCCTGTTGCGCGGGCTTGGCGAGGCTGGCTATGTGGTGTGCGTGGCCGCGACACTGCGGGAGGCGCAGGCACAGCTTGATTCGAAGACGCCGGCTCTGGTGATCCTGGATCTGGGTCTGCCGGATGGCGACGGCGTCCAGGTGTTGCGACGACTGCGGCAGGACGGTGCGCGTGTGCCGGTGATTATCCTGACCGCCCGCGATTCGGTGGTCGAGCGTGTGGCGGGGCTGGATGAAGGGGCCGATGATTATCTGGCAAAACCCTTCTCCTTCCCGGAACTGCTAGCGCGTGTGCGGGCACGCCTGCGCGCCGCCCGCCAGGAGAACGAGTCGTCCGTCCTGCAGGTGGGCGATCTGGAGATCGACCGGCTGGCACGTCGTGTGCGACGTGGTGGACGGGGCATAGAGCTGACCGCGCGTGAATTCGATCTGCTGGCTTACCTGGCGTGCAATGCCGGGTTCCCGGTGTCGCGTGACATGCTGACCCGCGACGTCTGGAATGTATCCAGCCGTGCCACCTCGATGGACAAGATCATCGATGTCCATATGTCGCACCTGCGCGACAAGCTTGAAGGCGGATCGGACACGCGGCTGATCCATACGCTGCGCGGGGTCGGCTTCATGCTTTCGGAGACTGCACCATGAGAATTCGTCTGCAGTATCGTGCTTTCATTTACCAGGCGATCCTGCTGGTGGCGTTTGTCCTGTTGCAATTGCTGTTTTTCGCGTTTATCGAGTACCGCGACTGGCGGGACAACCACCACGAGGAAACCCTGGCCGAGAATCTGGAGGAGGTGGTCGACGTCACGGCGATGAATCTGCTGTTGCTGCCGCTGATGCTGGCGCTGGTGTGGTGGTTCTCGCGGCGCATCATCAACCCCGTGCGGCGCATCGCCGACACGGCGGCCGACATCGGCAAAGGTCGTTTTGATGAGCGGATTGATACGCGCAGCATGCCGGATGACGACATGCGGCATCTGGCCGAGACGCTTAATGCGGCTTTCGAGCACTACACCTCCGCCGTGCATCGCCTGCGCCGTTTCAGCGGCGACGCCTCGCACCAGATCCGCACCCCGATTGCCGCCATGCGCGCCACCGGCGAAGTCGCCGTCAGCCGTCTGCGCAGTGCCGAGGATTACCGCACGGCGATCGGCGACATGCTTGCCGAGCTGGAACGGCTCTCCTTCATGGTCGAGCAGTTGCTGCAGCTCTCGCGGCTGGATGCCGGTACGCTGCGCGAGCGGTTCGTGCCGTTCGAGGCGGGCTCGGTCGTCCGGCAGAGCGCGCAGGTCTATGCGCCCTTGTGCGAGGACGCGGGCATCACGCTGGAATGCCAGGTCGAGCCGGGTATCGAGGTGTCCGGCATCGAGGCATTGGCCTGCGAATTGCTGAACAACCTGCTGGACAACGCCATCCGCCATACCCCCCGTGGCGGGACGATCCGTCTCGGTGTCTGCCGTGCCGACGCCAGCATCCGATTCTATGTCCATGACAGTGGCGAGGGGGTTCCGGTTGAGTTTGCCGAGACGATCTTCGAGCGCTTCTCGCAAATCCCCGGCAGCCGCCATGGCGGGGCCGGCCTGGGCCTGGCGCTGGCGGCGGATATCGCGGCGGTGCACGGTGGGCGTCTGGTGATTGCGAATCCAGGCTGCCCCGGTGCACGCTTCGAATTAACCTTGCCGATGCCTGGCCAGGTATGATGCCCGTTTTCCATAATGTGGAATATTTCTTTGTGTTTAGGTTTGGATAATTTATTCTTCATAGCCATAATCAAGCATCAGGTGTCCTCGCGGCCAAGCATGACGGAGGGTGATTGGTGGATGATGCGGTGACATAGAGGGGAGATAGATGTCGGCATTTCAGGAAATGTCCAGGACGATGCGGATCGATCTGATTCCCGATGTGCCTGCCGAGCCGGTCAAGGATAAGCGGCGTGTGGTCGTGAAATCGGAGACCGAGGCCAGGACAGGCATTTCGGAGGATCTGGTCGCGTCGATCGGCATGACGCGTTACCAGGAGCTTCTGGATAGTATCTATGATGGGGCGGTTATCACTGATCTGAAGGGGACGATCACGGAAGCGAATGCCCGCGCCGTCCAGTTCCTGAAATGGTCGAGGGCGGAGCTGGCCGGGGTTTCAATCGGGGATATCATCGACGGTGCCGATGATGCCTTGATCGGTACGCTCGCCAAGAATCTCGAGCACCAGCGTTTCACGTTGATCCAGGCGCATTGCGTGCGCAAGGATGGAACGTTCTTCCCGAGCGAGATTGCCGTGAACCGGCTACGCAGCGGTGCCGGCAGCCTGTGTTTCTTCATTCGTGACATTACCGTGCGCCGGCAGGCCGAGGAAATGCTGCGCACCGAGCATTGCGCCATCCAGAATGCGGCCAACGGTATCGCGATCGCCAATCTGGAAGGTTTGCTCGAGTACGTGAATCCCGCCTTTGCCGAGATGCTGGACAGTGGCTCCCAGGAAGAACTGATCGGCACCAGTATCCACGGTATCTTCGACGGCAGCGACATGGTCGGTGAGATGTTCAGGGTGGTGCTGGAGGAGGACCGGCGCTGGACCGGCGAGGTCTCGGCGGAGATGCCCTCGGGTAAGATGATCGACCTGGATATCCTGGCGACATCGAACCGCAATTCGGATGGCGAGAAAGTAGGGATCGTGTTCTCGTTCTCCGACCTGTCGGATCGCAAACGGGCGGAGGCGGCACTGCGCGAGAGTGATCGCCAGCGGGTGATGCTTGAAACGCTGGGGGCGGCCTGCCACCACCTCGGCCAGCCGGCGACGGTGCTGATGGCCAACCTGGGACTGTTGCGCCACAAGATCGGTAGCGAGGATCCGCTGTTGAGCGAACTGGTCGATAGCAGTATGGTGGCCATCCGCCGGCTGGGCGATACACTCCACAAGCTCAACTGCGTCAACGAATACCGCACGACTTCCTACATGGGCGAGGAGAAAGACAAAGACGCCTCGCCGCGCAGCCGCATCCTGGAGATCTAGGCACAGCCGTCTTCTCGCGGGTGTGTTTTTCCAATATCGGCAGGATGTGTCAGAGCAGTTCCAGCACGGCTTCCCAGCGCGAGGCCTGTGCGGATGCAAGTGCGTTCCGGCTACAGCGCTCGTAGGTCTGGCGGTCCTCGACGAGCGTGCGCATGGCTGTGGCGAAGGAGGCGGAGTGCCGGGCGAAGGGCTGCACCGCGAATTCAAAGAGGCGGGCGGACAGCTTCCGCGCAGTCTATTTGAAACCGTCTGCGCCTTCCTGAATACCGACGGCGGTACAATCCTTCTTGGCGTGGCAGATGACGGCACGGTCACCGGCATTGAACCCGATGCCGTCCGGGAATGCCGATGCAATGGCAACCTATGGCGTCGTCCTGCCAATTCTTGGCAAACAGAATGAAAAAGCAGCTGCCGGCCTATCGCTGGCGGTCCAGCAAATCCTGCAGCCGTTCATCGGTATGGTGCATTTCTGGGACAACGAGGATGCCCAGAAACAGGCCATGCCCGACTGGGAAAAGCGCAAGGACAGGCTGGAAATAAGTCTAATTTAACCGGCGTTTCGGACGGTGCTGAGCAGGGCTCGGTTGTACCTCACTCAAAACCTATCCTCGGACGTTACCCGACGCGGGGCCGCTTCATAACTGCTTTACATTTCCCGCTGCGTTCGGGTATGTTTGCCGGCATGAAACTTTCAATTGTGATTCCCGTCTACAACGAGGCGGCGACACTGGACGAAATTGTCCGGCAGGTGACGGCCGTGGATACAGGTCTGGAGACCGAGCTGGTGCTGGTGGACGACTGCTCGCGCGACGGGTCGGCCGATAAGCTGCGTGAGATCCAGGCGGCTCACCCGGCATGGAAGGTGCTTTTCCACGAGTTCAACCGCGGCAAGGGCGCTGCGCTGCGCACCGGCTTCGCCGCCGCCACCGGGGACGTGATCCTGATCCAGGATGCCGATCTGGAATATGACCCGAAGGATTATCCGCGGCTGCTGGGGCCTATCCTCGAGGATCGTGCCGACGCGGTCTACGGCTCGCGCTTCATCGGCGGCGGCCCGCACCGGGTGGTCTACTTCTGGCATTCGCTCGGGAACCGTTTCCTGACGCTGTTCTCGAACATGATGACGGACCTGAACCTGACGGACATGGAAGTCTGCTACAAGGTCTTCCGCCGCGAGGTGCTTGCCAGCATCAGCCTGCTCGAGGACCGTTTCGGTTTCGAGGTGGAGGTGACGGCGAAGATCGCCCGCGGAAAGCGCTGGCGCATCTACGAGGTTCCGATATCGTATTACGGGCGCAGTTATGACGAGGGCAAGAAGATCACCTGGAAGGACGGTATCAAGGCCCTCTGGTGCATCCTGAAATACCGTTTCGCCAGCGTGAAGTAACGCCTAGGCAGGCCGTGTCGCGAATGTGAATGCATACCGGCCTGAGCCTACCTCGAATACACTCGCGCCATCGGTATTTGAACGCAAAGTGACTCCTTCCGCATCGGCAATCGGCAAGCCCCCTTCGCGGATAGCCGCCGGATCATCATTCGGGATATGGACCGTGGCGGTGCAGTTGGCAGGAACGGTGACGGTCAGGGTGGCCGTGCCGTTGTCCTGCCGCCACTCGGAGGCCACCGTGCCGCGCGCTGTCTGGAGCAATGCCTTCGCCCAGGGCAGGTTTTGTGGCAGGTAGGGCTTGAAGACGATTCTGCCGAATCCCGGCGCCGTCTCATCCGGACGGATGCCGGCCAGCCCCCAGTAGAACCACTCGTCGATCGCCGCGCCCAGGGGGGCGTGATTCAACGAGCCGCCTTCGCCGTCCCAGCGTTCGCAACTGGTGGTGCGGTTGAGCCGCAGCATGTAGCCCCAGCCAGGGTAATCCGTGGTGGTGGCCAGTTTCCAGACCAGGTTGTCGTGCCCATGCATCGACAAGGCCTCGATCGCGTACCGGGTTCCCGCGTAGCCGGTGGTCAAGTGCCGTTGGACCTCGCCGACCTGGCGAACGAGGTAGCGGTCCACGGCCTGGCGTTTCTCATCCGGTACCAGGCCGAAGGCCAGCGCCCAGGCCTGGGACGACTGCACGCCGGTGTCGTAGTAGCCGAGGGCGGGATCGAGGAACCGCCCGTTGAAGGCGGTCTTGATTTCTTCCGCCAGTGCCAGGTAGCGGGCAGCATCGTCCGTGTGCCCCAGGGCGGTGGCGATCTGCGCCGTGACCGTGACCTGGAGATAGTAGAACGCCGTGGCGATGGATAGCGGCAGGTTGGTACGCGCGGCGAAACCCTCGGAGGTTGACAGGTGATCGCCCCACTGCGAGAGCTGCAGATGGCCGCGGTCGGCCTCGGCCGGAAAACGGTTCGCCTTGCCGCAACGCCAGAGGATCTTCTTGATCACCTCTGCCGAGGTCGCGGCGCCGACCTCCTTGACGCCGGTCTTCTGCAGGAACGCCAGGTAGCGCCGCAGGGCCGGATAGTTCTCCTCGAGAACCCGGCGGTCGCCGCTGTGCAGGTACTGCCACCAGGGGATCAGGACAAAGGCGGCGCTCCAGACCAGATCCTCCTCGGAGCCGGCCTGCGGGGTGATCATGCCGACCATGCCCAGCTCGTCCTGCTGGTCGCAGAAATCCTGGAGCCATTTCTGGTAGACCCGCGGCATCCAGAGGTTGTAGAGCGCCTCGCGGGCCGTGCCCCAGGCATCGCATCCCCAGCCCAGCCGTTCGGGGCGCTGGGTGTCGTCGGTCGGTACGCCCATCTGGATGTTGCAGAGCTGAGACTGCAGCGTGCAGCGGTGGATCCGGTTGATCAGGTCGTTCCCGCACTCGAACGACCCGGTCCGTGCCACGGCGGTACGGGCGAAGCAGCCGGTCAGCGCGTCGAGGCCGGGGGTTCCCGGGTAGCCGGTCACCTCGACGAACTGGAAGCCATGGAAGGTGAAGCGCGGCTCGAAGGTTTCCTCTCCGCCGCCCTTGAGCGTATAGCGGTCCGTCTGGCAGGCCCTGTTGTTGCTAGAGGCGTTCAGCGCGCCGGTCTCGTGCTGCGCCTCGCCGAAGCGCAGGGTCACTGTATCGCCGGGCTTGCCGCCGTTGACCGCCAGCCGAACCCAGCCGGTGATGTTCACGCCGAGGTCGAAGACGAACACGCGGGGTTGCGGTTCCCGCACCGACACCGGGCGCAGGGTCTCTACGATCCGTTCCTGCTCGTGCGTGACCGGCACGAGCCTGCCGCCTGGCGCCGGCACCGTATTGACCGCCCGCCAGCCCGATGCGTCGAATCCGGGGGTGTCCCAGTCCGGCTGCTCCAGGCGGGCGTCGTAGTGTTCGCCGTCGTAGAGGCAGTTGAACGTGATCGGCGACCAGCCACCCTGCCAGGAACCATCGCTGACGACCCGCTGGCGCGAACCATCCGCGAATTCGATCTCGAGCTGCACCAGGGCCCGCGGCGAGCCGTACCACTGCATCTGCCAGCCCCAGTATTTCTTCTGGCCGTTGAACCAGCCGTTGCCGAGCATGATTCCGACCGTGTTCGCGCCTTCCTGCAGTTGCGCGGTGATGTCGTAGGCGGAGTAGAGCGCGCGCTTGCGGAAATCCGTGCGGGGAGTGGCGAGTACATCCTCGCCGACCTTGCTCCCGTTGAGGCGCAGCTCGAAGAGTCCCAGTCCGCAGACGAAGGCGCGGGCGCGCCTGACCTTCCGGTCGAGCGCGAAGGTCTTGCGCAGCAGCGGGGCGCGAGGGTCCGGCTCGCACGCCTGCACCTCTGGCGCGACGCGTTCCTGCTGGAAGGTGTCGGGATCGGTGCACGGCTCGCCGGGATCACCCATGCCGATCCACTGCGCCTGCCAGTCGGAGTCATCGAAAAGCGCCGTGCCGAAATAGCGGGGCTCGCTGGAATCGCCTGCCGCACCGGCCTCGTCCCAGACCTTCACGCACCAGAAACAGTCCATGTTGCTGCGCAGCGGAGAACCGGCATACTCGATGTTCAGCGACTGCGGCGAGGGCACTTTGCCGCTGTCCCACAGGTCGGCTTTGCCCGGTTCCAGCAAGTCCCGCGCGGTGGCGACCATGACCTGGTAGGCGGTCTGGCGGCGGTTGCGTCCCGGCAGCGGAACCTCCCACGAGAAGCGCGGCTTGCGGGTCCCGATCATCAGCGGTTCGTCAGCATATTCAATAAGATTCATTCTCGTACGCTAGTCGCGGGGGGGGAGCGTGTCAAGAGCAACGCGCTGATTATGCAGTTGATTCGGTATGATCGTTTTGACAGTATCCGGGACGCCAATACTCAGATGACCAACGACAGTCAAGCGAAGGAGCCAATCATGACACATAAGGAACGGGTGCTCGCATCCCTCCATAATCAGCCGGTGGATCAGTTGCCCTGCGAGGATGGCATGTGGGCGGAAACCCGGGCACGTTACGAGAAGGAAGGCACCATGCTGCTCGGCGAGGATGCCTGCCGCCATTTCGACATGAGCTGGCGTGCTGGCGGCTGGCTGAACTCGACGGGCGACCTGGACTTCAAGGACCAGGTGCTCGAGGAGACCGCGGAGACTGTGCTCAAGCTCAACGGCAACGGGGCGAAACTGCGCTGGTGGAAGAACAAGGCAGGCACGCCGGAGCATGTCGATTTCTCGGTCAAGGAGCGTCCGGAGTGGGAAGCGCTGATCAAGCCGCACCTCCTCAAGGTTGACCGCCGGCGCATACCGTTCGCCGGCTACCGGTCCAGCAAGGCCCTGGCGCAGGTCGAGCAGCGGGCGTTCTGCTGGTCGGGGGTGGCCCCCTTCGAGCAGATGCATCCCGTGTGCGGTCATGAGTACATGCTCATGGGCATGGCGCTTGATCCCGACTGGGTCAAGGACATGGTCAACACGTTTGCCGATTTCACCATCATGCACCTCGAGGTCCTTTTCGCCGAGGAAGGGGTACCCGATTTCATGTTCTTCTACGAGGACATGGGATTCAAGGACAAGCCGTTCATGTCGCCGGCCATGTACGAGGACATCGTCCAGCCGGGGCATGCGAGACTCTTCGACTACGCGCACAGCAAGGGCTGCAAGGTCATGGTGCATTCCTGCGGGTTCGTGGAACCGCTGGTTCCCGGCCTCGTCGCGGCCGGCATGGACTGCCTCCAGGCCATGGAGGTCAAGGCCGGGATGCACATGCCGCGCATTGCCGAGACGTATGCCGGAAAAATCGCCTTCTGCGGCAATATCGATATCCGTAAGCTGGAGGCCAATGACCGGGATGCCATCAAGGCGGAACTGCAAGCCAAGATCCTGCCGGTGCTCAAGGCCGGCTCCGGTTACCTGCTGCATACCGACCACTCCATTCCGCCGGGGGTTGACCATGACACGCTCAAGTGGTTCTTCGATTACGGCAGGACTGTCACGTTATGATTGGAGCTATAGACAATTGCGATCCCGGAGTGCTGGGGCGGATCATGGCGGAGCGAGGGGCGGCCGTGGCGGTGGCGCGGGTGGCGGTCAGCGAGGCGGTTCTGGAAACGGCGGCGGCGCACCGGGTGCATCACAGTCTCAAGGCGCGGCTGCGGGCGGGTGGCGGCACCTGCATCATCGCCGAGATGAAGAACGCCAGTCCCTCGGCGGGGCGGTTGCGGCCCGATTACGATCCCGCGGAGATTGCACTGGCCTATACGCGTCATGGGGCCGTCGGGCTTTCCGTGCTGACCGAACCCCTGCACTTCCTGGGCGACGAGTCGCATCTGCGGGCAGTGCGGGCCGTGACCGCTCTGCCGGTGCTGCGCAAGGATTTCATGTGCGACCCGTACCAGGTTACCGAGGCGGCGGCCTGGGGGGCGGATGTGGTGCTGCTGATTGCCGCCGCGTTGCCGGATGCGTTGATGCACGCGCTCTACCAGCGGGCGCTGGCACTCGGGCTCGAGGTGCTGGCCGAGGTGCATACCGAGGCGGAACTGCAGCGGGTGCTGCCGCTGGGCGAGGCCGTGATCGGCGTCAACAGCCGCGATCTCAAGACGCTGAAGACCGATCTGGCTGTCGCGCACCGGCTGGCGGCATCGATCCCGACGGACCGGCTCTCGATTGCTGAAAGCGGTATTTCCAGGCGTGAGCAGATCCTGGACCTGGAGGCTGCCGGGTATGACGGTTTCCTGGTCGGCGAGGCTCTCGTCCGGCAGGACGATCCCGGCGGCGGCCTCGCGCTGCTGCGCGGGGAAGGCCAGGGGTAAGGCGAATGGGGTGTCGAGTATTGGAAGAATCGTGATCCGTTCTCGTCGCCCGCTATCGTTGTCCGAAAGGGACAAGAGATCGGTGGACGAGATCGGGCGACGAGAACGGTGGACGATTAAAACCCTGGAGGGACGGGTTCCACCCCGTCCGCAGCGTTGTAAGTCATGATGAAAAGGCGAGAGGCAATGAGCGACATCAATCCAGAACGTCAACGTGGCTCGGCGATCCTGCGGGTGATGGATGTGGTGGCGCGGCTGCGTGGCGAGGACGGTTGCCCGTGGGACCGCAAGCAGACGCTCGATTCGCTGAAGCCCTTTCTCATGGAGGAATGCTGCGAACTGCTCGAGGCCATCGAGCAGGGCGGCGTGGCGTCGCATCGCGACGAGCTTGGCGATGTACTGCTGCAGGTGTTGCTGCAGTCGCGTATCCGCGAGGAAAACGGTGATTTCGACTTCGAGGCAGTGGCCGGCCATCTGGCCGACAAGCTGATCCGCCGTCATCCACATGTTTTCGGTGACGCCCATGCGGATACGCCGGAGGAGGTCGTGCAGCACTGGGCACGGATCAAGCAGCAGGAGCGGGGCGGGGCGGACGCGCCGCCGCAGGCGACGCTCGATGGCATCCCTTTGCAGCTGCCGGCCCTGCATCGCGCGCAACGCATCCAGGAGCGGGCAGGCAGGAAGGGGTTCGACTGGGATCGCATCGAGGATGTCATCGCCAAAGTCGAGGAGGAGCTTCTGGAAGTGCGCGAGGCCCTGGAGGCTGGCGATACCGACGCGGTGGAGGGGGAGCTGGGCGATCTGCTTTTCGCGACGGTCAACCTCTGCCGGTTCCGCGGTGTGCATGCGGAGGGTGCCTTGCGGCGGGCGATCGCGAAATTCACCAGCCGGTTCCATGAGGTCGAGCGTCGCCTGCTGGCGGCGGGACGGCGGCTGGAGGACTGTACGCTGGAGGAAATGGACCGGGAATGGGATCGGGTCAAGGCGGAG
>CAZZBA010000034.1:18063-20096 GCA_964652765.1 uncultured Victivallales bacterium | reverse complement strand
AAGGGAAAAGATCATTATCGGGGCGACGGCTGTGGCGGTGGCGTATGCCGGCTTCTCCTTGGTTCAGGCAAGGCGGCAGAGGCCTTCCGGTGGCAGTCCGGTCCCCAAGGCTGGGGACTTGCAGGCGTTTGTAGCGCAGTCGCGGATACAACTGTCTGGCGCTCAGTTGTCGGTTGGTGAGCGGGCCGTACTGGATGCTTCCCAGAAGGAATGGGACGGTGAGCCGTTCGCGGTATTCTCCGGGGAAGGAGCTGTGAAAACGGATAGCCGTGGGCCGGCGGACTACCAGTATACCGGGTTCGCGCAGGTGGAAGGGCAGCGGTTCGCAATCATCAACGGTCGTGAATACCGCGATAACGAAGCACTGCTGGATGGCACCGGCGTGGTGGAAACAATTGAACCCGGGCGGGTGGTGCTGCGGCTCGGGGGCGAGAACCGCTTGCGGACGCTGATGTTCGATGATTCTCGTGTAAGAAAGGATTAACCCATGAAAACAGGGATATGGCGATTGCCGCTCTATGTGGCGTTTGGATTGCTGACGTTGCCAGTGGAGCAAGGAGAGGCACAGAAGTACGAGATGCTTGCGCGCGCGCCGGCCATGCTGGATCCGTCGGCGGAGTCGTTGGTGCTCCCGGTGGTTGACACGCCCCCCGTGCTGCCGCCAGAGCAGGCGCTCCCTGCCGTGCCAGAGGACCAGGCGCTTCCTGCCGTGCCGGAGGAACAGGCGCCCGCTGCCGTGCCGGAGGACCAGGCGCTTCCTGCCGTGCCGGAGGACCAGGCGCTTCCTGCCGTGCCGGAGGAACAGGCGCCCGCTGCCGTGCCGGAGGAACAGGCTCTTCCTGCCGTGCCAGAGGACCAGGCGCTTCCTGCAGTGCCGGAGGAACAGGCGCCCCCGGCTGTGCCGGAGGAACAGGCGCGTCCAGCCGTACCGGAGGAGCAAGCCCTTCCGACCATGATCATCGCCGATCTTGAGTTGGCCGATACGGTCGAAACGGCGACGCTGCTGCGGATGATGGCTCGTCTGGCAAACGTCAACATGCTCATCAGTCCGGGGGTCCAGGGCAGCGTCGGATTCACTTTTCGCGGGATCGCCTGGGATCAGGCGTTCCGCAGCATCCTCTCGTCGACAGGTCTGACGTATGTCTGGCAGGGGAGTGTACTTCGTGTGATGACTCTGGAGGATCTCCAGCGCGAGCTTCAACTGGAAACCGTCCTGCGCGATCGCGATAGTATCCGCGAGGAGTCGCGGCTGAGTGAACCCATGATGATGCGCGTGATCCCGCTGCGCTATCTGATGGCGACGAAGGTCGAAACGACCGTGAAGATGATGCTGGCCGTTGATGAAGGCGGTGTGTCCCGTGCCGGGGTGCCGCTGCGCAAAGCGACGGTGTCGGCTGATAGCGAGTCGAACTCGATCATTGTGCATGCTGTCCGCTCCGACGTCGAGAAGGCGGCCGCGCTGATTCTAGAACTCGATCAGCCGCGTCCGTTGATTCAGATCGAGGCCAAGATCGTGGAGGCTACCCGCGATGCCGCCCGGCAGCTCGGGATGCAGTGGAGCGGGCAGAGTTCCAGGTTGGACGGCGACCGGCTGGTCGGTGTCAGCGGTGGTGCGGCCACCGCTGACGGCTACATGTCGGACTTCCCTGCGCAGTTCGTCAACAGCGAAACGTTGCCGCAGCGGGGGTTGTCGCTGGCGATGTCTTCCGATCGGCTCGGGACCGGGGAGTTACTGAAACTGCAGTTGACTGCCTTGCAGCAGGAGGGGCAGATCAACATCGAATCCAGCCCCGTGGTGACCACGCTGGACAATGAGACGGCGGTGATCGAGAGCGGTGAGGAGCGTGCCTACCAGAGTTCGTCGGGAACCGGTAGCGATACGGTCCTCGAGTGGAAAGAAGCGGTACTGAAGCTGGAGGTCACGCCGCATGTGGTGGACGGAAAACTCCTGCGGGTGAAAATCGTATCAAACAAGGATTCGTTTGACGAGACCAAGCCGCAGACCAACAATGAGTTCCCGGTGAACAAGAAGC
>CAZZBA010000034.1:0-18053 GCA_964652765.1 uncultured Victivallales bacterium | reverse complement strand
GCGTGCCCTGACGACGGTGGTGCTTGCCGATGGCGAGACGACCATGATCGGCGGGTTTACGACCGAGAGCAGCAGCGACTCGATGACGGGGATCCCGTTCCTGATGCGGATCCCCCTGCTGGGTGCCCTCTTCCGGAACAAGAGCACGGGGGGGCGCTTTGACGAGACCATCATTTTCATCACACCGAAGATCCTGTAGGACGGGGGCCGCTTGAAGTGGCAGGGAGGGGCGAGTGGCACAAGGCATGAAAAAACCGAAACTGGGTGAACTGCTTGTCAAGGCCGGGCTGTTAACCGCCCAGCAGGTCGAGCAGGCACTGCACCGGGACGACGCCCGGAACATGCGCCTGGGCGAGTACCTGTGCAGCCGCGGCCTGGTACGCGAGGAGCAGATTGTCGACCTGCTGTGCCGCCAGCTCCATGTGCAGCGCTATATTCCCGAGAAGTACCCGATCAATATCGAGCTGGCTCCGCTGCTGCCGATCGAGACGGCGCAGCGCTACAGCGTGGTGCCGCTCAGCCGCGAGGGCCAAATCCTGCTGCTGGGCATGAGCGATCCGACCGATATCAACGCGTTCGACACGGTCGAGCAGATGACCCAGCTCGAAGTCGTGCCGATCCTGTGCACGGACCGCGAAATCAACCAGCTTACCAACAGCATGTACGGCAGTTTCGCCGGGCTCGGGAACGTTCTCCAGGGTGATGGGGGGGAAGGTGGCGGCAGCGGGCAGGCCGAGGAGATCAGCACCGATGTCGAGGAAATGGATGTCGGCCAGCTCCTGAACCTGGCGGAGGGTGCGCCGGCAGTGCGTATGGTGAGCTGGATTGTCGCGCAGGCGGTGCGCGAGGGGGCCAGCGACATCCACATCAGTCCGGAGGCGGATTACGTACAGTTGCGCTTCCGGATCGACGGCAAGCTGCGCGAGGTGCCTGCACCACCGAAAAACCTGCACCTTCCGATCGTCTCGCGCATCAAGATCCTCTCACAGCTTGACATCTCCATTTCGCGCATCCCGCAGGACGGTCGTTTCTCGGTACTGCTCGATAACCGCGAGATCAACGTGCGCGTCTCCACCATCCCGACCACGCATGGCGAGAACCTCGTGCTGCGGCTGCTGGACATGAGCGCCTCCACGTATTCGCTGAACGACCTCGGCATGGGTGAGATGGAACTCAAGCGCATAGCCGACACCATCTACAAGCCCTACGGCATGATCCTGAGCACGGGGCCGACCGGTAGTGGCAAGTCGACCTCGCTGTATGCCATGCTCAAGGAACTGAGTCGGCCGGATATCAACATCATCACGGTCGAGGATCCGGTGGAATACCGCATCCCGAAAATCCGCCAGGTGCAGCTCAATACGCGGGCGGGGATGACTTTCGCCTCTGGCCTGCGCGCCATCCTGCGGCAGGACCCGGATATCATCATGGTTGGCGAGATCCGCGATGCCGAGACGGCGAATGTGGCGACCCAGGCGGCGCTGACCGGTCATCGCGTGCTCAGCACGGTGCATACCAACGATGCTGCCGGTGCCATCACGCGGCTGATCGATATGGGGGTCCAGCCGTTCCTGGTCTCGTCGGTGCTGCTGGTCAGCTTTGCCCAGCGCCTGGTGCGGCGGGTCTGCGAGGCCTGCGCGGAGACGTATACACCCACCCGTGAGGCGCTGGAGTTCTGGAACCTGCCGGTGGACCGTGACCTGGTCTTCAAGCGGGCGGTGGGCTGCAACCGCTGCCAGCAGATGGGGTATCGCGGACGAACGGGTATTTTCGAGGTGCTGATCATCGACGACACGATTCGCGAGCTGATCGCCAGGCGCTCGCCGACGCTGGAGATCAACCGGGCAGCCATCGCTGGCGGCGCATGGCGCACATTGAAGGGTGCGGCGGCCGAGAAGATGGCACTGGGTGTGACGACGGCGGAAGAGGCCATGGCCGTGGCCAGTATCTAGGATGGCATTCGTATGGCAACGTATCGTTACAAGGCGGTCAATGCGGCGGGTGAGACGGTCACGGATGTGATCGAGGCCGCTTCACCTGATCAGGCCGGCGAGCGGCTGGCGGCGAAGGGGCTCGTGCCGTTGCGCCTGAAAGCGCAGGCGTCGCGGGGCCGTGCCGCCGGGAAGGGTACGGGAGGCGGCAAGGTCACCGATCAGGAACTGATCCTTTTCACCACGCAACTGGCCACGATGTTGCGGGCGGGTGTGCCGATCCTGCGGGCGGTGGAGATCCTGGAGAGCGAGGCGGATAACCGGCGTCTAAAGTCGGTATGCAATGCCATGGCGGCAGACATCCGCGGCGGACTGCCGTTGAACACCGCGCTGCGCCGCCATACGGATGTGTTCCCCCCCCTTTACCGGAACATGGTGGCGGCGGGGGAGGCCAGCGGCAACCTGCCGCAGATCCTGCAGCGGCTGATCTACGTGATCAGTCATGAGGCCAAGGTCCGTGCCGAGGTCCGTTCGGTACTCCAGTACCCGATCATGGTCCTGGTGGTGCTGACCGGTTCGATGGGGATATTGCTGACCACGGTGGTGCCGCGCTTCGCGGCGATCTTCCGCAGCGCCAAGCTCGAGCTCCCGATGCCGACGAAGATATGCATCGCCATGAGTGATTTCCTGCGGGAGGAATGGATTGTGCTGCTTATAGGGGTGGCTGCGGTGGCGTCCGCCTTCTTTGTGGCCAGGCGCACAAAGGCGGGCTTGTACTGGATTGACCGGGCGGTGCTCGCCATCCCCTATGTCGGCATGGTGATGCAGAAGGCGGCGCTTTCGCGGTTCGCCAGCATCTTCTCGATCCTGCAGGCCTCCGGCGTGGGCATGATCGAGGCGATCGAGATCCTTTCCGGCACGCTGGGCAACCGGGCGATGTCCCTTGAATTCGACAAGGTCCGGGCGAAGGTCGAGCATGGGCAGGGGTTGAGCCGTCCGCTGGCGTCGGCCCGCTATTTCACGCCGATGTTCGTGAGCATGGTGGCGATCGGGGAGGAAACAGGCAAGCTCGACGAGATGTTGCGGGAAGTGTCGGGCCACTATGATATCGAGGTGGATTTCGCGACCAAGCGGCTGACGGGTGCGATCGGACCGATCCTGATCGTGGTGCTGGCGGTGGTGGTCGGCTTTTTCGCGCTGTCGGTGTATATGCCGATGTGGGATATCGCGAAAATCGCGACGAAGAAAGGTTGATCGGAAATGGCAAAAAAAGGAGGTGCAAGACAGGAAAATGTGTTGTATCCTATGCATTGATTGCACGAGTGGCCGCATGGTGCGGCTGCGCTGAATGAGAAACCTGGAAGAAGGAGATGAGAACATGTTGACGAAAGGAAGACGGTCGGGCAGTGAGGGCTTCACCCTCATTGAGATCATCGCGGTGCTGTTGATCCTCGCGGTGTTGGCGGCGGTAGCGATTCCGCGCTATCTGTCGCTGGTGGATGATGCGCGTGACCGTGCCCTGGACGGGGCACTGGCGGCAGGGTATTCACAGCTCTCGCTGACATTCGCGCAGGAGGCCTTGTCGGCTGGGGCACCGCCGACGGCGGCTGCACTGGCGACGGCGGCGGCAGCCAATCCGCCCGATGGTGATTTCACCTACACCTTCACGGCGGCGGGAAATGTGATCACGGTTCAGGCGACGGATGCCAATGGAAACGTTGCCAGCGGCCCCTGGACGCTACCCTAGCGCCTTCACGGGCATGATGAACGCCGCCCGGCGGTGGGAGGTTCTCCTCCTGCCGCCGGGACGTTTTACTGCCGACAGGCATGCAGTATGGATTCACGTCGGAACAGAGGGGCTGCGGGGTTCACGCTGGTCGAGCTGGTGGCGGTGCTCCTGCTGCTGGCTGTGCTTGCCGCGGTGGTCGTCACCCGCGCCGGGAACTCCATGAACCGGGTGCCTGGAACGGCGGAATCACTGGTGCAGAATCTGGCCTATGCGCGTTCACGGGCGATGTCAACCACCAACACGTGGACGCTTGCGTACGGGGTTGCAGGCGTGAGCCTGGCACGAGACGGAGCGGCGGTTCCTCTGCCGGATCCGGACACGGCAACCGTTCCCGCCGGGGTCACGATATCCGGTGGCGACGGGAGCGTGACGTTCGATGCATTCGGTGCACCGGATGGACAGAAAGCGATTTCCGTTACGGACGGCACCTCGACAATGACGGTCACGGTATGGGCCGAGACGGGAATGATCGAATGAGACGGATGACCGATCAGGGTTTCACGTTGATTGAGATGGTGCTGGTTCTGGTGCTGATCTCCGTGGCGGCCTCCATGCTGGTACCCTACATGCGCGCCGGGCTTGATCACAGTGCCGAAGCTCCACTCCATCTTGTGCAAAGCGGCGCGATCTCGGCCCAGATGGCCCAGATCATGACGCGCCAAACCAATGACCTGGAAACGTTGAGGGTGCAACTGGTGTCGGAGGGGGTTGATGCAACCTATGTCACATTTCCAAATTCGCCGCCCTACCAGGCTACAGCTGGCGGGACCGATCTGCTGCGGGTGCAAGTGACCGACCCGCAGGGCCATCGGCTGGTAACGATTTTAAGCAGGCCATGATGAAAACGAACCGGATCAGTCCCTGTGGGTTCTCGCTGATCGAGCTTGTCGCCACGCTGCTGCTGGCTGGGTTGATTGCCGGAGGCGGGGCGTCCCTCGTCGTGTATGTGGCGCAGGGCTACAATACCGTGCGACAGCACGCCGGGCTGGCGCAGGGTGCCGAGCTGGCGATGGGACGCCTGGTCCGCGAGGCGCGGCACGCGGATGCGAACGGGATTGCCGGTGGCGGGGCGAGTATCACGTTCACAAGGGCAGGGGCAGCGCACCTTTTCGCGTTGACGGGCGACACGCTGGGAATGCAGGTCGGGGGCGTCACGTACCCGCTGATGCGCAATGTGGCCGGGTTCGCGGTCCAGCGCACGGCGTCGGGAGATACGGAACTGATCACGTTCACCATTACCCCGGCGGGGAACAATCCGGTTTTCACGACAGGGCATCTGGTGGTGCCGACGGACGGTTGATTGGAGCATATCATGAACAAACGCAATGGCGGCTTGTTGATCCCGGTTACGCTGGCGATGGTGGCGATCAGCATCATGGGGGCGGCGATGGTGTCGGTCGTGCGTACCTCCAGTCAGCGCGGCCTGCAGCACTCGTATGACGAGCGTGCCTATTACGTCGCCAGGGGCGGGGTTGCCTATGCGCGCGTGAATCCGCGCGGGACCTTCGCCGGGGCGGTTTTCTCTCTTGGAAATGGCGATGAGTTCGTGCTGACCATGACGAACGATTCGCTTCTGGCCTATGCCAATGTCATCGGCAAGACCGGTGTCGGATCCCCCTGGGAGGCGCATTATGCGCACGAGGAGGTCCGTATCACTCTGGGTACGGGCGAGGGAGAAGGGGGTGACCTTAGTGGTTTTAAGGATCGTGGTGCTACCGACCCGCGTACGATTGGTCGCGAGGGAGATGCGGGCTGGGATGCGGGCGTTGAGCTGGCGAAAGACGATACGGAACGGTTCTTTTCCACGGAGCAGGAAATCGTGACCGAGCAGGGGTGGCGCAGTTCGGACTACCTGACGTTCCAGAATTTTACCGAGGTCATCACGGATCAGGGTTTTATCGCCAATCTGGTTCAGAGCGATCAGATCGATCCGGCAGCGCGTGCAAAGGACTTCTACGGGATCTGGGGTAATGCCTCCGACAACATCTATGTGGTCGGTGAGGACGGGATCATTGTCCACTACGACGGGACCAGCACGGGCGGCATCCAGTGGAAGCGGATGACGTCGCCCACCGCGCGGCGGCTGCGCGCCGTTTGGGGTGTGCCGCGCGTGTCCCAGGTCGGCGTGCCGGAGCGGATGATCGCGGTTGGCGACGGCGGCGAGATGCTGGAGTATGGCGGGGGCGCGTGGTCCCGCGTGGTGAATACCCGGGCTGGAATCCTGACGGGTTTCGGCGTTGGCGCCACGTTCTCCCCGTTCGATATCTACGGTGTGTATGGCAACGACTGGGATCTCATCACCACGTACGGGGATTACGGCAGCAGCCCGTACAAGTGGGCAGGACCGAAGCCCTGGCGACGTTATATGGCGGCGGCGATTCCGCCGAGCGACAATTCCGCGGATTGGCCCAACAGAACGGATACCATTAGTCAATCCATCTGGCGCCCCTACGACAATTATGGCTGGCGGTACCGTATGTTCAAGGGAAACTGGGAATCGGTAGCAAGTTCTGTCAGCCACATTTTCAGTGTCGGACGCGACCGGCAGTCAACCATGAACCGCGCGTTTATCTTCAAGGAAAAACCCAGTTCATCCACCTATTATGCCGGAATTTCAGGCATGCATACCGCGAACGCGATCTGGGGCAGTTCGCTGCAGGACGTTTTTGTGGCGGGAAGGACGTCGGGCGGCGCGGGTGGAATGCTCAGGTCCAGAGATGCAATGAGGTCGGACCGGTGGAACTGGATGACGATACCTTCCGTTCCCGCGCTGAACGGCGTCTATGGTGGTTCCCCGGATTACGTCTTCGCCGGTGGCGACGCGGGAACACTGCTGTTCTACGATGGCAATCAATGGGACGAAGTCAAGGGGCAGGACGGGAACAACATTACGCCCAACGACATCAACTCCGTGTGGGGGACTGCTCAGACCGGGTTGTATGGCGTCGGCGATAATGGCACCATCGTCTACCTTGGCTATCCCGCGAATCCGATTGGCGGCTATACGTTGCCAATGAACAACAACCCGCAGTTCACGGCGCATTGGGCGACCAACAACCATTTCCTGAGCTACTCAATCCAATCCAAGCTGGTTTTAGGGGACGATCTGGACTATGCGGCCGCAGGTTTCAACTTCCGGTGGCGGCTGGCAGCCGGGACAACGAACCGCTTCGAGGGCTACGGCGTCTCGTTCATGCGCTATGCCCCTAGTGCCGCCGGGGTCAACGACCAGATCCCGAACTCGATCAAGCCTGCATTCCAGGGTGCGTCCGAAAAGTCCGACCGCCTCCTGGTCGTGTTGTGGGACCAGACCGTGACCGCCGGCAACGAGCAGCGCCGCTGGCTGGCCTACAAGGATCTGACCGACGATCCGCGTGTGTCGAACGGTGGTCGCCTGCGCGACCTCTCGACGCTCATGGTCCGTGTCGAGGATGCGTATGAGCATCATAATCGCGTCACGGTGTACTACGGCAATGCCTCCGCCAGTGCGCAGGCCGGTGACGCTGTTTATGCCAACACGCGGCGTCTGGCTTATAATCCGGATTTCGCGTCGCCGCCCGGCACGACAACATGGCCACCGTTCAATGTCAAGAACTGGACAGCGACCGGGGATTTCTTCACGGTCGTGGCCAATGTCTCGGTGGCGGAGAATCCGGTGCCGGGGGACTACTGGGTCCTGAATCCGGCGGTGCCGGAGTCAAGCGTGCGTCGCCCTGTGCATCCGACAATCCAGGGGCACGAGCTTTTCCTGTCGGCCTTTCAATCACCGCAAACGGAACCGTTCGGCAGCCAGGCGGAGCGTCCGGAGGTCGGCATTCATGTGTTCGGCGATATCGGCGATCACGGGAGTCAGGCGCTGGTGAGCTTTGCCGAGTTCCGCCTGCGGCTCGGGGTTAACCGTTAAAAGAGGGTGATGTCCGATGAAGAAACGACGTATGGCGATCCTGTTGACGGCCGGGCTTGGTTTGGGCGTACTGGTCGGCGAGAGCATGGCGGGAACTTACATCTACCGCGATGAGGATGGCAAGGAGGTTCGCGAATTACCACGGACAGAGCGGCTTTCCCGCGAGGCGAAGACGGATAGGGAGGATGCTGGCAAGACGTCGCGGCGACGGGGGGCTGGCGAAAGAGCGGCGACGGTGATTGTCGAGAAGATCGAGAAACCGTCAAGCCTGGAGGAACGGTGACTTAGCGACGAGCCGTCCACCAGGGGGCTGTGCGGAAACGAATGGGTAACTGGAGAAATAACGAATCGAACATCCAACACCCAACGCCCAACGCCCAACACCCAACGCCCAAGTTGGGGAGTCTTTTTTTGGATGTTGGGCGTTGGATGTTGGGCGTTGGACGTTGAAATGAATTGAAGTTATATACAAGGTAAGGGGAGGAAAAAGAATACGATGAAAACGTTCATGATGGCGGGATTACTGGCGACTCTGGCTCTGGTATTGGGGTGCGAGAAAACGACAACGTCAAAGACTCTCAATGTGACGCCGGCGGCGTGGGAGATGGAGCCTCGCGACGCGGTGGTCCTGACGGCGTCCGTTCCTATAACGACAAACGAGACGTATCGGATTTACTATCCCCTTGAGTGGACCGTCGGCAATGGCGCGCTCGGCAGCCTGCAGGATACCGCCGGTGACACGGCGGTCTATGTGGCCAACGATAACGAGGGTGTGAATACGGTCACGGTGCGGGACCAGGCCGGCTTTGAAGGCGTCGCCTCGATCACGCAGACAAGACCGGAGGAAGTCGCAGCACCTGCAGAGACGGTCAATTAGAGGTGTTGTGGCGGGGAGCTATCCTGTGACTGGAGAAAATAATGAACGAGGTTCATAAGCCGGTTGCATGGGAGGCTGTTTTCGCTTGCGTACTTGGACCGGATAGGCGAGTATCCATCATGACCTTCCGTGTTCTAATTGGTGAAAGTGGAGCTTTTCGATGATTTTTTCCGAGCGCAGCGCGCATGAATTCCATATTCCGGTAATGGGGACCGGGTTTACGATCGGTACGCCGCTTGAAGTGGCTCGCTACGGGATCTCTTCCGTCGTGTCGCTGGTTGACGATGTGTTGATCGAGCAGATGCGGCGCTTCTACTGTGACCGGTTCGGTCGCCCTTACGAGGCTATTCGTGCAGGCGATCCGGATGCACGGGCTAGCCGGATCCGTGCCTACCTGGACATGATGCATGATGTAGTCGAGGAACAGTCGGCGGCCTTGCAGGCCTCTCCCTTCGAACCGGGGAGCGAAATTACCCGCTATTTTGAATTGCTGCCCGACTGTGCGTTGAAAGCACGCTATGAGCAAATGCTGGCCGAGACCGATCCGGCGGCGAAACTGGCTCTCCAGCAGCCGCTGCGGGAGAAGGCGGTGCCTGGCAGTATCGATGTCAACATCATGACCAAGCTGGACCGCTTGCCCCGCGAGAACGGGGTTCCGGTTGAGGCGCGGTTCAGCGACGCGATCTCGGCGCTGCGGGGGTTTGCCACCAGCAAGGTCTCTTCGGCGATTGTCTTCTCGGCTGGCCTGAACGCGCCATTGTACAGTTCTCTAGGCGATTTTCCCGATTTTCGTCCCGATGCGTCGGGACGTTCAAGAAAGACGGTGACGCTCAAGGTCAGCGATTACCGTTCAGCCATGATCCAGGGCCGGTTCCTGGCGAAGCGCGGTATCTGGGTTTCCGAGTTCCGTGTGGAATCCGGATTGAACTGCGGCGGGCACGCCTTTGCCACTCAAGGGTATCTGCTAGGGCCGATCCTGGCGGAGTTCTCGGCGAACCGGGATGAATTGCGGGAACGCCTTCACGCGGACTACAACAAGGGCCTGGAGGCGAATGGGATGCTTCCGGTGGCGACGCCAAGGGACATGCTGATCACGGTGCAAGGCGGGATCGGCACCCATGCCGAGCACCGCTCGATGCTCGAGTATTTCAAGGTTGATGGCACCGGCTGGGCGACTCCGTTCCTGGTAGTTCCCGAGGTGACCAGTGTGGATGACGTGCATCTGCAGCGTCTGCTAGGAGCCGTGGAGGCGGATGTGACGCTAGGTGCCACCTCGCCGATGGGCATTCCGTTCTGGACGTTGCGCACGTCGGAGAGCGAGGTGCAGCGGCGCGCCCGCATCGCCAACGGAGCTCCCGGGAGTGATTGCCCGAAAGGGTATCTGGAGCTGAATACCGAATTCCCCGGGGAACCGCTGTGCGTGGCCTCCCGCGCCTACCAGAAACAGAAGCTGGCGGCGATCGATGCGTCGGATATGAGCGAGGCGCAGAAGGCACGGGTCCGGGAGGATGTCCTTGCCAAATCCTGTATCTGTCACGACTTGGCAGGCGGGGCTACATTGAAGCTCGGTATTGTCAAGGAAGCGCATACGGCAATATGCCCGAGCCTGAACATCACGCATTTCAAGATGCTGGCGACGCTGGAGGAAATGGTCGGTCACATCTACGGGCGACTGTCGCTTTTCACGGATCCGGATCGCCCGCATATGCTGATTCGCGAGCTGTCCCTGTATGTTGAGCATCTGCGGGAAGAACTCTCGCGTTTTGCCGACGGGTTTTCAGGCCGCAAGCTATCCTACTACGCGGAATTCAAGAGTAACCTGATCGAGGGTGTCAATTACTATCAGGACCGGTTCCTGGATTTCGTGGCCGAGCATCAGGAACGGTTCCGGTCGGACTTGAATCGCCTGCAGAAGCAGATCGAACAGATGCAGATCGAGTGCTGCTGAAATCTCCTGTCCAGTTCCCGGTCTTCTCTATCTCATCTGCCCTCCGCATGAAGACCTCGACGACAGTGGGATCAAACTGGGTGCCGCTGCGCCGCCTGATCTCCTCGATAGCGGCTTCGCGTGTCATCCCCTTGCGGTAGGGGCGGTCCGACCGCATGGCGTCATAGGCGTCCACCAGTGTGAAAACGCGCGCCCCGAGAGGGATCTGCTCGCCCTTCAGCCCGTTGGGATAACCGGACCCGTCGAAGGCTTCGTGGTGGCAGAGCATCAGTTCCGCGGAATCCTTGAGGTCAGGGCTTTTGCTGATCAGCTCGTAGCCGGTGACGACATGTTGACGCATGATTTTCCATTCTGCCTCGTTAAGCGGGCCGGCCTTGAGCAGGATGGCATCCGGGGTGGCTATCTTGCCGATATCGTGCAGCAGGGCTCCCTGGCGGATATCGTCAAGCTGTTTCTCCTTTATGCCGAAATCGCGCGATATCATGCAGGTGATGTCCTGTACGCGCTGGCTGTGCGCCCCGGTGGCATGTTCACGGGCATCCAGCATGGACGCCATCGCGCGCATGGTGAAATCAAAGGCGTCGCGTGTCCGTTGCAGGGCGTTCGTCAACTCGATGCTCTTGCGCCGTACCATCTCCTCCAGGTTCTGCTGGTATTCCTGGTTCTCGACACGCAACCGGTGATACTCGAGCGCCCTGCTCAGGGTAATGCGAAGCTGGTTAAGCTGGACGGGCTTCTGGATGAAGTCGTAGGCACCGTGCCGCAGGCTGTTGACGGCATTATCGAGGGTGGCGTCACCGGTGATGACGATCTTGACCAGCAGGTTGTCAATGGTGCTGATGCTCTTGATCAGATCCAGCCCGCTCATGTCGTTGAGGTTCAGGTCGATCAGGGCGACATCAAAATACCCTGGATTCGCGGCAATCGCCGCGTGGGCATCGGTCCCGGTCTCCAAAAGCCGGGTTGTGTACCCTTCCATATCAAGCAGCATGCCGACGACCTTGAGAACCGCGCTGTCGTCGTCGACCACCATGACTCGCGGTGCCGGCACGGAGTTGCTGGCACCCGCCACGCCTTCGGCTTGCTCCCCATTTCCAGTGGCATCCGTTGCGGCGGCTTCCGTCCAGACAAAACTGCGATCACGTCCATTGCGCTTTGCGACATAAAGTGCCTCATCGGCTCTCGCCATCAGGTTCTCGCTGCTGAGCATGGCACCGTCACGGGTTCGGCTTCCGGCGGCCCCGATGGAAATGGTACAGTGCAAAGCCTGCGAGCCAGCACAGAAGGTGTGGGCTCGGACTGCCTCGATCATACGATTAGCCAGTTTGCCCAGGCTGGCGGGTTCGGCATCCGGCAGGATCACGATGATCTCGTCGCCACCGTAACGGGCAATCAGGTCGGAACTGCGGCATACGCTGCGGGCGATCTGCCCGAGTTCCTTCAGCACCCTGTCTCCGGTTATATGCCCGTAGTTGTCGTTGACCAGCTTGAAATGATCGATATCCAGGATCATGATGCTGGTTGAGAACCCGTAGCGGGCCGCCATCTGCCATACGCCGGGCAACTCGTCCTGGAGGTGGTGCCGGTTGTAGAGTCCGGTGAGTTCGTCGCGCACCGCCAGCTCGCGAATGCGGTGAAAGGCGATCAGTACCGTTGTGAGATGGTTGGCTGCATGATACAGGAACGAGATGTCGGAATCGGTGCAATGGTAGTCCGCAGGTGGCACGAACGCCAGGATCCCCGTGACAAGCCCGTTGTTGATGATGGGGAAGGTGAAGGCGTTTCCGGGATCATCGATTCCGTTTTCGCTGACATCGATTCCGGATACCTGCAGCTTCACGACTTCAGGAATCTCGCAACCGCTTAGAATCTGGTACCGTTTCCTGATCAGAATCTCGACCTGGCTGAGGAAGGAGCGGGTGACGGCACGTCGCAACGTGCCCACCATGATCGCCTTTCCGTCCTTGTCCTGGCGGCTCAGGATGGCCGTGGCTACCGAGGGGAGAGCCTGGCCAAGATCGCGGGAGAGATTACCCAGGGCCTGTTCGAGGCTGGTTGCCTCCATGGCCGTTCGCGTGTTCTCGCTCAGGATGCTGAGCTGGTATTGGATGTGGTCCAGCGAGACGCTGTTGCTTCCGGCGATACGGCTGCGCATACGCTTGGCTTCCGCCAGGACATTCTCGGTGAGATCACGAAACGAAACCGGTTTCTCGAGGATGGTATGCACCCCGGCCGCAGCCGCGCGCTGCCTGATATCGTCCTGGACGTAGCCACTGAAGACGACCACGCCCATCCAGGGCCAGATTCGCAATGCTTCGCCAAGGAACGTGATGCCGTCCATCGGCTCCATCATCAGGTCCGTGACGACGACATCGAAACGGTGCCCAAGCAGGATCTGGAGGCCTTCCCCGCCTTCGCGTGCGGTCATGACGTTGCAACCGGCGCGCGTCAGGCATTGCTCAACGAGATTGCGCAAGGCATTGTCGTCATCCAGTACCAGCACGCTGACTTGCTGATGCTCATTGGCGGACTGATCCGGTTCCGTAGGCATGGGACCATCATTTCCGGTGTTTTGCATGTTGCAGATTAGGCGAGGTCTGGCGGTAAATCAAGTTCAGGATTCAAACGGGAAGCGATACCGGTGCAGGCCGAGTGCGTCGCGCATCTCCAGGATCTGCGCCTGCAGCACGGCACTCAGCGGCACACCCGTCTCTTGACGTTGCTGCCAGGCCAGGTGTTCCTTCTCGCCAGCGGTGTAGATGCGCTCCTGGCCCGGTGCCTTGCGGGAGGCTCTCAATTGCCGCAGGATGTCGCCCGTGATCCTCTTGAAGTCGTCGATATCTGTGAAGGCGGCGATGTCGATCGCCACGAAGAAATGCCCCAGGCGATAAGGGACCTTGGCCCCGCTCTCGTCGATCCCGAGCAGCTGTTTGAGAAAGGCCCCCTGCTGCAGGGCGGCAGACAGGATCTCGACGACTGTCGCGTAGCCGTATCCCTTGTAGCCGCCGAGTTCCTCGCCGATACCGCCGACGGGGCAGAGCGCGGCCGTGCCATCGACCAGGGCGGTCAGCACGGCTTGCGGATCGGTCATGGGCTTGCCGTCCTGGTCGATCACCCAGCCGGGCGGGAGCGCCTTCCCCTCGCGGGCGTATTGCTCTATCTTGCCGCGCTGGCTGATGGAGGTGGCGTAGTCATTGGTGAAGATGAAGTCCTCGTCGGTGGGCATGCCGAACACCAGCGGGTTGGTCCCGAGCATGTTCTCCACGCCGAATGTGGGGGCGATCGAAGGCCGTGCATTGGTGCCGGTGAGTCCGATCATGTTCTCGCGGCAGGCCATCATCGGATAGTAGCCGGCAATCCCGTAATGAGTCGAGTTGCGCGCGACCACCATGCCGAGTCCATATTGGCGGGCCTTCCCGATGGCCATCTGCATGCAGCGGCTACCGATGACCATGCCCATGCCGTCATGGCCATCGACGACGGCGGTCGCCAGATGATCGCGTACAACCTCGACCGCCGTGACGGGATTCTGGATGCGGTCATGCACAATCCGGTCGTAGTAGATGGGCTTGAGCCGCCCGATGCCATGCGAGTCAATCCCGCGCTTGTCCGCCGTGATCAGCACGTCCGCGCAGATACGGGCATCCGCGTCGGGAACGCCGATCCCCTTGAAGACATCGACCATGAATGCCTCCATCCGGTCAAAGGCAATATGGCATTCCGGCTTGTCCATTGGCTCTCCTCGTTTTTTTTGTTTTCAATGCCCGCCGGGGGTGAGCGTGAAGATCAGCAGCACGGCGGCACCGTAGGCAAGCACGGTCAGAAGCAGCGGGACATCACTGAGCAGCAGCTTCTCGGGGCGGTCTCCCTTGTCCTGGCGGTAGAGCAGGTCGAGGTAACGGAATATACCGAACATGACTATCGGGATGGTGAATCCCAGCCTGCTGGATCCGAATTTCGCCACCGTCTCCGGCCAGAGCGTGTAGATGGCGTAGGTCACGATCGTCGCGGCGCTGACGGCGGCGATCAACTGGTCGAGAAGCTGCAGGTCATATTTCTGCAGGCTGATGCGCTGGCGGGCGGTGGCGGCACTCTCGATCGAACCTTTCTCCTGGCGGCGCTTGCAGAGAGCCAGGAAGAGCGCCAGCAGGAACGTGCAGAGCAGCAGCCAGGGCGAGATCGGGACGGGGGGATCCTGGAAGACCGCCGCGCCGGCAATGGCGCGCAGCACAAACCCGGAGGCAATGATGAAGACATCCAGCAGGGCGACACGCTTGAGAAACAGCGAATAGGCGATCTGCAGGACGACATAACCGAGCATGACGTTAAGAAACGGGCGGGATAGCAGCCAGCCACCTGCCAAGGCGGTGGCGAGAAGGATGGCGGCAATGATGGCAGCCTGGAGCGGTCGGATCCGTCCTGAAGCGATTGGCCGGTAGCGTTTGGCGGGATGCTCGCGATCACTTTTCAGGTCGATCAGGTCGTTGATCAGGTAGACGCCGCTGGAGCACAAACAGAAAAGCAGGGCGGCAGGCAACGCCAGACGTAGCCCGGAAAGCAGGTCAAGGTGCTGGGTTTTGTCGCCGTAGCCGAAACCGAGTGCGGCAAGCACGACTGCGTTCTTGGTCCATTGCGTCAGTCGCATCGCCGTCAGCAGGCTGATGAAGAAGGATGTGCCGGGATTGCTTTTGTGTTCCATTCTTTCCTGAAGGGCTAGAGATCGAGCACGGATTCGAGGTCGCTGTCGGCGGGAATACCCAGGCGGCGAGCCTGTTGGTAGTGTTCGCGTGATGCATCGTAGTCCGGGGCGGGTGCACGCAACAGCACCTGAACGAGATTGTAGTGGGCGATTCCGTTGTCGGCATCAAGCTCCAGGACGCGCTCAAGTTGTTGCCTTGCTCCCGCCAAGTCTCCTGTGCCGAGCTTGGCTGTTGCAAGCACCAGTGCGGCCATCGGCGCTTCGGGGGCACTGACCGTCAGGGTCTCCATGGCTGCCTGGGCCTCGGCGAAACGGCCCGCACGGCAGAGCTCGGCACCGTTCTGGATCTCCTTGCTGACATCCGGCGGCAGGGGGGGCACCAAGGCTGCCCGTGCTTCTGTCTTGTCCTGTGCCAGTAGATCCATCAGTTGCTGCCGGCAGTAGGAAACCCGGAACTGTACCAGTTCGGCCTGGTGTTCGGGGAACCGCTCCGAGAAATCGCGGTAGGCGGCAATTGTGGCGCCGTAAAGCTGGGTGGCTTCCTGCTTCCTGCCCGCCTCACGCTCCATGTCGGCTTTCTCGATCAGTCTGGAAATGGCACCGAACTGGCGTTCGGCAGACTCCTGGGCCTGGAGTGTTGAAGGCACTGCTGTTGCTGCCGCCAGCGCGAACAGGGTCACGATGCGGGATGCGTTTAGTCGGTAATGGTTTTTCATGCAAGCACTCTATGGTATCCACCGCCTGTCTGGCAAGTTCGGAATGCATTATGTTGTCCCGACAAGGTAAAACATATATGTAGCAACAAGGGGTTGGTGTATACAATATTGTATGATATCGCGATAAGCGCCCCCATGAATACAGTGCTCAACGCACTATTGGTAAGTCGCTGTTGGTGTGATGACTATGGCGATTATGTCGAGGCATGATTCAATCTGGCACGTTCTGTGCGATGAGGTGGTAACGTTTCCCGTCATGTCCGGGAAGCCGACGGTCACTGGTTATGGTTCGCGTTCCGGTGCGCGTCAATGGGTTCAAGCGGACAAAATGGTGGAAGGAGTGTGGGCGTATGAGAGGGCGGATAGGAATGTTTAGTATGCTGGCTGCTGGCGTGTTGCTGGCGGGTGCTGGCGCGGTATGTGCGCAGGAGGAAGGCGGCGGGGTGAGTGCGGAGATGTTCGCCATCAACAATGTCTGGATGATGGTTGCCACATTCCTGGTATTCATCATGAATCTGGGTTTTGCCATGGTGGAAACCGGACTGTGTCGCGCCAAGAACGCCACGAATATTCTGTTTAAGAATACGGTGATCCCCGCGATTGGCATTCTGGGGTTCGCATTGGTGGGTTTTAACCTGATGTATCCGGGAACGTTCAATATCATTCCTGGGATTTTCGGGTTTGCAGGGTTCGGCATTGGAACCGATGCAGCCGGAGTGACCAGTGCCTACAACGTCGGGTACACGTACTGGACGGACTTCCTGTTTCAGGCCATGTTTGCAGCTACGGCCGCAACCATCATTTCCGGTGCCGTAGCCGAACGGGTGAAGCTGGGTTCTTTCCTGATCTTTACTGCCATCTACGTCACGGTGGTCTACCCGATTGTCGGATCCTGGACATGGGGCGGAGGCTGGCTTAAAGGGCTGAATTTCCATGATTTCGCCGGTTCGACACTTGTTCACTCCGTTGGCGGTTGGGGCGCACTGGCCGGAGCCTTGGTGCTTGGACCCCGTCTTGGCAAGTATGTCAACGGCAAGGTCAGGCCGATCATGGGTCATAACCTGGCACTCGTTACCGTCGGTGTATTCATGCTGTGGCTTGGCTGGTTCGGGTTCAACGGCGGTTCGGTGCTGTCGGCTGATCCGGGGATGGTTTCGTTCGTTCTGCTAACCACTACGCTGGCAGCAGCAGCAGGAACAATCGGGGCCATGATGACCTCGTGGATCATCCAGAAGAAGCCGGACTTCACGATGGTGCTCAACGGCTGCCTGGCGGGTCTGGTTGGCATCACGGCAGGTGCTGATACTGTCTCTGTGTCGGCTTCAGTCATTATCGGTGTTGTCGCCGGTGTGTTGGCTGTGCTCGGGGTTATGTTCTTTGACAAACTGAAGATCGACGACCCGGTCGGCGCACTGTCGGTTCACTTGGTTGGTGGTGTGTCCGGTACGCTGGCGGTCGGGATATTCACCACGAACCCGGATTATACATTCATGACCCAGCTGACCGGTGTCGCCAGCTACGGTGTCGTCTGTTTCCCTGTCGCTCTGATGCTCTTCTGGATCCTGAAGAAGACAATCGGTATTCGCGTCAGCGAGGAAGAAGAGCTCAAGGGGCTTGATATCGGCGAGCATGGCCAGGAGGCCTATGCCGGATTCCAATTCTTCACCAACAGCTAATGTAAGTTAAGGAGAAAACACAATGAAACTGATAGTGGCATATATACAGCCGGATAAACTGAACGCGGTCAAGCAGTCGCTGTACGACAAGGAAATCTACAAGATCTCGGTGACCAATGCACTGGGCTGCGGTCAGCAGAAGGGGTACCACGAGTCCTACCGGGGTGTTGACGTCGAGGTCAATCTGCTTAAGAAGGTGCGCATCGAGATCGGTGTGAACGACGATTTCGTGAAGCCGACCATTGACGCGATCATCAGTGGCGCGCGCTCCGGCAAGATCGGGGATGGCAAGATCTTCGTGATGCCTCTGGACAATTGCATCCGTATTCGTACGGGTGAAACAGGCAATGCGGCGATCGGGTAACCGGTCGGGCATTGCAACTCCGCCGGCGGGGGACGGGCGTTATCGCCCGCCCCCCGCTTTTTGTATTCCGGACGGGTTCCACCCCGTCCGCAACGTTGTAAGTCCCTTATTCCGCAGTCGTAAACGTTCCCTTCCGCAGGAACTGCAGC
>CAZZBA010000033.1:0-20378 GCA_964652765.1 uncultured Victivallales bacterium | reverse complement strand
CGAAGAAGCGCGGCAGCAGGTTTACCAGCGTGGTCTTGCCTGCCCCGGAACCGCCGACCAGCGCGATGCGCTCGCCAGCCTTGACGTCAAGTGTGATATCCGACAGGACGGGATCCTTACCATAACGGAAGCCGACATGATCAAAGGTGATCGTCCGCACGGGCTCTTCCAGCGTGCCGGCATCCGGGTGATCGGTTACCTGCAGCGGCGTGTCCAGGATCTCGAAGATGCGGTCCGCCGCTGCCGAGCTCTGCTGGATACTGAGGTGGATCTTGCCCAGCTTCTTGACCGGCTCGTAGAGCATGACAAGCGCCAGCGCCATGGTCACGAACTCGTTCCAGCGCATGCCCAGCCGCGAGGCATAGGCCAGGGCCAGTACCAGCCCTATCCCGGAGAGCAGGATCATGATCGGCTCGATCAGTGCCTTGGCGCTGACGATCCGCATCACCCGCCTGAAAAACCGCTTACTGGCGGCATCAAAGCGGGACTGCTCGCGCGCCTCCATGCAGAAGGCCTTGACGATGCGCACGCCGCGTATGGATTCCTGCATGATCGAGACGATCTCCGCCATGCGTTCCTGCCCCTCGCGGGCCGCGCGGCGGACGCGTTTGCCGAAACCGAGGATCGGGACCAGGCACACCGGGAAGACCAGCAGGGCCGCCAGGGCAAGCCGCCAGTCGCGCGTGATGGCGTAAACGACCGCCCCGACCAGCACGATCGGCTGCCGCGCCAGATCCGTCAGCACCGTGGCCACCGCCCGTTCCAGCAGGGCCGAGTCGTTGACCGTGCGCGAGATCATCTCGCCGGTCTGAGTGGAGTTGTAATACCCGACTGGCAGTTCCAGAAGGTGCGCGAAAGCCTTTTGTCGCAGGTCCATCACCACCCGGTTGCCGACCCATTCGACCAGGTATGTGTTCAGATACTGGCCCATACCGCGAACCAGCATCAGCACGATCATCGCCCCGCCGAGCAGCATGGATCCGCGTAGTGTCAGTGCCTGCCCCGGGTCGAAGAAGTCGCCGAGCATGCGCTCCAGCACGGGCAGGATGCCGACGGTCGAGCCGGCGAAGAGTACGCCACAGATGCCGCCGATGACGAGCCGCCCGAGATAGGGTCGCGTATACCGGATCAGCCTTCGGTAGGTCTGGCGCGGACTGGAGATCGCCGGTGCGTCCGTCATGTGTACTTCACCACCTCATCCACGGTCGTATAGCCATCGAGCAGGCACTGGACGCCGTGCTGGCGCATGCTGACCATGCCGAGCTGGATGGCCTTGTCGCGGATGACGATGGTCGGCTGGCGCTCATTGATGAGCCGGCGGATGGGTTCCGTGACGGACAGGTACTCGTAAAGACCGCGCCTTCCGTGATAGCCCGTGTCGTTGCAGGATGCGCAGCCCGCGCCGTAGAAGAACGGGCGATCGCCGATGTCCTGGCGCGACATTCCCAGCATGTCGAGCACATCCTGCTCGGGGGAGTAGGGGGTCTTGCATTTGTCGCAGACCATGCGCACCAGCCGCTGGCCGAGCACGGCCTCCAGTGTCGAGGAGATCAGGAAAGGCTCGATGCCCATGTCGATCAGGCGCGTTACCGCCCCGGCGGCGTCGTTGGTGTGGAGCGTGCTGAACACCAGATGGCCGGTCAGCGACGCCTGCACCGCGATCTGCGCGGTCTCGATATCACGGATTTCGCCGATCATCATGATGTCGGGGTCCTGGCGCAGGAAGGCGCGCAGGATCCTGGCGAAAGAATTGCCGACACTCTCCTTCACCGGCACCTGCATGATGCCATCGATATCGTACTCGACCGGCTCTTCCGCCGTGAGCAGCTTGCGGTCGATGGTGTTGACGCGCTTGAGTCCGGAATACAGGGTGGTCGTCTTGCCCGAGCCGGTCGGCCCGGTCACGATGACAATCCCGTTTGGCTTCTTGATGTCGTTGGTGAACTTGGTGTAGACATCGTCCGGCATGCCCAGGTTCTCGATGGTCAGCGAGACGTTGCTCTGGTCGAGCACGCGCAGCACCACGCTCTCGCCGAACTGGGTCGGCAGGGTCGAGACACGCAGATCGATCGCGCGCCCGCCGATGCTGAGCTGGATGCGACCGTCCTGCGGCAGGCGCCGCTCGGCAATATTAAGGCCGGACATGACCTTTACGCGCGAGATCAACGGCAGTGCCAGCCGGCGGGGCGGCGGGGCCATCTCGTAGAGCGCGCCATCCACCCGGTAGCGGATCCGGAATTCCTTCTCGAACGGCTCGAAGTGGATATCCGAGGCACGATCATTGATCGCCTGGTAGAGCACCAGGTTCACGAAGCGGATCACGGGCGTCGAGCCTGCCGCTTCCTCCAAGCCCTGTTCATCGCTCTCGTCCACCAGCGCCAGATCCCCAGCCTCCTCGATCTCGCCCTCGAGCGCCGAAAGCATGTCGTTGACGGCGGCGCTGTCATCCCCGTAGAACTGGTTGATGCAGGAGCGGACGTCATCCTCGCGCGCCACGACAAACGAGGCATCGCAGGTGAGCACGAACATCAGCTCGTCCATCACCTGGGGGTTGACGATGTCGCAGACCGCCATTTCCACGGAACTGTCCGTCATGGCGACCGGGACCACGTTGTACATCCGCGCCACGCTGGCCGGGACACGGTGGATGATGTCGGGCGGGATATCCAGTGCCGGCAGGTTAACCACATGCGTTCCCATGTAGCCGGCAATCACCTCCTGCAGTGCGTCGCCATCGATCAAGCCGCGATCGACGACCATGTTGCGCACCGGCTTGCCGGTCTCGGCGTGCTCGGCGGCGATATCCTCCATCTGCTCGCCGGTCAGGAACCCCTGTTCAACCAGCAATTCCAGCAGCGGATCGTGATATGTCTGTTCCTCGGCCATGATCCCTCCCGGCTCAGCCCGCCTCTTCCTGTAGTTTCTGTTTCACGGTCTCGGCATCCTGCGACTTGGTGATCAGGTCCTCGTAGCTGATCTGGCCAGCCCGGTAAAGGGCCATCAGGTAGGCGTCCAGCGTCACCATGCCGAACTTGGCGCCGGTCTGTATATCCGAGGTGATGCGATAGGTCTTGCTGTCGCGGATCAGCGAGCGGATCGAGGGGGTCGAGATCATGATCTCGAACGCCGCCACCCGTCCCGGGCGGTCCTGCCGGACCAGCAGCAATTGCGAGACCACAGCCACCAGCCCGACCGAAAGCTGTGTGCGCACTTGCTCCTGCTGGTCGGTCGGGAAGGCGTCGACGATACGGTCCACCGTACTGGCGGCACCGGTCGTGTGCAGCGTGGCAAACACCAGGTGACCGGTTTCCGCCGCCGAGATGGCGGCTTCCATCGTTTCCAGATCGCGCATTTCACCCACGAGGATCACGTCCGGATCCTGGCGCAGCGCGCGCCGCAGCGCCTCCTTGAAACTGGGCACATCCACGCCGACTTCCCGCTGGGTGATGATCGACTTCTTGTGCTCGTGGTAATACTCGACCGGGTCCTCGATGGTGATCACATGACAGTCGCGGTTCTCATTGATGAAGTTGAGCATGCTCGCCAGCGTCGTGGTCTTGCCGGATCCGGTCGGGCCGGTGACCAGGATCAGGCCGCGCGGGTGGTATAGCAGTTCCTTGAACTGGTCCGGCAGGCCGATCTTCTCAAGCGACAGCAGGGTGTTCGGGATCTGGCGCAGCACAATGCCGACAGACCCCTTTTGCTTCAGCACGCTGACACGGAAACGCGCCGCGGTGCCGAAGCCGAACCCGAAGTCGGTACCGCCGCCCTCGCGCACCTTCTGCTGGTGGTCGGGCGAGGTGATGCTCTTCATCAGCCGCTCGGTGTCCTCCGGTCGCAGCGGTTCGACATCGAGGGGTTCGAGATGGCCGTGCAAGCGCAGCATCGGCGGCAGACCCACGCTGATGTGCAGGTCCGAAGCTCCCTCGTCGACGGTCAACTGCAGCAGATCGTTCATGTCAACCTGCCCGGCCGGGATCTTGTCCTCGGATTCAGTCTGGTAATAGCTGCTCATGATCAGTCCTCGTCTCCCATGGTTACACGCAATACCTCATCCAGCGTCGTCACGCCGGCACCGATTTTGCGGATACCGTCCTCGCGCAACGTCCGCATGCCCAACTCGCGTGCATGCTGGCGCATCTCGGATACCGGCACCTTGTCGAAGATCATGTGCTGGATCGCGTCGCTCACGGTGAAGATCTCGAAGAGGCCCTTCCGCCCGGAATACCCGCTGAGCCCGCATTGGCTACAGCCGTGCCCCCGTACCAGCATGCGTCCCTGCAGCGCCTGGCCGCCCGAGCCAAGCGAGGCGATAATCTCCGGAGGCGGTTCGTACTCCTCGCGGCAATGCTCGCAGATGCAGCGCACCAGCCGCTGGGCAATGACCGCCCGCACTGCCGAGGCCACCAGGAACGGCTTGACGCCGATATCCAGCAGACGGGTGATGGCGCTGGGCGCGTCATTGGTATGAAGCGTGCTGAAAACCAGATGGCCGGTCAGCGCCGCCTCGGTGGCGATGTTGGCCGTTTCCTTGTCGCGGATCTCACCGATCATCACGATGTTGGGCGCCTGGCGCAGGATTGAGCGCAGCGCCAGCGAGAAGGTCATCCCGATCGCCTCGCTGACCTGTACCTGGTTGATGCCGGACATCTGGTACTCGACGGGGTCCTCCACCGTGATGATCTTGCGGTCCGGTCGGTTGATGTGGTTCAGGCAGGCGTAAAGCGTGGTGGTCTTGCCGGACCCCGTCGGTCCGGTCACCAGCAGGATGCCGTCAGGCAGGCCGATCAGCCGCTCGAACAACTGCTGGTCGTCGGAGAAGAAGCCCAGTTTCGGCAGTCCGAGCGCGAGGTTCTGCTTGTCAAGGATACGCATGACGATACTCTCGCCGTTGTTGGCCGGCACGGTCGAGACACGCAGGTCCAGCTCGCGTCCCAGGATGTTGACTTGGATACGGCCGTCCTGCGGGACGCGCTTTTCCGCGATCTTCATGCCAGCCATGATCTTCACGCGCGACACGATCGCCGATTGCAGCTTCTTGGGCGGGCCGTCGACCTCGTGTAGCACGCCGTCGATCCGGTAGCGAACGCGGAACCGTTTCTGGAGCGGTTCGAGGTGAATATCCGAGGCGCGGCTGCGATAGGCCTCCAGGATGATCCGGCTGACCAGCTTGATGATCGGGGCGTCGGAATCGGTCGCGCTGTCGGTATCGATCAGGTGGTCCTGCACGGTCTCGACATCCACGGTCCCGTCCGTGATCTGGTCGAGCATGTTCTCGACATCGGCCTCCGCTGGATAGTATCGCTCCAGCAGCGCCTGTACTTCCGCCCGCCGCGCCACCACCCCGTCAACATTGATTTTCAGCAAGTACCGGAGGGAGTCGAGCGTGTCGAACAGCATCGGGTCGCTCATGGCGACCATCAGTCCGTCGTCGGTCTTGTAGACCGGGACCACGCTGTAGCGGCGCGCCGTCTCCTGCTTGATCATGTCGCGGACATCCGTCGGGATATCCAGATCCCCGAGCGAGACGAACTCCATGCCGAAAAGCCCCGCCAGCAGGCCGAGCACATCATCCTCGGTGACGATCCCGTCGGCGAGCAGAAGGTCGACCACCGTGCCGTCGCGCACCCCCACCTGCCCGCGCGCCTGCTCGGCCTGCTCGGTTGTCACCATGCCGTTGTCAAGCAGCACTTCCAGCACATATTCGTCGTTGGATGTCAACTTCAGCCCCCCAGCTTGCTCGCCAGCATCTGTGCCACCATCGGCGGATTGGCCTTGCCACGGCTCTCCCGCATCACCTGGCCGATCAGGAACTGCAGCGCGGCCTTCTTGCCGTTGCGGTAATCCTCGACCGACTGCGGGTTGGACGCGATCGCCTTGTCCACCAGCGTCACGATCACCCCCGTGTCGCTCACCTGCGCCAGCCCGCGATCCCTGACTATCGTAACGGGGTCCCCGCCACTGTCAACAAGAACCTCGAACACGGTCTTCGCGCCGGTCATATTGATCGTGCCTGCATCGACCAGCCCGATCAGAGCCGACAGCGCGGGTGCGGTCAGCGGCAGGTCCGCCAGCGTGGTGTCGCGCTCGGTGAGCACCCGCAGCACTTCCGTCATGATCCAGTTGGAGACCGCCTTGGGGTTGGAGGAGGCCGTGGCCGCCGCCTCGAAGAAGTCGGCGATCGCGCGGTCGGCGGAAAGCACCCCGGCGTCGTAGACCGGCAGGCCGTACTGCTGCGCGAAGCGCCGCCGCCGGTCGCGCGGCATTTCGGGCAGCGCCGCGCGGATGGCTTCGACCGCGTCGCGGTCCAGCACCACCGGCATCAGGTCGGGTTCGGGGAAATAGCGGTAGTCATGGGCGTCCTCCTTGGTGCGCATGCTGGTGGTGATGCCCTGGTCGGGATCCCAGCGGCGCGTCTCCTGCACGATGCGCTCGCCGCGCGCCAGCAGGGCGCTCTGCCGCTCGACCTCGTGATGCAGTGCCGCCTGGACGCCCTTGAACGTGTTCAGGTTCTTCAGTTCGGCCTTGGTGCCGAGCTTGGCCTGCCCGGCGGGACGCATGCTGACGTTCACGTCGCAGCGCATGTTGCCTTCCTCGAGGTTGCAGTCGCTGACGCCGATATAGAGCAGGATCTGCTTGAGCGCCAGCAGGAAGGCGTAGGCCTCCGCTGGCGAGGCCATGTCCGGCTCGGTGACGATCTCCATCAGCGGGTGACCCGCGCGGTTGAAGTCGACCCCGCTCGAGCGAGCCAGGTGCGTGCTCTTGCCAACATCCTCCTCGAGGTGGATGCGCGTAATTCCGATAGTCTTCTCCGTCCCGTCCAACTCGATCACGACACCACCGCCCTCGCACAGCGGCTTGTCGTACTGGGAGATCTGGTAGTTCTTGGGCATGTCCGGATAAAAATAGCTTTTCCGGTCAAACTTGCTGTACTCGCTGATGCGCGAGCCGATCATCAGGCCGGTCATTACCGTTAGCCGGATCGCCTCGGCGTTCATCACCGGCATCGCCCCCGGATATCCGAGGCAGACGGGGCAGACCAGCGAGTTCGGCTCGGCACCGTAGCCCGTCGGGCAGGCGCAGAACATCTTGGACTGCGTCTTGAGTTGGACATGTACTTCTAAACCGATCGTCGTCGCGTATGTCATGATGCCCCCAGCTTGGTCTCGAACGCATGGCCGATATGCAATACCTGCTCCTCGCCGAAGGCCGGCCCCAGGATCTGCAGGCCCACCGGCAACCCCTCCGGGGTCGGCTGCGCCGGTACGGAAAGCGCGCAGATGCCCGCGAGGTTGGCCGTGGCCGTGAAGACATCGCTCAGGTACATCTTCAGCGGGTCGTCCGTGTTCTCGCCCATGCGGAAGGCGGGGGTCGGCGTCGCCGGTGCCAGCAGCGCGTCGCACACCTTGAAGGCCTCCTCGAAATCGCGCCGGATCAGCGTGCGCACCTTCTGCGCCTTCAGGTAATAGGCATCATAGTAGCCGCTGCTCAGCACGTAGGTGCCGAGGATGATGCGGCGCTTGACCTCCGGGCCGAACCCCTGGGCGCGCGTCTTGCCGTACATGTCGATCGGGTCGGTGGCACCCTCCGCGCGGTGCCCGTAGCGCACGCCGTCGAACCGGGCCAGGTTGGCCGAGGCCTCGGCGGTGGCGATGATGTAGTAGACGGCGATGGCGTACTGCGTATGCGGCAGCGATACCTCGACGATCTCCGCCCCCAGCGAGCGGCAGGTCCCCACCGCCGCCTCGATCGAGGCGCGCACGTCGGTATCCATGCCGTCGATGAAATATTCCTTCGGCAGTCCCAGGCGCACACCCTTCAGGTCGCCGCCCAGCGCGGCCGTGTAATCCGGCACCGGCACATCCAGCGTGGTCGAGTCCATCGGGTCGAGCCCCGACATCACGTTCATCAGTATGGCGGCGTCCTCGACGGTCTTGGTCATCGGCCCGATCTGGTCCAGCGACGAGGCGAAGGCGGTCAGCCCGTAGCGCGAGATCCGCCCGTAGGTCGGCTTGAGTCCCACGCAGCCGCAGAAGGCCGCCGGCTGGCGGATCGAGCCGCCGGTGTCGGTGCCGAGGGTCGCGATGGCCTCGCCAGCCGCCAGAGCCGCGGCCGAGCCGCCGCTCGATCCGCCCGGCACGCGCGTGGTGTCGACCGGGTTGCGTGTGACCTGGAAGGCGGAATTCTCCGTGGAGGAACCCATCGCGAACTCGTCCATGTTCGTGCGTCCAAGGAAAACCGCCCCGGCTGCCCGCAGCCGGGCGATCGCCGTCGCGTCGTAGGGCGAGATATAGCCCTCCAGCATGTGCGCGGAACAGGTGCAGGGCTGGCCTTCCACGTTGAGCAGGTCCTTGATCCCCAGCGGGATCCCCAGCAGCGGGCCCTTCTGGCCTGCCGCACGGGCGGCGTCGGCCGCCTCGGCCTGGCGTATGGCCATGCCCTCGTCCACGGTCAGATAGGCGCGGATCTCGGGATCGCGCTCGCGAATGCGCGCGGCCAAGGCGGCGGTCATCTGCACCGAGGTGCAGGCCCCGCTTTCGAGAAGCCGCTGCGCGCCCACCAGCGTCAACCGGTCAAAGTCGAATTCCATTACAAAACCCCTGTCAACTTGGTTTACCTCATCGAGAGCGGACAATATAGCCTATCGCCAAGTTTTGAACAGCAGAAAACCGCGGTTCAGACTGAAGACCTTTGTGTCAACATCACTTCCTTGCGCTTGCGGCTCGGCGGGACGCCACGCCCTACCTTGCTATTGGACGCTTCGCCCTGCCTTCCTGTTTATTCGGGTAGGGCGAACCGTCCTCGGTGAGCCGCTACGAATGCAAGTGCGCCCGGCTAAATATTTATAGAATATCGCCGACCCCGTCGAGGACGAGGCCGGGGCGGTAGGCGTAGCGCTGGATGCCCTCGCGGGTCGTGACGCCGGAAAGCACCAGCACGGTTTCAATCTCCGCCTCGATGCCGGCGATGATGTCGGTGTCCATACGGTCGCCGATAATCACGGTTTCCTCGCGCGCGCAGCCCAGCAATTTCAGCGCATGTCGCATCATCAGCGGATTCGGCTTGCCCACGAAATAGGCCTTGGACTCGGTGGCCAGCTCGATCGGGGCGATCAGCGCGCCGGTGGCCGGCACGATCCCGCCTTCGGCCGGTCCCGTCAGATCGGGGTTCGTGCCGATCAGCCGTGCCCCGCGCTTGACCATGTTGACCGCGCTAACCAGTGTCTCGTAGGTGTAGGAGCGCGATTCGCCGACAATCACATAGTCCGGGTTGACGTTGTTCATGGTCAGCCCGGCATCGTAAACGGCATTGATCAGGCCGGCTTCGCCGATCACGAAGGCACTGCCGCCGGGGCATTGGGTCTTGAGGAAGATACCGGTCGCCAGCGCACTGGTGTAGAAATGCGATTCCGGGACGTCCAGTCCGAGCCGGGCGAGTTTCTGGTGCAGCTCGCGCGGTGAACGCTCGGAGGAGTTAGTCAGGAACAGGAACTTCTTGTTCTCGTGTTTCAGCCACGCCACGAACTCAGTTACCCCGGGCAGCAGCCGGTTGCCGTGGTAGATCACGCCGTCCATATCACAGATGAACGCCTTCCTGCCTCTTAACGCTTCGGTATTCATAACACTACCTATAACTTGGACATTAAAAAAAATAGGTCGTGGCACCTTGCCCGACCTCCGAGCATAAGCTGTCTGGTAGCCAAAGGACCTTTGCTCGGATGGACGGGCAAGGGTGCCCGTCCTACGTATGATGACCCCATGGCTGACCACGCGCCAAGGCTAGCACAACATGCGGCGCCATATCAACTGCCGCGATTCCGGAATGGTGAACGTTTTATTTGCCCGGCCGGTGGTGGTGGTGCTAGGCTGTGTCCATGAAAACGATATTCACCCCCGCCTTTATCCGTGCGATCCCCAAAAGCGACCTGCATGTCCATCTGGACGGGTCGCTGCGACTTGGTACCCTTATCGAGCTGGCCCGTGCCCGGCAGGTGGAGCTGCCCTCTTTCTCCGAGGCCGGGTTGCTCGAGACCGTCTTCAAGGAACGCTATGCCGATCTGGCAGAGTACCTGCGCGGGTTCGCCCTGACCTGCGCGGTGATGCGCGACACCGAGAGCATCGAGCGGATCGCCTGCGAGCTGGCCGAGGACAACATCGCCGAGGGCGTCCGCTACATCGAGGTGCGCTTCGCCCCCCAGCTCCATGTGCATGACGAGCTGGAGATGCCCGCCGTGCTGAACGCCGTCGCCGACGGCCTGCGCCGCGGGGCGGCCGCGCATAATCAAAGCCTCGCCGTCCGCGAGGGTGGCGACATCCCCTTCGAGTTCGGCATCATCGCCTGCGCCATGCGGGCGATCTCCCCCGGCATGAGCCCCTATTTCCGCCGGCTCTTCCAGCTTTTCCCCGGTGCCCCGCGCAAGGAACTCTGTGCCATGGCATCGCTGGAGATGGCCCGCCAGGCGGTCGCCATCCGCGACCAGCACGGCGTGCCGATAGTTGGTTTCGATCTCGCGGGCGAGGAAGCCGGTTACCCCGCCGCTTACCATACCGCCGCCTACCAGTTCGCCCACCGCCACTTCATGCGCACGACCGTGCATGCAGGCGAGGCCTACGGGCCGGAGTCGATCTTCCAGGCGATTACCGACTGCCACGCCAACCGCATCGGCCACGGTACCTTCCTCTTTTCCGCCGACAGCATCCAGGACAACACCATTACCGACAAGAAGGCCTATGTTGAGGCGCTGGCCGACTACATCGCCTCGCAGCGTATCTGCCTGGAGGTCTGCGTCACCAGCAACATCCAGACTACACCCGCCTTCAATTCGATTGCCGACCATCCCGTGCGGCGCATGATCGGGCACGATCTCTCCGTCTCGATCTGTACGGACAACCGCCTGGTCTCGCGCACGAGCGTCTGTCAGGAACTCGAGCGGATCACGGCGGCCTTCCCGGTGTCGCGTGCGCAGTTCCGCAACCTGATCACCGCCGGTTTCAAGGGGGCCTTCTTCGCTGGCGGCTACAGCCGCAAGCGGAACTATGTGCGCCAGATGCTGGAATGCTACGAGGCCTGCGTCCGTGAGCACCTCGACGGGGACCTGCCGGCATGACCCCCGTCCGGAATGCCATCATCACCTCCATCGACTTCGAGGGTACCGGTGCGGTCCAGGGCTGGCCCGACGAGCCCTGGCAGATCGGCTTGGTCTCGCTGCAGGGAGGGTGTATCGTGCCTGAAACAGCGTTCGAGAGCCTGCTGCGTATCGGCGATCGCCCCTTCAACCGCTATGCGCCTGGCCGCCATGCCGAACGCCGTGAGGCCATGCGGACCGCCCCGACCCTGACCGCGCTCTGGCCGTTGCTCGCCCCGCGCCTGGAGGGCGTCGTGCTGGCCGCGCATAATGCCGCCACCGAGACGCGCTACCTCTCCCGCGCCTTCCCGCTCCACCCGCCGGCCATTGCGCTCGATACACTCAAGATCGCGCGCCTGGTGTATCCCGGCCTGCGCGACTATACGCTGGAAGCGTTGCTCGCGCGCCTGCGGCTGACCGACCGCGTAAATGCCCTGGCCCCCGACCGCGCGCCGCACGACGCGCTTTACGATGCCATCGGCAGTGCCGCCCTGCTCGAACACATCTTCACCCTGCCCGGCTGGTGCACCGCCCCGCTCTCCACCCTCATCCAGGCGCAGGCCCAGAGGCGGGGGTGACACTCCCGAATCAAGCGTGGTACGGTCTGCAGTCTATAGTCTAAGGTCTTACTTGAAAAGGTATTCCAGCCCGTTTTCCTTGATCGTGTAGACCGTCTCGAGCATTTTTCCCAGTTCGCCTTTCGGGAACCCCTTCTGCCGGAACCAGACCACATAGGCCTCGGGCAGGTCGACCAGCCGCCGTCCGGCATATTTGCCGAATGGCATCACCGCCTTCGACAACTTAATAAACGCCTCGGGATCGGGAAAAATCTCCTCGCTCATGATGTATTCCTTGTAAAGTAGGTCGTGGCACCCTTGCCCGACCTGCCGAGCAGAAGCACGGTGGCAGTCGGCTTGTGCTCGGATGGACAGGCAAGGGTGCCTGTCCTACATTTGCTTGCCTGAACATCAATTATCTACTTGGACAGTAAAAGTTTGACGTTTTCGGGGGATCGTGTCAAATGAACACCACGATGCAGAATCAAAAAGCCGATCTACCGTCCCTTCCGGTCGCCAGGCGTAAACGCTGGCGGCTCCTGCTGCCGCTGTCGTTGCTGGCGACTGTGGCCGGCTGGCACGTCTACAAGCCGCTCCCTGCCGGGCTCGACTTCGCCGGCCCGTTCCGTCCGGCCCGAGATCTGCGCTTCCTTCGCGATATCACCTATACCGAGGCCGACGGCAGCCGCCGCTTCGACCAGCAGATCTTCGATGAAGTTTTTTCCATGATCGCCGAAGCCGAGTCGCTGCTGGTCATCGACATGTTCCTCTTCAACGATTTTTCCGGCAAGGAGGACCGCATCCACCGCGCGCTCTCCAGCGAGCTGACCGACGCGATCATCGCGCGGCGTCAGGCCCGTCCGGAATTGCGCTGCTGGCTGATCACCGACCCGCTCAACACCTGGTATGGCGGACTCGCCGCCCCGCACCTCGACCGCCTGCGCGCACATGGCGTGACCGTGGTCACCACCCGGATCACCGCCTTGCGCGACAGCAACCCTGCTCATTCGGTCTGGTGGCGGCTGCTGCTGCGCTTCTGGCCGCACCGCTTCGGACCGATGCTGCCTAATCCCGTGGCGGGCGGCCAAGTGCCGCTTCGCAGCTACTTCGACCTGTTCAACTTCAAGGCCAATCACCGCAAGACCGTCATCGCCGACCGGCAAGGGGTTCTGACCGCGCTGGTCACCTCAGCCAATCCGCACGATGCCAGCAGCGCCCATCACAACGTCGGCGTCGTCTTCAGTGGTCCGGCGGCTGCCGATCTGCTGGCCAGCGAGGCGGCGGTCTGCGTTCTGTCGGGCGCACCTGCACCGGAGGCGCTTGTGCCCGGTGATGCGGAGCCGGACGCGCCGTCGCCCCTGCGCATCCGCGTACTGACCGAGCGCGCGGTTGAGCGGGCGGCACTGGAGCTGCTCGGTCGCGCGCAAGCGGGCGATACCGCCACCCTGGCCATGTTCTATCTTTCCTCGCGGCCCGTTGTCTGCGCCTTGAAAGAGGCCTTTCGGCGCGGCGCCAGGGTCAGCGTGTTGCTCGATCCGAACAAGGACGCCTTCGGCCGCGAGAAGAACGGGATACCGAACCGTCCGGTGGCTGCCGAGCTTACGGTGGCGGGGATACCCGTGCGTTGGGTGCAGACCCACGGCGAGCAGTTCCACACCAAGCTGCTGGTGCTTGAGTCGGCCGAAGGTGAGCTGTCCGTGATCCTCGGTTCCTCCAACTACACCCGGCGCAACCTGCGCAACCTCAACCTCGAGACCAGCGTCGAGATCCGCAGCCCGCGCACCGCCGCCTTCTCCGCCTCCGTGCGAGACTACCTCGCGCAAGCCTGGCGCGCCGAACCGCTGCCGGTCATCTCCGGCGACTACGACACCTACGCCGACCCCTCCCGCTGGCGTCGCCTGCTCTACCGCCTCCAGGAAGCTACCGGCCTCTCGACGTTCTGATCCTGCGATGTTCCTAGTTCCTAGTTCTTCGTTCTTTGTTCTTGGGCGTTGGACGTTGGATGTTGGGCGTTGGTTTCTCAGAACCATTTGCAAATCCCGCGCATATCGCCTGACAAATAAATTGCGGCCGCCGCCCAAAGGACCTACATTTGCGCCAACATTGTGCACTCCGCTCTTTTTGATGGCAGGAGAAGATAAAAATGCGCTGGTCTGGATTATTTGCGAAGTCAAGCAGTCTAATACAATGGTTGGCTGAAGAAGAATGAGGTACTCAGTGCAGAATCGACGTACGTCCTTGATCGTCCCCATTGTTTGGTCCGCGATATCGGTCATATTAATCACTGGCTGCGTTTTCTTCTTCATGTTCGCCTCCTCATACCGTCACCCTCTGTCACTCGCTGAAGCTATGCGTCGGCAGAATGCCACAATTCACGTCCGCCCACTCTCATCCGAAGCGAGCCCAGATATTTCAGCATCCATCGCGGTAGCCATCGCCCAGCAAAGGATGCTCGCGTCTCACGCCCGGCACGGATATCCGGACCTTAGTGATTATGATAGTGTCGATGCACGCTATTATCCCGCTGGCGACCATTGGTTCTTAGATTTCAGACACCACCAGCAGGTGATTGATGGCGATCATGTTGAAATCGTAAATGACGTGATAGAACAGGCTGAGCTTGTGCACTCGCGGCAGTAAGCGTCAGCCAACATCCGCCTGGAGCACTACGCCGGTTCCGCTGCGCTCCACCGGCGAGGCTCAGGCGGGGCGTTGGGTGCAAGATTATGACTGAAGAGCATGACAGACTGATGGCGTGGCAACCGGGAATGCCTGGGTATTCTCATGATGACATGATCCTCGCCGTAGGCTACAGTCACGAAAGAAGCAGTTCCCAGTGCCGGATGTGTTGGAGTGGATTGGCCCGCCATACAAGTCTGCAGGCAATGCTATCGCGGGGTACTTGGCATACCCTTGGTCTGTTGCTGATGCAGATACCTGTCCGGTGTTCACTGTTGTCAATGGCAAGGTAATCAAATTTGGGACAGTTTCTCGTTTTTGGAACAATTCGTGGCGAACCGAACCTAAAGAAGGCGAAAAGGCGCAGTTCAACATGCTCGATGAAATGGAACCGTTCAACGAAGCGGCCTTCAAATGAGGGCACACAATGCACCTGGAACCTATTTCAGGAAGTCGAATACGATTCCCTGAAAAGGTTCAGGTCAACGTCGGGATTTGAGATAAAATGAAACCGATCACCAAAGCGACACCACTCATGATAGTAGGCCTCCTCACCGGCGGCGCGGTTCTGTTTGGCCTCAATGCATTCTTCCCGGTTCCGATCGAAACGTGGTTTGCAACCACCGGCATGCTAGTCTTTTCCGCCGGACTTCTCTTTGGAATTGTCGCGCTGTTTCGCAGTATTGCGGCGCTCACCAATTCCGAGTCAAGAAGAGTTGTGGGACTTCAACTTCCCCTCCAGACCATCTTGATTGTCGTCGGCATCTTGGCCGTGGTGGTCACCATGGTAATCCAAGTGAAACGATCATTGGACAAGCGGGCCCAGGTTGAGGTGGAGCACTAGGACGCACTGAACGGAGCAAACAAGGACGAATCACCAAAACGGACACTAGCCCAAACCGCCGCTACACTGTGGTTTGAGCAGTGTCATTTCAACGTTCAATATGAAAAGACTATTCACATTCTCAATTTGTCTCTCTGTCTTGACTGGCTGTTCCTCATTTCAAGGAGTAATGAAGATGAAGCTTGCACGTGATCGGGCCCTGCGCCATTACCTAAGGCTCGACAACGTGCCTGTTTTCTGGCAGTTTCGCACGCATGGCTGAAAACCTCATCGAGCGATACCTGAGCGACCTGGCGGAAATCAGGGGGACACGCGCAAACGTGCCCGAAACCTCCTTATGGAACTACACCATTGGCGGCTACCAGGTTATTAAGAAATGGCTCTCCTACCGTGAAAAGCCACTACTCGGCCGCAGCCTCACCCCCGAGGAAGTCCGCCACATCACCGAAACCGCCCGCCGCCTCACCGCCCTCCTGACCCTCCACCCCCGGCTGGACGAAAACTATCGCACCGCAGTATCGAGTTAATAAGATTGACAAATTAGCAACCCCAATGCATCTTGGTTGCAGATTTTGCAATATTAAGGAGGAATGTTGTCGAATACAGCATCAAACTGGTGCATTGTCGATGACGACGCAGAGCGTAGTCGGTTCAAGGAATATAACCGGAAGCACCCACGCGAGTATGCTGCCTGTTTTGCAAACCTTGCGCAACTGATTCAACTTCTGCAGCAGTTTGGTAACATCAAAGGATTCCAGGTTGGATTCCTCAGGTCTGAAGGACAGGATGTTTACCGCATCGGACAGACCGGGGTTAAACATGCGCACGAAACCCGGTTATACATTTACGTTAAACAAACCATGCTGACCGTGCATATCCTCACCATTGGAGATAAAGCAACACAACAGGATGACATTCAACGATGCCATCGTGCTGGGCGAATGCTCAAAAGCAGGGAATAATCATGAATACATTAGATACAGCAGCCACACTTGCGGCCAGTCTGGCCGATGACGCCGGCGCGGCGGACCGTGTCCGGGCGCACACAACAGGAACGCAACTGATCCGCACCCTGATTAGCATGCGGAACGACAAAGGCCTTACACAACGGCAACTCGCAAAAAAAATGTCCGTTTCCCCCAGTAAGGTCTGCCGAATGGAAGCGGGTGAAGACAAACAGCTAAACTGGGGCGATGTCCTCCAGTACATGCATGCGCTCGGGGTCAACATTTCCCTGCTGATTGACGATCCGGGACTGCCGGCTGCGGAACGGATCAAACATCACGTTCTGACTGCGCATAAACTTCTGGAGCAGCTTCGGACGCTCGCGCAGGACATGGGGGAAGGCGACGAAATCGCAGCCAAGATCAAGGAGTTCTACGGTGAAGTCCTCTTGAACTTCATGATGCGTTTCTGCGACAGTTATTCCAAGTTGCCGCAAAGTGGCCCCATCAGCATCTCGTCCGGCCCGGAAACCCCGGCTTGCGGTCCATCCTGTGAATCCGGCAACTTGGCGCATGTCTAATGAGGATAAGCTTGGTGGCCCGAAGAAACGGAAACTCAACGATGACGACCAAATTAACCATGCCGGTGGCAGATGACTTGCATGTGCATCTGCGGCAGGACGAGATGATGCGGCGGGTGACGCCGCTGGTGCGCGCGGGCGGCGTAGGCCGCTGCGTGGTGATGCCCAATACCGTGCCGCCGGTCTGCACGCCTGCCGACGCGCTTCGCTATCGCGACGCGCTTCGCGCCCTGGCTCCCGACGTCGAGTTCCTCATGACCCTGTATCTCCAGCCCGGCCTCACGCCCGAGCACATCCGCGAGGCGGGGCGGGCGGGACTCTTCGGCGTCAAATGCTACCCGCGCGGGGTGACGACCAATTCCGAAAGCGGTGTCGAGGATTTTGCCCAGTACGACCCGGTCTTCGCGGCGATGGAGGCCCAGGGGCTGGCCCTGCTGCTGCACGGCGAGATGCCCGGCAGCGCCGAACGCGATATCTGCATCCTCAACGCCGAACAACGCTTCCTGCCCGAAGTCGAACGCCTGCACCAGCGCTTCCCCAGGTTGCGCATCGTGCTGGAACACGTCACCACCGCCGAGGCCGTCGCCTGCGTCAAGGCGCTGGGCGCAACCGTTGCCGCCACCATCACGGCGCACCATCTGGATCTTACCGCCGACGACTGGGCGGGGCGCAATCACAACTTCTGCAAACCGGTGGCGAAGTATCCGCATGATCGCGATGCCCTGCGTGCCGTCGTGCGCGAAGGGCATCCGCGCTTCTTCCTCGGGTCGGATTCCGCACCGCATCTGCGCCAGGCCAAGGAAGCGGCCTGCGGCTGCGCCGGGGTGTTCACCGCGCCGCTGCTGCTGCCCTATCTGGCCGACTGTTTCGAGCGCATCGGTGCCCTCGACCGGCTGCCCGACTTCTGCTGCCGTTTCGGCCGGCAATTCCACGGACTGGAACCGCTCACGGACGAGATCACGCTCGAGCGCGTGGCGCAGACCGTACCGGCGGCCTACGGCGACATCGTCCCCTACCGTGCCGGCGCGACCCTCGCCTGGCAACTGCGCGAATAGACTGCAGACCGAAGACCATTTTCCACTCGATATCCGCCCGCGATCAGATTAAGGTAGCCTTCATGCTCGTGCATGAACCGACGGGGCCGAGCTGTATCAACTTAAACCGCCGGTCTTCTTTCATGATGAATTCACGCTATCGCCGCCAACGCGGCTCAACCAGGCAGGTATGTTGGTATACAGGGGGAGGATGCATGAGAATGTGCAATCACACACGCCGCGATTTCCTGAAAACAATGGCGCTTGGAGCTGCCGCCATGACCCTGCCGCGCACCTTGTTTGCGGCAGAGAAGTCCGGGGCTCCGTCTTTCCGCATTGTGCAAATGTGTGACACGCAGCTCGGGGTTGGCGGCTACGACCACGACGTGAAGTCCTTTACTCAGGCCGTCAGCCAGATCAACGCCATAAAGCCCGATCTTGTGCTTATTTGCGGCGACCTGGTCCACACCCCGAACGAGACCTCGTTTGCAGATTTCAATCGGATCAAGGCGGCATTCACCATGCCTTGCCACTGTGCGCCAGGAAACCACGATGTCGGGGACCGGCCCACGCGGGATTCTCTACAGTATTATCGCACGGTTGTAGGCAAGGATTTCTACTCGTTTGAACACAAGGGCTATGTGTTTGTGATCGTGAATTCATCGCTATGGAAAGCCCCCCTTGCCGGGGAATCGGAGATGCAGGATTCCTGGCTTGAGGCAACAGTGAATACGGCCGCGAACAAGGGTTTGAAAGTGGTTGTCGCTGGCCATTATCCTCTCTTTCTTAAAGATCCGGACGAGGGCGAGACTCCCCAGAATATCCCGGTTGCCAGGCGCGGGCATCTTTTGGATCTTTTCGAGACTCATGGCGTGGTTGCCATGCTGGGGGGGCACACGCATCGATTGATTATCAATGATCACAAGGGCATGCAATTGGTGAACGGGGAGACCACAAGCAAGAACGCGGATAAGCGTCCATTAGGCTTCCGCGTATGGAACATCGCGGATCCAAGGCCGTACAGGCATGATTTGGTTTCCCTGGAAGGGTTCCAGGACGTGGCCGTTTCCTCCGGAAACGCAGGGGCGTCCGCAAGATGAAAAGCGTTCTGGAAACGGAAATCGCTCAGCCAAGCGTGATCGCGGACTTGACGTCACGGTTGAGACCGGCGAAGAATGAGGCCATGAGGAATACCGATCAAGGCCATGGCACGCTGGCGAACGCACTGGAACGGCTTTACCAGCGGCATACCTTTGGAATCAAGCTGGGGTTGGATGCCGTGCGGCGGCTATGCGAGCTGTGCGGCAACCCCCAGGATGCGTTTGCCGTCGTGCATGTGGCGGGCACGAATGGCAAAGGTTCGGTCTGCGCCATGGTGGAGGCGGTCCTGCGGCAGACCGGCCTGCGAACCGGTCTCTACACCTCGCCGCACATGGTGCGTTTCAACGAGCGCATCCGCATCGGCGGGCAGGACATCAGCGACGAGACGCTGGTTGATGCGCTGGAGGTCTGCGAGGCGGCTGCCGAGCAGGTCGGCCGCGAGCAGCAGCATGAAGTCACCTTTTTCGAGATCACCACGGTCATGGCCTTCATTTGTTTCCAGCGGGCCGGTGTACAGGTCGTCGTGCTCGAGACCGGTCTCGGCGGCCGGCTGGACGCCACCAATGTCGTTCTCCCGCTGGTGAGTGTGATCACGCGCATCGCCATGGACCATGAGGCGTACCTCGGGCACACGCTCGAGGCCGTGGCTGGCGAGAAGGCGGGGATCATCAAGCCGGGCCGGCCGGTCGTGTGCGGTCCGCAGGCACCCGAGGCTGAAGCGGTGCTGCGGCAGGTTGCCGCCGCGCGCGGCGCGCCTTGCCTTGCCGCGGCGGACGCGGCCACCGTGCAGCGGACGGGCGGTGACCTTTCCGGGCAGAAGGTGCATGTCGAGACGGCGGGCGGCTGGTCGGGGACGGCCTGGCTGCCGTTGACCGGGGTGCATCAGCTTGAGAATCTCGGTATCGCGCTGGTCGCGCTGGAGACGGTGCTGGCGGCACTGGGGGCGGATATTCCCTTCGAGGTCGTCCGCGACGGCTTGGCGGCAGTGCGTTGGCGCGGGCGCTTCGAGCGGCTGCGCGAGCATCCGCTTGTGATTGCCGACGCGGCGCACAACCCGTCCGGTGCCGGGACGCTAGTGGCTGCGCTCAAGGCGCAGGGACTCAAGCGAGTCGCCCTGGTGACCGGTATGTGCGCCGACAAGGATGTGGCGGGGGTCGTGCGCCTGCTGGCGGGCGTGGCGCGGCGCGTATGGGCTGTGCCCATCCCGAACGCGCGGTCCCTTCCAGCGGCGGAACTGGCAGCGCTGTTTACGACGTCCGGCGTCGAGGCGACGGCCGTGGATGTGGTCGCGGACGCCCTGCGCGAGGCGGAAGCGTGGGCGATCAAGGAGAAATCCGCCGTGATTATCGCCGGCTCGATCTTCCTGCTCGGCGAGGTGCTGCCGCTTTTCGATGACGCGTGCTGACGGCGATCCCACCGGCCTTGCGCCGGTGATATCTGAAGTTCAGGAATGCTCTTGTAGCCGGGGTCGGTGACCACGGTCGTGCATGGGGAAGCAAACGGGAGGCTCCGT
>CAZZBA010000032.1:0-21010 GCA_964652765.1 uncultured Victivallales bacterium | reverse complement strand
AGAAAGAGCTGTATTGGTGTTAATCTGGCAGATGCCGTTCAGGGCAGTCAGCGTGCCGTTGAACCCGCCGGTTGTGTTCAGTGCAATGTATCCGCCCGTGGTATTGATGGATAGATTACCGGTGATGAGAGCCGTGCCACCAAATGTCCTTGATCCACCCGTTATCGTGACGGTTGCGCCGTTGCTCACCGTCAGCCCAGCAAGGGTTAGCCATGTGCCGTTGTTGCCTGTCGAGACCGTGGCTGTATTGGTGAAAACGGCAGACGATCCCTGTACCCAGGCTGAGTCGGCGGTGCCGTCCATATTCGTCGACCATGCGGAGACGGTGGTTTCCCAGTTCCCAGAGACATAGTAAAGGTCGGCGGCGCGTGTCGTCATGCCAGTCAGAATCACACCTGCGATGCCTGCCATGAATGCTATCTTGAAAATTCTCATGCTTCGTCGCCTCCTTTTCTGCGATTCATGGCCAGTTTAGCATTCGAGCTGAGGACTTACAACAATATAATCATACGATAATTAAATTTACACCTTGATATTAACCCATCTGTTTGTGACTATATGTAATTGAAAGATTGTAATTGAATTAATTGCAATTCGAGTAGTGCATCCTGATTCCCATGCGTGTCGATGAGGTTAAACGATGAATAGAACGCGACCAGCATCAGTCCTGTTTCTCTTGGTTCTGCTGATCTGCGGCCTGTCCGGGCTGCGGTTGGCTCTGGCCGTTGACTGGCCGGGCGATGCTCCGCTGATCGAGCCCCAGCCCGATGGTGTGATCTATTTGAATGCCGAGGCGGCGGCGTTCGTCATGGAAGACAAACTGGGCCAGCATGTCCTGAATTGGAGTGATCCCTCGATCGAGATTCAGGACGGTCGCCTGATCGGGGTGGGTAAGCGATTCCAGTTCCCGGCCTGGCGGATGCGGGCGGCGGGCGGCAATCGTTATCGCGTGGTCGCGAATGTGAATCTGGAGCGGATCGAGACGCTTTCGTTCCGGCTGAGTTTCTATGACGACAAATCGGAAGGGCGCGTCGCGAAGGCCCTGGAGCGGACACCGCCCGGTACCGGTGTGCAGCCGGTTGAACTCGGGGTCACCGGCCTGTCGACCACGGAATACAAGGCCTTGGTTATCATGACCGGGCGTCACATGGGGCGGCTGCCGGAGATCCAGGACATCCGACTGATTCCCGTGACGAACACGTCGCCAGACGTCCTGACCCGGCCGTATCCGAAGGTGTTCTACCCGCCTGTGCCTCACCGCGCGCCGCCGCCCCTTTATCCGACTGGCCATCTGAATCGGCTGATGGTCCCCGAATCCATGGCGATTGCGCCGGCGGATCTCCGGCAGGTTCCTCCTCCGGCGGATGCGGCGGAGCGCCGCGCCTCCTTCGCGGCGCGCAACAACAGGCAGGGGTTGGAGTCGCTGGCCCTGCGATTGCAGGGCGCCCTGGTGCCGGGCACGCGGGGACTCGAGGCGTTCGAGCAGGCAATGTCCGGCGGGGACCACCGGGAGGCGCTTGAGGCATACCGCGCGTATTTTTTTGCCAAACTCAAGAATCCAGCTGCTTACGGCGCGGGTGCGGCGGATTTGCGGATGAACTTTTTCCAGAGGGACGGCAAACGCCGGTTTGTCAGCCAGCCGGACCCGAAGGAGGTCGAGCGCAACCTGGAGGGAATTGTCCGGCAATGGGTGCTGGGTCCGCCCGGGGCCGTCAATTGGGCGCCGCACATCCTGGTGCCCCCCGAGGGGGTCGGATACGGACGCGGGGGGGACGCGAATCCGTTCTGGAAAACGCCCGAGGGCCGGGAACTCAGTGAACACATCACCTTCTTCCGGAACCTCACCCGGATCAATCACGATTATGGTGGAAGCCCATTCCAGGACCTGCTGATGTCCTATCTGATGACCGGGGACCGCGCGCATCTTCAGCTTTACGCGGATTACATGGAAGACTGGGCGATGCACGCCGATGCGGATATCGACAACCATCCTCTCAACATGCGCGCCGCTGTGGAGTTGCAGGTGATCGGTGCCTACCTCGGCCGTCTGCGCGTGATCCTGGATGAGCGCCCCGCGCTGGCGGAGGATTTTCCCGCGCCAGCACTCGCGCGGATCATGCTTAATCTCACGGAAATGTATCACCCGTACATGGTGCGCGCCAAGCGGGCGGAACTGGCGAACTGGGGCATCATGGGCCTCGGGGCCGCGATGAAGGACAGCCTGCTGCTGCATGAATTCCACGCCATGCAGTACATGAACCGGGAGTGCTCGCGCCTGGTGCGGATCAACTTCATCCAGCATCTCGCGCTTGATGGCGAGGGGCTGGAAGCGTGGGACGAGGGCCACATGGCGATCGATGTGATGCTGGGACCGGCGCGTTTCATGAGCCTCTTTGGCGCGCCCGTCATGGGACCGCTGGAACAGCAGGCCGTGCTTGATCACCTGAAGGTTGCGCAGCGCGCGCTGGTGACCCATTTCATGCCAGACGGCAACTACTGGTCGAGCTGGATGCCGTACAATGACTTCCCCCGCTCGACCATCAACGGCAAGACGCTGCCCCGGCAATTGATTGACGACGTGTACGACGAGCCCGAGGTTCGTCGTCGCGTGGATGCCGTGCTCCGGCGCGAACGGGCTGATCGCACACCACCGCTGTCCGACATCCAGCCCTACGGGGCGCTGTATGTGCTGCGTGACGGGTTCGGTGGCGACTCCGCGTCGCTCCTGATGCAGAATTTCCCGGTCCGCAGCCAGACGCAGGGTATCACGGTCAACCCAAGGCGCGGCCACGTGCTCGGCAGCACCCGCACGCAGTACGGCGTTGCCCGCGGCGACCGCGGCCTGCTGGAGTCCAGCGCGATCGCGGTCGACGGCAAGCCGCCGCAGCGCTGGGTGGGTGCCACGCGGACCGGCGGGAAGACCGATTTCAGTTTTCAGACGCCTCGTCATGCGCAGCCGGGGCGCTTCCACGCCTCGTCGCGTTTCGATGTGGCGGAAACCATTCAGGATTCGCCGTACACCGGCTACGGGTTCTCCTATAATGCGGATGTCTTTGGTCTGGGGAGCACCGAGCCGGACGAGGTGATCCGGGATGTGACCGCCACCCGCCAGGTGGTCCATCTCCGGGGCACCGGCGTCTTCCTGGTCGCGGACCGGATCCGGAATCCCGGCCCCGAACGGGCATTCACGAAATTCTTCCTGCTGCCGGTGTATGGGTTCGGCGTGACCAATGCCATGGACCGTGAACCGCCGGTGGCTGTGAAATTGGCGCGGCTCGGGGCGCTGGCGCAGACGAACTCGATCCTGCTGGAGGTCTCGCCGGAACAGAATCGCGTGCGCAGCGGGAATCCCGGCTTCGGGAATGTGTCGGTCTATGCGGCGGGCCACCCCTATCAATGGGGCGGCAAACAACGCAGGCCAGGCGAGTGCGAACCCGTTGCGTCGATATCGGCGGACGCCCTGTACCAGAAAGCGGTGGCAGCAAAGGATTTGGCGCGGTTCTTCAGCGAGGTGATGTTCCAGCGCGTGTCCGCCTCCTGGCGCGGGACCGGCAACCAGGCGGATGTGACGGTGATCGCGACGCGGCCGTCGGATACGGAAAAACAGACGACCTTTGAACCGGATCTCGCGCATTTCCGGGATATGAGCACGGGCGGTGTGGCCGTTTGTGTATTCCGAACGCCCGATGGCATGAACGTCGCCTTGAGCGTGTCGCCGGACGGGAAGGGGCCACTGAAAGCCGGTCCTGCCAGCGCGGATGCCGGCACGCTGCTGCTGACGCAGAAGGACGGTGTCTACGCCGGCATTGTGCTGGACGGGGATGCCGTGACGATTGGCGGCAGACGCTATCCCGGTTCGGCCGGGGGCTTCGAGTTCGGCCTGACGGCGGACGGCGCGTTCTCGGCGCAGCCGATCCTCGCCCCGCTGGATACCACGCGGATCAGCCCGGAACAGACCGTTTTTGCCGAGGATGTGGCGGTGAGCTTCGATATCCCGACGCAGGACACCCGGGATATCGAGTTCCGCTACACGCTGGATGGCCGCGATCCCACGCTGGAGTCCGCGCTGTACAGCGCCCCCTTCACGCTTACGGAGGATACGCTGGTCAAGGTTCGTCCGTTCCGCAAGGGGCTGAAGCAGACCCCCTGGAACATCGCGGGGGTTGATGCCGGGAAAACAGTATGGGCGATTTTCAGGAAACAGCCGCCGCTGAAGGCGCTGGCCGTGGAAGCCGGACGCTCCGGACTGACGTACGTCTATCATGAGGGGCCGTGGGCGCAACTCATGTCGCATGGCGGCATGTACTCCTATCTGCCGGTCAAGGCGCAGGGGGAAGTCGGTGCATTGCTGGATCCGGCAGAGCTGGCGGCAATCCGCAAGACAGACCGTGCGTACCAGGTCAAATACAGCGGCTACATCGAGGTGCCGGCGACGGGCGTGTACCGCTTCCACGCGCCGGAGCATTTGTACAACACGACCATGGACGCGGGGTATGACCTGCGGGTGTGGGTGGGGGGCGAAGAGTGGTTCCCGAATCCGGATCTGCATGCCGAGAACATCTGGAGTGTCGCGCTGGAGCAGGGGATGCACCGCTTCGAGGTCAGCTACACGGACTTCCGCTGGAAGCAGTTCCGCAACGAATACTGGATGAGCTGGCGCGAGGAGCAGGTCTGGCAGGGCACGCCGGTACTGGAACTGGACGGGCCGGGCGTTAAACGACAGGCCGTGCCGGCGGCGTGGCTGTCGCACTGAGATATTCACAGGTACGCAACGGGGAACCGCTAGGAAAGGAAATCGTTCGATGGTTAAAGGCATCGTATTGGCGATGACAGGGGCGGCGGTGACGGGAGCCTTGGCGGCTGATCCGCTGCCGCGTCTCCGTGATCTGGCTGGCGATCGATTCCTGATCGGGATGTCGTTGAGTGACCGGCTGACCGCGGACGACAAGGACGACCCGCTTGGTTTGCGCGAGATCATCAACTACCACGCCAACACGTCCACCTGCGAGAACGCGCTCAAATGGCGTCATCTCCAGCCGCAGCCGGGGCCGATTGATTTCAGTCGCGCGGATGCATATGTGGCGTACTGTGAAAAGAACGGGCTCTGGCCTGTCGGGCATACGCTGATCTGGGATTTGAAGACGCCGGACTGGGTGTTCAAGGACATGACTCGCGAGCAGTTGCTGGAGCGTATGCGCACGCACATTCACACGGTGGTCGGCCGTTACAAGGGGCGGATCAAGTTGTGGGATGTCGTGAACGAGGCGATTGCCGGCAGCGGCAGATTCAACGACTCCCCATGGCGCCGGATCATCGGCCCGGACTACATCGAGCACGCCTTCCGGTTCGCGCATGAGGCGGATCCCGATGCCCTGCTTTACTACAACGACAACCACATGTTCCTTCCGCGCAAGCGCGACACGGTCGTGGAGATGATCAGGCAGCTCAAGGCGGCGGGCGTGCGTATCGATGGGATCGGTATGCAGGGGCACTTCTTCACGATCAAGCCGGACTTCGAGAATGTGGAGCGCAGCATCGTCGCATTTGCAAAGGAAGGGATGCGCGTAGCCTTCACGGAGGTCGATATCTCCGTCCTGCCGGCGGCCTGGGATTTTGTCGATCAGGACATCAACGATCTGGTCGGGTACAGCGATAAACTGAATCCGTACACGAATGGCCTGCCTGCTGAGGTCGAGTCGCAGCTGACGGATTCCTACGGCAAGCTGTTCCGCCTGTTTGTGAAGCATGCCGACAAGATTGATCGCGTCACCTTCTGGTGTGTGACCGATGCCGACTCCTGGCTGAATTATCGGCCCATTGCCGGGCGGACGGATTATCCGCTGCTCTTTGATCGCAAGGGGCAACCCAAGGCCGCCTTTCACGCCGTGGTGGATGCGATGCGGATGGTTCCCGCGGTGCAGGGAGGTGAATCCGCGGAGGCGCTGGGGCGGCGGTTCTTCCCGCTGCTGCTGGCGGATGAAGCCTCGCTGGCGTCGCGTCCGCACCTGCGGGACCGGGCCGGCTTGCTGGCCGCTGCCGCCCTGGCGCGGCAGCAGGACTGGCCGGGCGCGTTGACCGCGTTCCGGGACTATTTCATGCGGAAACTGGCGGATGCCCCTATGGTGCTTGGGTATCCGGAAGACCTCGCCGATCCGGCCACCGATTACAATGGCGCCTTCAAGGCGCTCATCACCACGGACCCGGCGGGGCGTGCCGCCGCGATTGCCGCGGCGGACCGCCTGCTGGCCAGCCAGCCGGAAGCGGAGGCGAATACCCCCCCTTGGGGCGGCGGGTTCGCCTTTCCGTTGCTACAGGCGTACGTCTACACGGGGAAGCGGCCGTATATCGAACGGTGGTGCGACCTGATGGACGATTGGGCGTTGAATGATCGCTACCTTGAAGGATTGCGACCGCTCTACATGGAACCCGGCGATGCAAAAGGCGCTGCCGCCGCCTTCCAGATGATGCGGCTGCTGCGCGCGGTGGCCATGGCCTCGCCGGAAGCGCGTGCCGGTATGCGCCCGGAAACGCTGGCCCGTGTGCTGGCCAAGTTGATGCGCACCTACACCTCGACGACCTGGATCTATCACAACGCCAATCCGCGCAACTGGATCAACGAGAACGCCTTCTTCCTTTGCTGGATGGGTGCCCTGTGGGATGAATTCCGGGAGGGCGAGGTCACGCTTGAGCATGGCCGCATCATGTTCGAGCGCTATGGCAGCACGCACGTGCTGCCCGACGGCACCGAGATCCAGCGCCTGATTGGCTATAACTTCATGTATTTCAACGATGGTATCCGGACGGTCCGGTTGCTCGAATCGCTGTATCCGGATGCCGCCAGATCCCCGCGCTGGAAACGTGACTTGATGGCACGCCGCTGGGGCGATGAGCAGCGCGCGCTTTTGCGGGACCGCGTCCGGTACCTGGTGCGGATGAGCACGCCGGACCGGGGCTTGCCGATCGGGATGCGTGGTGATTACCGCGAGCTGGGGTTCCAGGGGTTTCGCGACGGGATGCCATCGGTGATGGCGGAGCCGGACACAGGTGCCATCATCGGGGCGCTGACCCATCCGAAAAAGCAACCCGCCGGGCTGCCGCCAGCCTCGGATGCCTTTCCGTGGGGTGGGTACTTCTGGCAGCGCGAGGGGTGGGGGGCGGGCAATGGTCATGCGTTCATGGTCAACAACCCGCTCATCGGCGATAACGGCTTCATGGGGCGCTGCGCCAACAATGCCTTCGGGTTGAATATGTACGGCATGGACATGCTGGAGATCGGTGTGGAAGGCGTCTATTCCATCCGGCCCTGTCCGCTGCTGGTGGATGGCTTTCCCCAGAATCTGAATGCCGGTGTATACCTGACGGACATGGAGCCGTCCGCACCGATCAATAGCCGCTGGCATGCGGCAGATGGCATGGATCTGGCGGAAACCCTTTACAAAGGTCCTTATGCCCGGAATCTGAAACCGGAGGATCCGTCCGGGATGGCGGCACTCTATCAACAGGCGATCAAGGATGTCGCGCATCGCCGCCAGTTGGTATTCCTGAAGAAGGCCCGGTTATGGATATGCATCGACCGGCTGCATACCGGCAGCGCCCGTTCGTATGAATTAACCTGGCGGCTGCCGAGCCCGCCCGCCAGCAAGGCCGGCGTGAAGACCTTTGCCCATGATGCCATCCGGCTGCATGCCGCCCTGGAGACCATGCATACGCAGGCGGAGGGGCAGCCGAACCTGTCGCTTTATCATGTTGGCGGGGTACCGTTGAAACTGGCCAAGCGCGATGCCAAGATCCGGGAAACACGCCTGACGAATCTGACCGAGGTCCGGGTTTCCTGGAAAGGCACCGGCGACCAGGTGGTGGCGACGCTGATTCATCCGCGTCCGGACATGGCGACCGAGTTGCGGCAGTATGAGCGTATCCAGGGGAAGGAAAGCATCGGCTTCGATGCAGTGACGCCGGCGGGAATTCCGATCGGGGTGCGGGCGGCCCGGCAGGGCGCCGCCGCGCTCGTGCTGGGAACGGTGACGGCACAAGCGGAACTGCTGGTGCTGCAGGGCGATGTGGATAATCTGGAAGGGATGCTGCTCGGGGGCTCGGCGTTGGCGTTTGGCGGGCGGCCTGTCGTGCTCGAACGGCCGGATGTGCATTTCACGGTCCGTGACGGCAACGTGGTGTTGACGCCGGTGCTGGAGCCGGTGCAGCCGGTGGAGGTGCTGCCGGCGCGCCAGGGATTTGCCGGTGTGCAGCCGATCACCTTGCAATGCCGGACGCCTGGCGTTGAACTGCGTTATACGCTGGATGGCAGCGAGCCCTCGCCGCGGTCGGCGTTGTACAGCGGACCGTTCACGATCACGGCCAGCACGGTTCTGCGCGCACGCGCCTACCGCCCCGGACAGACCGTTAATCCGCCGGAATTGAGCGGTCGGCGTGCCTCGCCTCCCGTATGGGCGTACTATGAGAAGCTGGAACCAGCCGCGCCGGTGGTGGCGGCGGCACTCGACGATGGCCTCTGGTGCGCGCGTTATGCCGGGCATTGGCTGGACATGGTGCAGCGTCTCGATACGCTGGCGGTGGAGGAACATCGCCCCGTGGGCGGATTGTTCGAGAAATGGAGCGGGGTGCCTGCACCTGAAACGTTCCGTCCGGCGGGCGGCGGCGATGCCGCACCGGCACCGCCTGCTTACGGGCTGCGCTACAGCGGCTATATCGAAGTGCCGGAGGATGGTGTCTACACCTTGCATGCGCCGCCGCACTACATGCGCGATAACCTGGCCGCTGGCTATGCGCTGACAGTGAAGGTGGCGGGGCAGGCCTGGTCGCCGGTGATGCGCCGTCACGGGTTCGGCACCTGGTCGGTGGCTCTACAGAAAGGCCCGCATTCGTTTGAAGTCGATTATGTGGATTATCGTGGCAGCGCGGTGGCAGACTGGTATCATCCGGATTTGCGGGTGAACTGGATCTGGCACGGGGCGGCCCCGGATCTGCGGATCTCCGGTCCCGGACTGGAGGAGCAGCGGATTCCTTCCGGCTGGCTGAGACGGCCGGTGAAGATGCTCACCCCCCAGTAGTGAAAACCATGCGTGATTGTGACTGGGACGAAATTGCATGCCCGACGTAACCATGGTGAATACTGGAATGTAAAGAAAAGTATAGATTGCATTCGTGCCATATATTGCTTGTAAAGATAATTATACTTATTATTGTATTCCGGTGGAGGGTGTCATGCATGAAGAGCACATTAAGCTGCAAGCGCTTGGGGCGCGTTTAAGGGGGCAGCGGCTGAAGCGGGATGAGACGCAAGCAGTTTTTGCTGCACGTGTGGGGGTCAGTGTTCCGACGCTTCGAAAGATGGAGGCGGGCGATTCCTCCGTAATGATCGGGTCCTGGTCGCGGGCTCTGGAGATCGTTGACAGATCGGGTGATTGGGACTCCATCCTGCCTGAGGAAGAAGATCTGTTCGCGAAATATGAACGGCTCAATGCCGCCCCGAAGCGTCGACGGGCATCCGGGAGGCCGTCATGATCTTCAAGATCCTGGTCTGGGAACGCTCAACAGGGACGCATCAACCCGTTGGCGATCTGGTCTGCGAGGTGGAGGAGAATGGCAGGACACGGGCTGCATTTCGGTACCGATCTGCGTATCTGTCAAGGCCTGATGCCTTTGCCTTGGATCCTGTATCACTACCTCCTGGTGCTGAGATGTTCACTCGCAGTGCGCATGGTATCTTTGGCGTTTTCGAGGACAGTCTTCCGGATGACTGGGGACGCAATCTTCTTGTCCGTCGGTGCAATCTGGACCGGCGTGACCAGAGCCTGCCACGTCTGTTGCTGGCGCTCGGCAATACCGGTCTCGGGACGCTGTCATATACCGATTCGGCCACACCTCCCGCAGGGGATGCAGAGGCGGGGATGATCGATCTCTCATGCCTCGTAGAGGCGGCGGAACAGGTTGAACGTGGCGCCACAACGGACGCCAGCCTGAAACTGCTCCTCAGTGCAGGCAGTTCGCCGGGCGGCGCACGGCCCAAGGTACTCGTGTGGGACAAGGCTAGTGACCGCCATTATCTCGCCAAGTTTCCCAGTGTGAAGGACAGGGAAGACGTGGTGAGGATCGAAGCGGCTACGATGGCTTTGGCTGCCAGGGCGGGTCTCGATGTGCCGCATACGCAATTGATCCAGTGTGCCGGGAAACCGGTACTTCTCGTTGAACGGTTTGATGTCATCCCCTCTGGGCGGCGGCATATGGTGAGCTTTCAGACGCTGCTGAAGGCAGGGGGATACTATCAAGAACGTTACTTCGAGCTTCTGAAGGTGGTTCGCAAGCATAGTCGTGACCCGCTACAGGATGCCGGGCGCCTGTTTCGCCAGATGGTCTTCAATGCCGTAGTGGGTAACACGGATGATCACCTGAAAAACTTCCTCATGCTTTACGACCGCACGCAAGGGTGGCGACTTTCGCCTGCTTTTGATCTCATCCCGGACATTGGTCGTCGCGGCGAGCACGTTCTCTTCTTTGACTGGGATGCTCGTTTTCCGGGACGCGGAAAGCTCGTGTCGTTGGGTGATAGCTGGGGTGTGCGCAATGCCAGGCGCATTGTGGATGAGGTTTTCGATGCCGTTGCCACATGGCAAGAGGCATTTGCCGCTACCGGCGTGCCAGCGGAAGACTGTGCGAGGTTCTACGAGATAGACGCCCACCTTTCAGGCAAGCAGTAGTTCGCGTTGAAGCGGGGCCTGCACTATATCCAAATGGACCGGATAATTTCAATCAGCATTTAAAATAATAAATATTGACCGAATAGCCGAAAAATTAATATATATTCGCATAATTCATATCAGAATGATAATTGTACAAACAATTACAAAATGAACCAGGGGAGATTATGGGTACGTATCGCCAAACCGTATTGATCATGACCGATACGCAGCTTACCCGCATGGTTGGCTGTTATCCGGAAGCCCCGGATTTCATTCGCACGCCGCATCTGGATGCGCTGGCGGCGGGGGGTATCCGGTTTGACAAGGCGTACACCTGCCAGCCGGTCTGTGGTCCGGCGCGTGCCGCCATCTTCACGGGAACCTATCCGCATACGAACGGAAGCTGGGGGAATTCGATGCCGCTGGGCCAGACGATCAAGTCGGTCGGGCAGCGGTTGCAGGACCGGGGCATCAGCACGGGCTACATTGGCAAGTGGCATCTGGATGCCGGTGACTACTACGGGGATGGGATTTGCCCGCCGGGCTGGGATCCGGCTACCTGGTATGATATGCGCAATTACCTGGATGAGCTGACGCCGGAAGAGCGGGTGTTCAGTCGCGATGGTAACAATGCCGGCAAGGTCGACGCGGCGTTCACCTTCGCGCATCGCTGCAGCAACCGGGCGCTGGACTTCATCCGGCAGCATCAGCACGAGGATTTCTTCCTGGTGGTCTCGTATGACGAGCCGCACCATCCGTGGCTGTGCCCGGCGGAGTACATGGACATGTACGATTGGGCGGAGTGGCCGCTGCGGGAGAATGCGTTCGATACGCTGGCGGACAAGCCGGAGCACCAGAAAGCCTGGTCGGGGCGGTGGTCGCCGGATGTGCTCGAGGCGAATCCGCCAAAGCCCTTGAGCCCGCAGCGTTTCCTGGCCTGCAATTCGTTCGTGGATCATGAGATCGGGCGTGTGCTGGCGGGGCTGGATGCGGTGGCGCCGGAGGCCCTGGTCATGTATACCGCCGATCACGGCGATGGCATGGGCAGCCACGGTATCCACAACAAGGGTGCGGTGATGTACGAGGAGATTGTCCGTATCCCGTTCATTGTCCGGCAGCGCGGCTGCACACCGGCTGGCGGTGTTTGTGCGCACCCGGTCTCGCACATTGACCTGACGCCGACGATCCTGGCGTCCTTCGACGTGCCGGTGGTGCCGTTCCTGGAGGGGCAATCGCTATTGCCGGCATGCAGCAATCCGGCGGTGCGCATCCATCAGGATGTGTTCATTGAATTCGGGCGCTACGAGATTGATCATGACACCTTCGGCGGTTTCCAGCCGATCCGCTGCATCACCGACGGACGGTACAAGCTGGTGATCAACCTGCTCTGCACGGATGAGCTTTACGACCTGGACGCCGACCCCGGCGAGATGGTCAACCGGATTGAGGACGCCTCTGTCGCCGCCATCCGTGATGCGATGCATGACCGCCTGCTGGATTGGATGAACGATACGCGCGATCCGTTCCGCGGTTACTACTGGCACCGGCGGCCCTGGCGGACCGACGCGCCTGCGGCCGCGTGGAATTATGGCGGCTATACTCGCCAGCGCCCGGATGACGGCTATCACCCGGTGCAGCGCGATTACGATAACGGGCTGGAGATCGTGGAGCGTGTGCGTCGCAAGTAGGGCCCCGGGCACCGTGCCGACGGCAGCGTATGGATTCCAGTGGTGATGCGATAGGCGATGGACTGACGGTATTTGCATAAGAGAAAATAGTTAGGAGTAATGACTATGGCGAATCATTGGCGGGAAGAGGGAATGGGTGATTGCGGGCGCTGCCGGCCGGCCGCACGGGCGGCCGTGGCGTCGGCGGCACTGGCTCTTGGATTTTCGAACGCGCGTGCCGGTCAGCCGAATGTCTTGTTCATTGCGGTCGACGATCTGCGCACGGAGCTGGGCTGCTACGGCGTGAACGCCATTCATTCGCCGAACATCGACCGGCTGGCGCGCGAGGGGGTGCGCTTTGACCGGGCCTACTGCCAGGTGCCGGTCTGCGGCTCGTCGCGCGCCTGCTTGCTGACCGGTCTGCGGCCGCAGACAAACCGGTTCAAGGGCGATTACGATACCCGGGCCGACAAGGAAGCACCCGGCGTACCGGACCTTCCCGGCTGGTTCCGGCAGCACGGCTACCTGACGTATGGCGTGGGCAAGATCTATCATCACAAGGAGGATAATGCCGGCTCCTGGACGCAGTATGGTCATCCGGTGATCACGAAACCCGATTTCATGGACTACAAGCTGGCGGCCAGTTTTCCGCCCGCCGGGTCGAAGGGGTGGGGCGGGGGACTCTCCTGGGAGGCGGCGGATGTGCCGGAGGCGGAATATAACCAGCACCAGCAGGCCACGGCGGTCATCGACCGGCTGCGGGAAATCAAAGCCAGCGGCACCCCCGGGTTCGTCGCGCTGGGCCTGACCAAGCCGCATCTGCCGTTTGTCGCACCGAAGAAATACTGGGATCTGTATGACCGGGACAAGATTCCGCCTTCACCGGTGCCCTCCCGCCCGGAGGGTGTACCGGCGGCGGCGCTGCATCAGTTCCCTGAGCTGCGCAATTACCGTGACATTCCAAAAGGCAATGTGCCGGTGCCGCCGGAGACGGTCCGCACGCTCCGGCATGGCTACTATGCCTGCGTGAGCTTTGCGGACGCGCAGATCGGGCGGGTGCTGGACGAGCTGGATCGCCTTGACATGCGGAAGGATACCGTGATCGTGCTATGGAGCGATCATGGCTATTTCCTGGGTGACCATACGCTGTGGTGCAAGCATGCGCTGTTTGATCTCTCGCTGCGCGTGCCGCTGATTATCTCCGCGCCCGGCGTGAAGCCGGGGCAATCCAGCCCCGCGCTGGTGGAACTGGTGGACCTGTTTCCCACGCTGTGCGATCTGGCGGGGCTGCCGCAGCCGGGGCACCTCGAGGGAACCAGTATGAAACCGCTGCTGCAGGATCCGACCCAGCGCTGGAAGCAGGCGGTGTTTTCGCGCTATTACGGGGGTGAATCCGTGATCACGGAGCGCTATCTGTATGCGCAGTGGGGAACAAAGGCACGCATGCTTTTCGATCACCAGACCGACCCCCTGGAGACCCGCAATATCGCGGAGACGCCCGAGGGTGCTCCGATCGCCGAACGGCTCCGCCGGCAGATGGACGACGGATGGCGTCCGGCGGCGGCCGCATCCGTGCCCTGAACGGCGGTCCTTCAGGGGCAGGCGCCACCGGGAATGAGCGTCGGTATCAGCAGCATCTCGGAACGGGGTGTGTCCGGTTTCTCGATTCGGCGGTTCAGCATTTCCACGGCGGCTTCCCCGATCCGCGCGGCGTGGATGTCAATGGTCGCCGGCCGCGGCGTGAGATGGTCGAGCAGGATCCGCTCGTTGTTGACGGACACGATGTGCACATCCTCGCCGGGCCGCTTGCCGCGTGCCAGCAGCATGGAGTGCAGCGTGCTGGCCAGCAGATCGCCGGGCACGAAGATCGCCTGTGGCGGTTCGGGAACCGCGAACAGCTTGTCCAGCGCCACGGAAACCGCCGCGGTATCCACACCGTGCCGGTCGTTGATACGGCCCACGAACACGGTTGATCCGGCGGCGGCGACGGACCCGCCGCCAGCCTCGAACGTCTGGCGGAACACGACCCCGCGCTCCTCGGTGACCGGGTCGCCATCCCCGCTGTATTCAACCGGTCCCATGTAGGCCGCGCGGCGGCAGCCGAGGCTCAGTACGTATTCCCCCGCCAGCCGCCCGATCACGGTGTTGTTGTAGGATACGTGATCCCAGTTGACGGCCGCGTCCGGCACCCCCATAACCCGTACGCAGGGGCGCGTCTGCAAAGCCCGCATGAGGGGGCCGCGAACGGGTTTGCCGAAGAAGATGATACCATCCGATTGGCGCAGTGCTTCGGCGGTTTCGGGGGGCAGTTCGCTGCCGAAAATGTGATGGATGGTGGTGGCCTTGCCCTGTTCCGCCGCCGCGTTGACAACCGCGTGCAGCAAATCCGCATAAACCGGTGCCTGCAGTATGACCGCGTCCCGCACCGCGACAACGAGGGCGATGCGGTGTGTCAGCCGCCGGGTATTCAACCGTGGTCCTCGCCGCCGTCCCGGCGGCGGCGGCACGTAGCCCAGTTCCGCGATGGCGGCCCGCACGCGCGCCTCGCGGTGCGGACTGACCTTGGGGCGGTTGTTGATCACCAGCGAGACCAGCGACGTGGAAACTCCTGCTTTGCGAGCAACATCTTTGATCGAAGGAGGTTGAGTGTTCATAGCCGTGTATTTAAACAGGTTACCGGTACGAATGCAATTAATTTCAATCCAGGTCCGCGATTATCAGTGCCGGAAATGTAATTAAATATAAATGTTTAGCGGTTGTCCTGATTGCCTATCTTTGATAATTTAATGCCAGTTTGCAATAGAATGGAACCAGAAGGGGGCGATGAAGATGTTCGTACAGGCCGGATTCGGACGGTGTTTTACAGCTTACGGACTTGTGATGCTGGCGTTTTGCGGCTTGCGGGCGCAGGCGGCAGACGGGCTGGTCCCGGTCGAGGTCGGCAATCAGCGCTGTGCGGATGTGCACCCGCTGAACGTGCCGTATGTGAAATCACAGCTTGCCCGGACGGCGGCGGTTCAGGCGGAACTGGATGTGCTGCGTGAGCGCCAGGGTGCATTTCCGAAGCGCCTGGCACAGTTGAATGCCCAGGTGCGGCGCATCGCGGACCGGCTGGGGGCGGGTAATGACGGGCTCTTGCAGGAACTCACGGCGGAGGCCGGGCGTCTGGCGGCCCTGGCGTCCACTCAGGATTCGGCGTTGGCGGCACTCTCCCCGGCCCGGTTTGCCGCGCATGCGGAATTCGTTGCGATGGATCGGATGACGGATGAACGGCAGCAGGCACGGCTTCGGATCCAGGATACGGAGCGTCGGATCCTGGCCCGCGTTCGCGAGCTGGCCGCGCAGGATCCCGAAGGGGCCCGCCTGGCGCAGGAAGCCTGGGCTGCCGATCTTGAACTGGCGATGGTCAACAAGGCCCGATCGAATGTGCAGGTGCAGCGCGACAATGTGAAGCGCGCCGTGGGGGGCGCCATCGGGGTGTTCATGCCCCAGAAGGCACCGGAGGATTACCGGACGGGCCTCGCGGTGCCGGTGCCGCCGCCAGCGGATGCGGCAGCGCGACTGGAGCGGTTCCGGCAGCGGAATACGCCGGCGGAGGTGCAGGTGCTGGGGGAACGGTTCTTTGCGCAACTCGATCTGGCGACGCCCGGCCTGGAGCCCGTGGCGGCGCTCGTCCGTGGACAGGATATGCAGGCTGCCCTGGATGCCTATAAGCGGTGGTTCTTCCGTGCGGATGTATCCGGCACGGCGGATGCCGGGCCGGCTGTCGAGGGGGATGACGATACGGGCGCGGAGGATGGGGAGACGTCTGCCGATAATAGCGGGGAGGCATTGTTGAAGGGCGCGCCCCCCGCCGCCGTGCGTCCTCCGCACCCGAAGGCGATTGAATATGCCCTGGCCGGGGAGGTTGCCGAGAGGCTGCCCGTCGAGCGTGGCAAGTCCGGCCTGCTGGTGGCGAGGATGGGAGCGCCCGGGGCGGTTAACTGGGTGTTCCCGGATCGCGCGCCGGGAGATACGCCGGAGATGTTGCGCGAATCGTTTGTGGAGCTGGCCCAGCGCCAGTCCGTGGGGGGGCATCTTGGCGGCGTGCTGCTGGATTCCTACATCATCTCGGGCAACACGGAGCATCTGCTCCGCTGGACGGAGTATACCGATGACTGGGCCATGAACTGGTCCCGCGATATCGATGCGTCCACGATGGTGCGCAACTACAACATGCTGATCGGATACACCCATAACGGCATCATCGGGCGCCTGCGTACCGCGGCCCGCTTGAATACGGCGTTTGTGGACGACCTGCCGGCCACGACCCTCGCCCGCCTGCTGCTGGCGGCGAACGCGGAGTATCTGGCGCCTGCAATCCGCCTGATGCGCAGCGGCCAGTATAATTTCCGTATCATGATGCTGACGGGGATGATTCCGCACACGCTGCGGATGCAGGAGTTCCACTCCATCCGCTGGGCCGCCCGGGAGGCGACGCGGCTGGCGGAACTGAGCCTGGTCCACAACGTCCGCCGCGACGGCGCCAATGCCACGCTGGCGAATGCGGGGCATGAGAACACCGACGGATCGCTGATCTCGCTGGTCGACGTGCTGGAGAAGGCGAAGCCGGAGTGGCTGTCGCCGTGGTGGTCGGCGGAATTCACGCAGAACCTGGCCACGTTCACGCGCTACTGGATGCACCTGATGAAGCAGGACGGCCGTGCCTACCGTATCAGCACCAGCCCGCTCGAAGGCCATTACGGGCCGGGCGGCTCGATCAAGGTGAACCTCCTGCGGGACGAGCCGGAGGTGCAGGCCCGGCTGTGGAAGGTCTACAAGCAGTCCCTGCCTTATGATGATCCCGCCGTCAAGGCTCGGTTGTGGACCGCGCACCTGAAAGGGGAGCCGACCCTGGAGCCGCAGGTCCGCTCGGAAGGGATGGCCTTCTCCGGTTATAACTTCCTGCGAACGGGCTGGGAGCGCTCGGATTACTTCCTCTATTTCCACTTCCTGAATCTGCCGGTCGCCAGCGGGCGCGATGACAACAACGGGTTCATGCTGCTCGGCAACGACCAGGCCTATCTGCTGGCGCCGCCGGTGTTCGTGGACAACCGTATCCAGTATATCGGCCATGATCTGCCGCCCTGGTCCGGCGGAAAGGGGATGTTCTCGGTATCGGCCCGCCCGGATGCCGTCAAGGCCATGCGTTTCCACTCCTCCGCTACGTTCGACCTGGCCGAGGGGTTGTACGAAGGCCCGTATGTGCTGAGCCCCGAGCACCGCAAGTCCGCCTTCTGCGACATGTTCGGCAACTACGGCATGGATCTGGAAACCAAGCGGATGCGCACCCGCGCGGAACGCGCCGGGGAGACGCTCGACGAGACGCCGATCCGCGATGTGCGGCACGGGCGCCAGGTGCTCTCGCTGCAGGGCCGCGATCTCTACATCGTGACGGATTGTATCGACACCCCGTCGACCCGCCGGATCGAGCAGAAGTACACCCTGCCGGTGCCGGTCGTGAACCGCGATGTCGAAGCGCGGCTCGCGCTGCGCAAGCAGGAGCAATTCGAGGCGGTACGGATCGACCGCGAACGTCGCTCGGTCCGCGTTCGCAACCCCGGCGTGGGGGGCATGGATATGTTCCATTTCGGCAATGTGCCGGTAACCTATGGATTGACCGCCGCCGTCGCCGCGAACATCAAGAAGCAGCCGCCGGACGCGCCCGTGCCGTATTCCCGGCAGATGTCGCTGTCCTGGACCTCGGAAGGGCCCTCGACACTGGTGACGGTCGTGGCGCCGCACCGGGTCTTGTATGAACAGGAGCCGGAGCCGGTCTTCCAGCGGGTGGAACCGTTGCCTGGCGGATCAGGCCTGGCCGGGTTCGCCGGGGTCCTGGCGGACGGAACGCCAGTCTATTACGCCGCCTCGCAGCAGCCGGCACGCCTGGGGACCGGCGGGTTCTCGGTGCAGGCGCGGGTGCTGCTGCGCGTCGGCAACCGCGGGATCGCCCTCGATTGCACCGATGCCGATGTGAACGGGCGTACGATGCGGATGCCGCACCCGGACTTCGAGTTTGTGCTCGACGGTAACGACCTGCGCATCGAGAAGCCGATCTACCGTCCGATCAAGCCGGTGACGATTGAACCGGCCGAGACCGTTTTCGCGGCCCCGACGGCGGTCACGCTCGCGTGTGCGACGCCGGGAGTGGAAATCCGCTATACGCTGGATGGTTCGGATCCCCGGCATGATTCACCGTTGTATGCAGACCCGTTCACGATCCGCGATACCACCTGGATCAAGGCCCGCGCGTTCCGCCCGGGGCTGGGGTATACCCCGTGGGTGCAGGACGGCACGCATGCCACGGTGGTAAGCTGGGCCATCCTGGAGAAGATGGACTTGCAGCCGCCCGTGAATGCGCCGGCCGGTGCGCCGGGGCTGGCCTATGCCTATGTGGAGGCGCTCTGGCCGTATCTGCTGGCCGAGGGGATGACGATGCCTGCCCGCAAGCAGGGAATTGTCCCGACGGTCCTGGATGTGTCCCCGCGCGAGGGTACGGTTCCCTTCGGCATGCGCTACGAAGGATACATCGAGGTTCCCGAGGACGGTGTCTACACGTTCCACGCGCCGCCGGAGTTCATCTTCAACGACAACGAGAGCGGCTACGACCTGCGCGTTTTCGTCAACGGACGGGAGTGGTATCCGAATACCCGCTGGCACGCGCATGGCAACTGGTCGGTGGCGCTGGGAAAGGGAAAACATGCATTCAAGGTGTTTTATGCCGATATGCGCCGCACGCCGCACCGCACGGAGATGCAGTGGGGTTTCCCCAAGGAAGGGTTTGTCTGGAAAGGCGTCGCGCCCGAACTGATGATCTCCGGCCCCGGTCTGCCGAAACAGGTTATCCCCGCCGCGATGCTGTCAACGGGCCGGCGCTGAGCCCCGTTCGCGCCGTCATCATGCGTAGTCGATGCGTATGATCTCGACCTCGGTGCGGGCCGTGCTCGCCGATGGCGGGACGATGTTGAGTTTGGCCGTGGTCCGGTGCTGGTCCATGAAGGCGAACTCCAGCGGACGCCCGTCGCGCAGGTTGGTGACGGCGACGGGGCGACGTGCGGGCTCGATGCTGATCAGGTGATGCACCTCGGGGGGGACAAAGACGTAGAGCGTGTCGCCCTGGTCGTTGGCGGGAAAGCGGATGCCGCGCTGCATGGGCGTGAAAGCGTCCAGTGCAGGCCTTGCCCAGCGCATCCACCGCTGGATTTCATCCAGGTCGGCGTAGGTGCGCGGCGGGAGTTCACCGTCGGCCATGGGTCCTGTGTTGATCATGTAGTTGCCGTTCATTCCAAGGCAGCGGCACAGGTTCCAGATGATCTGCTGGGCGGGCTTCTGGAGGAACGGGAGGGCGTATCCCCAGCGCCCGGCGACATCCCATACATCCACGGTCTCCCAGGGTGGCGAGGGTGCCTGTTCCGGCACCCGGCACTCCGGTGTGGTGTAGTCGCCGACCCCGTGCATGCGCTCGTTGACCAGGATGCCGGGCTGTAGTTCGCGGATGCGGTCGATGGAGATGACCTCGGGGTGTCCATCGAAGAACAGCAGGTCGATTTTTCCGTAATGCGTGAGCAGTTCCTCGATCTGCCCGCGCAAATAGGCATGGCAGGCCCGTTGCGCTTCCGGATCAGGCGGCGGAAGCCCGCAGGGGCGGTGATCCTGGTCAAGGTGCGGTGTGGGTGGGTGACCGGTGCTGGCACGGGCAAACGACATGCGATCCCGGTTGAAATGCCAATCAGGCGGGGAATAGTAGAGCCCGACCTTCATGTCCAGCTCGCGGCAGGCGCTGACGTACTCGCCGACAAAGTCGCGCCCCTGCTGCCAGCGGCGCGTGTTGAAATCGCCGTATGCACTCGGCCAGAGGGCAAACCCGTCGTGATGCTTGGTTGTCAGGATGGCGTGGTTCATTCCGGCGTCCTTGGCTGCGCGCAGCCATTTGCGGGGGTTGTAATGCGCAGGCTGGAACCGCTCTGCCAGCGCAAAGTACGCGCGCGGTGTGATCTTTCTTCCGAGATCGTAGGCGGCACCGGCCATCATGCCCCAGGACAGGTCCACGTTACCGTTGACCGTCGAAATGCCCCAATGGATGAAAAGACCGAAGTTCCCCCTGCGGAACCAGGCGGCGTCGGGATGCGGATTGCTCTGGAAAGCGGCGGAATTGGCTGCGCTTGCGCAGGGAATGCCGATGATGGCATGCTGGTCGTCTGCGGCGGAGCTGTTTTGTGAGGGCGGTCTTGTTGTCATGGATAAAATGCCGAGCGTAGTTATTAATTCTGATCCCAGATCCTGACCGGGCGCACGTTATGTCATTAGAATGTAAAAAGTAATTTTCTACCAAACTTATAGCCAAGGAACTGGGGATTCATCGTCAGTCGGTACGCAGGTGCCTGGAGATGGAACCAAAGTTCAGGGATCTGGTCAAGCGGCTTTCCGAAGGTGTTCGGATTACCCATAGGGCATATGACGAACTTAACAGGCAGTGAAAAACGCAAGCAGGCAGTGTAGAAACAAATAAGGCCATATTTCCTAATAAATACGGCCTTTTTGTCGGGTATTAGAGGGGTGGGCCCAGCAGGGCTCGAACCTGCGACCAAGAGATTATGAGTCTCCTGC
>CAZZBA010000031.1:2413-21065 GCA_964652765.1 uncultured Victivallales bacterium | reverse complement strand
CTTTGTCACCAGATCGTCAATCAATACGCCGATATAGGCCTCACTGCGGTTCAGCATCCACTCCGGTTTTCCAAGCGCCTTGCGCGCGGCGTTGACACCGGCCACGAACCCCTGCGCGGCGGCTTCCTCATAACCGGTCGTGCCGTTGATCTGGCCCGCCATGAATAAACCGTCAACGGTTTTGCTTTCAAGCGTGTGACGCAACTGCGTCGGATCCACGAAATCATATTCAATCGCGTAGGCCAGTTCAATAAAGGCCGCCTTTTCCAGTCCCGGAATGGAATGAATCATCTCGTGCTGGACATCAGCCGGCAGGCTGTTCGACGTCCCGTTCGGGTACATCAGTACGCAATCCCGACCTTCCGGCTCGATGAAGACGTGATGCGAAGTCTTGTCGGCGAACTTCACGATCTTGTCCTCGATCGACGGGCAATAGCGGACCCCCGTACCGGATATCCCCCCGCCATACATCGCGCTCTTTTTCAGATTTCGCGCAATGATCTCGTGCGTCTTTTCAGTCGTGTGTGTCAGATAACAAGGCAATTGATCCGACCCCGGAAGCCATGGCATCAAAACCGAAGGAGCGCCACGATCCTTCAATTGTTCCACGTGGAACGTTTCGTCCGGCTTGTCCATATGGTGTGATTGTTCCACGTGGAACATATCGCTGGCTGTCCAGGAAAAAAACGGTGCTGGCTCTGTTCCCGGTTGCGGGGCCATACGGGAATAATCAATGGAATCCCGGTGCAGGCGTGGCGGTGTGCCGGTCTTGAGACGCTCCATCCGGAAACCCAGTGCTTTGAGATTATCGCTGAGTTCATCTGATGAATGCATGTCGCCGCGTCCGCCAGGCCGGACTTCAAGGCCGATGTGGATGCGCCCGTTCAAATAGGTTCCCGGTGTAATGACGACGGTGCGGGTTTGGACGAGTGTTCCGTCGCCCAGCATGACGTGCGTGACGCGTCCATTCGCGGTTTTCAACTGGCGAACGGTTGTTTCGACGATCTGCAGCCGCGGTTGGTGCGCGATGACCGCCTCCATGCGGGCGGCATAGGCGATCTTGTCGCACTGGGTCCGGTTGGCTCGTACAGCCGGTCCCTTTTTGGTGTTGAGAACACGGAACTGGATGCCGGTGAAATCGGTATTGACTGCCATCTCACCACCCAATGCGTCCAGCTCGAAGACGAGGTGCGACTTGGCTATGCCGCCGACGGATGGATTGCATGGCATGCAGCCAATGCTCTGCTTGTGCATGGTGGTGAGCAGGGTTTTCGCACCGGAACGCGCGGCTGCCAGCGCCGCCTCGCTGCCGGCATGGCCGCCGCCGATCACGATAACATCAAAAACGATCGAGGATAATACTGTGTTAGGCATACTTTCCGTAATTCCGTGGATAATAATGACCATTTAATGAAAAGTGACGGGATAATTTGACGACAGGATCATGATTGTAAATATCATATATATCCCCATCATCCTGTCGTTAAATCATCCTGTCATAATAACCAGAGCATAAGCCTTCGTGTTCTTTGTGTCTTCGTGGTGAAATTAATTAGTTGCCTGCTATATCATGGTGACGCTTCTATTTCCCCACACAAAACCGAGAGAAAACCGTTTCCAGCAGTTCAGCGTGATAATGGCGTCCGGTTATCCGGCCCAGCCGATCAATCGCATCGCGGATCTCAGAGGCCGCCATCGTTTCGCATGCATCATACCCCTCCGCGAGTACTCGCGCCGCCTCACCCAGGTGGCTCTCGATTTCCTGGATAAGCTGTAGATGACGTTCCGAGATGACCGCGTGGGGTGTTCCGGCAAGGGGTTGCAGGCACAGCATCTCCGCTATCGCCGCTTTCAGTGCGTCCATCCCCACACCGTCACGTACCGAGCATGAAACACACCGTAAGGTTGTAAAGTCACTTTCTGAAATCTGTTGTCCACGATCGATTTTGTTGATGACCAGCAGCGTCTTTTTCGGGTTGATCGCGCTTATCAGGGCGTTATCCTGATCGCTTGTCGGAGCGGAACCGTCAATGATTAACAAGGTTAAGTCTGAACGGTCGACCTGTTCGCGTGCTCGCCGGATGCCTTCCTGCTCGATGCCGCAATCGGCGTCGCGAATCCCGGCCGTATCGACCAAGCGGATTGGAAATCCGTTGATCACAAGCTGTTCCTCAAGCGTATCGCGGGTGGTGCCGGCAATGTCCGTGACGATGGCGCGAGCCTTGCCCAGCAGGGCATTCATCAGGGAGGATTTACCGACGTTGGGTTTGCCGGCAATCACCACCATGGCACCGTCGCGCAGCAGGTGCCCTTCGTCCCAGCTCTTGGCCAGCGTCTGAAAATCCGTCCGGATGCTGTCCAGTTGCTCCCGAAGCGTATCGAGCGTCGATACTGCCAGTTCCCCCTCCTCGAAATCGAGCGAGGCTTCCAGGTCGGCAGCCACGGCGATCAACTGGTCATAAAGGCGGTTGAAGGTTGTGCTCAAGGTGCCTTCGAGCTGTTCCACTGCGGCGGTGGCCGCGCGTTCCGAGCGGGCTTGTATCAGGTCCATAACCGCTTCCGCTTGAAGCAGGTCGATTCTTCCCGACAAAAAGGCGCGCTGGGTGAACTCGCCGGGTTCGGCGGGGCGGGCGCCTGCCTGTAGGACCGCCCGCAGCAGGCGGCGGGCGGCGGCGTTGCCGCCGTGTCCCTGGAACTCCACCACGTCTTCGCGGGTGTAGCTGGCCGGTGCCCGGTAGATCAGCAGAACCGCCTCGTCGAGATCGCGGTTGGTATGTACATGTCCGTAGAGAAAGCTGCCGCCAGGTCGGGCCGATGGTGGGGACCCGCTGCAACGAAAGAGCCGGTCGGCAATGCGCAGTGATGCCGGACCGGAAACCCGCACAATCGAAATACCCCCGGCCCCCGGTGCCGTCGCAATCGCCGCAATCGTATCGTTCCCCAGATTCATCAGGCGGACATCATAGACGGATCACAATAATCTTGCAAGCAGCGGTAGTGTTTGTTGTAGTGAAGTTGAAATTGAAAACAGGGGATGATGATGACGAAACCGAAGGCGGCTTTTTTCTGCAATAATCAAGGCAGGCTTGACCAAGTGTACTCGCAGGGCAGGCGGGAGCTGGTGGCTGAACTGACCGAGTTGTATCCGGTGGTGGTCTCGGGATCCAATTTTGCCGGGCATGCCGCCAACCTGGCCGATGTGCAGGTGATCTTCTCCACCTGGGGGATGCCGTCGCTGACGGCAGTCGAGCTGGATCAATTGCCGGAACTGAAGGCGGTTTTCTATGCGGCGGGGACGATCAAGGCGTTTGCCACGCCCTTCCTGGAACGCGGGGTCACCGTCTGTAGTGCCTGGGGGGCGAACGCGGTGTCGGTGGCGGAGTTCTGCCTGGGGCAGATCCTGCTCGCGTGCAAGGGGTATTTCCGCAACACGCGTGACTGTCGAACGCCGGAAGGATTGGCCTCCGGCAAGGCGTTCCGTGGCAAGGGCGCCTACGGGGAAACCGTCGCCCTGATCGGGGCTGGCCAGATCGGCCGCAAGGTCATTGAATTGCTGCGACCCTTCCGTTTGCGGATCCTGGTTGTCGATCCCTACCTGTCGGAGTCGGAAGCCGCATCGCTGGGGGTCGGCAAGGCGACTCTGGAACAGGCGTTTCGCGAGGCCTGTGTCGTCAGCAATCACCTCCCGAATTTAAAAGAATTACAGCAAGTTCTTGATGGAAAGATTTTTAGCTCGATGAAGCCGGGGGCTGTGTTCATCAATACCGGCCGGGGGGCGCAGGTGAACGAGGCTGAGTTGGTGGCGGTTTTGCGTGAACGGACGGACCTGCTGGCGCTGCTGGATGTGACCTGTCCCGAGCCTGCCCGCAAGGAGAGCGGTTTCTTTGACCTGCCGAACGTCCAGCTCACCAATCACATGGCCGGGGCGCATGACGACGAGGTCGTGCGGATGGCCGATTACATGCTAGCCGAGTTCAAGCGCTACCAGGCAGGAGAGCCGCTCCAATACGCCGTGAACCAGGAAATGCTCAAACGCATGGCCTGAATGACATTTCGCTGGGGTAATCAGCGAGACGAATTGCGAGCGCCTTAATCGGAGAAGCAGAGCATCCGGTTGGCAAAACTGGACTTACCCAGTAGGGCCAGTTGTGCAAACTGGCCCTCTCGGCGCCGACGAGAAATCGGAGCACCGCTCGGAGACGGGATTTGATGTGCCGCCAAAAAAATCAAAGATTTTCTGGTCTGTGGAGTCTAAAGGTCAGAAAGGGGCAGATGGACGCACACGAACAGGTATCTGATGAGGATCTGATGGCGGCATTCCGGACCGACGGGATGCCGCATCATCTGGATACGTTGTTCGGGCGTCACATCCCAAAGGTGCGGGCGATGCTTTACCAGATGGTTTTGAATGATGCGGATGCGGACGACTTGACGCAGGAGGTATTCCTGCGTGCCGCCCGGCACATCGGCCAGTTCAGCGGCCGGGCCGCCTTCTCGACCTGGCTTTACCGCGTCGCCATGAACTGTGCCAATTCATTCCTGTCAAAGCGGCAGCGCAATCCGGTTGTTGCCGGGATGGAACTGCCGGATGCGCCGGATCGGACGGGCAACCAGCCGGATCAGGCGCTTGCTGGTCAAGAACTTGATGCGCGAATTCAGTCGGCCTTGGAGACGCTGCGGCCGAAAATGCGTGCGGCGGTTGTCCTGACGATTATCCAGGGGCTATCCCTGCCGGAGGCGGCCCTTATCGAGGGCTGCGCACTCCCGACGATGTATTGGCGCGTGCATGAAGCGCGCCGACAATTGAAAATGATGCTAAAGGAGGATCTGTCATGAAGAAACGAAATGCAGATGCCCTTGATAAACTGCTGCAGCAATGGGGCAACCGGACGGCCCCCGATGATGCGCACCGCCGCGAACTGGAAATGCGCGTGATGCGAAACACGCGGGAATGCCCCCATGCCCAAGCCAGTTCAACGATTACGGACAGGTTGTTGACGACCATGCGTAATGGCATACAACGCAACGGCTCGCGAGGACGCTCGCCCTCCATCCTGGATCATAAGGTGCATGTTTTGCCAACTGGGGGGCGAGCGTCCTCGCGAGCCTGGTGGGCGGTTCTGGGGGCGGTTGCTGCGGTTGTTGTCATCGCCGCCTTTATCTGGCTTCCCGGTGAGGATCGCGCTGTACCACCGCAGGTTGCGCAAGTCTCCGCGCTGGTTTCGCCTTTCAGTACCGAGCAGATTGCAGCCCGCAAGCTCTTGTTCGGGGAACTGGATGACCTCTTCGCGGGCACGTTGCGCTGGGTCAGCATTACCGATGAAGGGCTGCAGTTTGATTTCGGCCCGGAACCTGTTCGCGCGGAATCCTCGCCAGTTGCCTTGCGAACCGTCATTTCAAAGCGGTCGGCAGACGGGCAGAAATGGGTTACCGTCTGGCAGGCGGATGTCATGCTCGCGCCGGATGAATATGTATCGCTGACAAAGCCGGGTTATCCCGTGCCGGCGCTGGGCTTGTGGTTACACCGTCTGCCCGATGGTGCCTATATCGTCCACGCCGATATCGGGGATGCGAGCCAATCCTCGGGCTCGCAGATGCTACCGTTCTTCCCCGGCGGAGATGCCGTCCAGACGGTCTGTCTGGACACTGGTGGAGACCAGTATCGACTTTCCCAGTCGCTGGCGGAACTAACGAAGGGATCCAGTTGATCATGAAACCTTTCCTAATCGCACTTGGCCTTATGATGGCTGGCCTGCCACTGCTGGCGGCGGATGACGCTGCCAGTCTGCGCCTGCCGGATGGCCGAACCTGCTTCTTTGCGGGAAGTAAAATCTCGATTCCGGTGGAAATCCGCAGCCGTGAGGCGGGCAGCGTCCGGTTGTCATGGTCCCTGCTGATGCACGATGCTGTGGTAGCCCGCCGGGAAATCTCCCTGGATCTGCCGGGCGGGGTTGCCACCGGACACACGCTGGAACTGGAACTGCCGGAGACGCGCGAGGGGATTGCCATGGCAGGGCTGCTACGCCTGTCGTTGACGGATTCGCAGGGGCGGCTTCTGAAATCGATTGAATCCCCGTTGCATGTCTTCGATCCCGACCCGTTTGTGGATCGCAAGAAATGGCTGGAGGATTTGAAGCTGCACGTCTACGACCCCGAGGGGGCGACCGTGGCGGTTTTCGAGAAAGCCGCGATCCCGTTCCGCCGGATCACGAATCCGGCCGCATTCGAGACGGCGGCGGGTGGCATTCTGATTATCGGCGAAGGGCTTTCCCTGCGGGTCTCGCGCGGACTCATGGATGCCGTGTTGCAGGTGGTTCAGGCGGGGGTATCGATTGTGGTCCTTGCTCCTGTCGAGGGCGAATTCCAACTTCCCGGCATGGGGCAGGATTCCGATGGGGCGACCCCAAACCCTATGCAGCTTTCGTTTCATGGGAAAGGCGTCATTACCAAGCTGGACAAGCGATTGGATACAGGAAACTGGGCGGAGGATCGCGACAGCGGTTTTCGCTACTTCCGGATAGGTGCGCACCGGGACCGGCCCGAGATCGTCATGGATGAGCGGCAGGGTTGGCCCTGGATCGCCCTGGACTGGGCGGGGGGCAGACGAGCCCGATTCTGCGGGTTCGGCATTGTCCGCGACTGGGAAGCATCCCCGGTCCCTCGGTATTTGTTGGCGGCGATGCTGGAAGAGGTGGCGAAACGGTAAAATCCGGTGAGTGGTGCGGGGGCGAGGGTACGTAATCGAAATCGCGAGGGGATGAGAGGATTACGATTACGATCATGATTACGATTAGGAAGAAACAGAAAGGAACAGGAAAATGAAGACGATGAAAATGGCGATGGTGATGATGACGGGGCTGGTGTTGGCGGCGCAGGCGCAGGTCGAGCCCAGCAAGGCGGAATCGGTACCGGTCGTATATCCGGCGGCGATCCTCTCGTTCCACGAACGCGGGGCGGGTGTCAAGGGCTATGGCAGCACGGCGGCGGATGTCCTGTTCGCTGCGCTGGTGGCGAATCCAGAGCTGATGCTGGTGGATCGTGAGGACATGGACAAAACCCTGTCCGAGCAGGAACTCAACCTCAGTGGCATGGTCAGCCCGGGCGATGCCATCAAGATAGGCAATCTGATCGGGGCCAAGATCCTGATTACCGGTTCCGTGATCGAGGCGGACCGTTCCCTGTATCTAGTCGCCAAGATCATCGGCACGGAAACCAGCCGTGTGCTGGGGGCCTCCGTCAAAGGCGAGAGCGGGGATGAACTGTCCGGCCTCGTCGAGAAGCTTGCCAAGAACGTTGCGGAGACCATTACCACCCGTGCCTCCGAGCTTGTCGCGAAAACCGTTTCCAAGGAGGACCGCCTGGCCGCCCTCAAGAGCAAGATGCCCGAGGGGAAACGTCCGACCGTGTTTGTGAGCGTCGAGGAGCGGCATGTCGGGCAGGCGACGATAGACCCTGCCGCCGAGACTGAGATCAGCCTGTTCGCGAAGCATGTCGGGTTCCCGGTTCTGGATGGGGATGCGGCCACGCGGAGCGATGCCGACATCGTGATTACCGGCGAAGGCTTCAGTGAGTTTGCCATGCGCCGCGGCAATATGGTCAGCGTCAAGGCCCGTCTGGAAGTCAAGGCCGTCGATCGCAAGACCGATAAAGTGCTGGCCATCGACCGCGAAACCGCCGTCGTCGTCGACCTGACCGAGCAAGTTGCTGGCAAAGCCGCCCTGCAGGAAGCCGCCGCCCGCATCGCCGAACGCCTGCTGCCGAAGCTGATGAAGTGAGTTTGGCTTGCTAGCGAAAGAGAGGTCAGCGGCTTATGCAGGGTTTAAAATCCTCATTGTTGGTGGTTCTTTTGGTCGGGTTGACCCTCGGAGAGATATCCAAAGCGGCCGACAGTACGGTTGTCCCCCCAACGGGGAGTGCTATAAGCTCGATCGATGACAAAGAGATGACCATCGCGCTAGTGGCCCGAAATACGTGTTCGGCGGAAACGTTGAAGATTGTTGACCTGCTGGAAGTGGAATTGACCGGTTCGCTCCCCGTGCAGGTCTTGGATCGCACCCGCATGACCGAGATCTTTCGCGAGCATGCTTTATCAGCAAGTGGCCTTGTGAATGCCGATACAGCTCTGGCGTTGGGAAGGCTGTGTGGTGCGGGCCTACTGCTGAATGTCCATGAATACGAAGGTCTAGCGAAGCAGAAATATGTTGTGTTTTCGTTGTTTTCGACGGCCAGTGGCTTAAAGGTGGCGCAGAAGTCCATGGCGATTGCGATGCCTGAGATCATAACTAAGCGGATGACACCATGGATAGGTCAAGTGCTGCCGGAGCTCGACAAGGCCGGTCTCTCCAGTGTTGCCTTTCTCGGCGTGCATAGCCTTGAACTGGGTGACTCGCTGAATCAGCACGCGGCACATATCTCCGTAATGCTTGAGGAGACATTGCTTTCACAAGCTGGCGTTGCCGTGCTTGATCTCGGAAAGCTGCATTGGCTGGGCGAGGAGCGACGCCTGCAGTCTGTGGTGGAGGAAAAGTTGACGCTTTCCAAGTCGCTGATTAGGGCAAATGTTGAATGGAATACTTACCCGGATGATATCCGTGTCACGGTATACCTGAGCGGCGCTGATCAAGTACAGAAAGACTCAAAAACACAAATCGTGGCAGTAGAAGCCATTGATTCAGAGTTGCCTGCATTTTTCAAGGAAGTCAGCGCATCCATCGAGACAACGGCCGAAATACGGCCATTGAACGCCAAGCAGGAAGCACAAAAGCTTTATCTGCTGGGTAAATCCTTCTTTGAGAAGAAGCGATACGGCCAGGCTGCAGATTACGCGCAAACGGCGTATCATATTGATCCCCGGCGGAGAGAGATCGGGAAATTTGCGTACAAGGCTCAGATCGAAGATATCAGAAGAGTGATATATTCCTGCGTGCAGCCCGGTCGAGTGAAGGATACGGATGCCGTAAATGCCGCTCTCAGAGCTTTACCAAAAGCTTTTGATCTACTCATCAGCAGTAAAGATGAAGACGAAAGTATGATATGGCAGCTCAGTATCATTCAAGATTCACAACTCTTTGGTTGGATTACTTCGCTGCGGGGCTGGCCTGAGCACGAAGAGACGCTGGATGGATTACGCGATAGTCTTTACACGCTTACTTTTCGTGCTGCTGTTGAATTCAACACAGTCGACAAGGGCAAATATCACGCATCCGGATTGTGGGCATGGTATAGCGTTACTGACGACATGAGTCAAACACTTGAATTATGGAACTTGCTGGTGACTGCTGCTGGACTCATGTCCCCGCAAGACAGAGAAGAACTGGGAAAGGCTGTTGCTGATATATTCTGGACGGTGATTCTCCAAGGTGCGCCAAAGATTAAAGATGAGTTAGGCAGTGGAGGCGAAGCATGGTTTCGCCAGTTGCTCCGTGGTCATGAGGACGACCTTGAACAGTTCTATAGCCAGTTGATGCAAAGCAGCTATCCCGAATTCCAGTGTCATGGCCGCATTGGTCAAGCGCGGTTGCTCCGGTTCCGGAAGACAGGGCAAATTAGTGACAGTTATCCAGAGTTGTTCTCGGGTAAAGGGGGCATGACCGAGGTGGAATACTTAATCAACTTGAGGGATAATAAGAGCGGGGCACTGGCCCTTACGAGAAAACTCCTTAATGACAGATCGTATAACCCCAAAGATGAAATGAATCTCATACGACGCTGGCAGCAATTAGAACGGTGGGATAAACAAAGGAGTGGAGATGGCGATCCTTTCTGGAATAATGGCAGAAAACTATTTCCGGCGAATTCTAATGATGCATGGTTGTTGGGAGCCGCAACGCTTATTGATGACATCCTGTGGCTCGTTGGTTGCCGGAGAGATCCGAAACAAAAGACAAGTAGAATGGTGCTAATGAGCATTGACACCAGAACGGGCGAATGTGAAGAAAGAAGCTCATTCGAGCTTATTCATCCAAATCGATATTTTTGCAAACGCGAGCGCGCCGATCTCCTAGGCAACAGCAGGCTGGTTAAGCTTCAGAATTCATTCTACTATGCTTCTCAGTATTATGGCATTGTTCGTTTACCGCTCAACAATGCCCCCGCCAGTTGTATGGATATGGCGGCTGGCATGCCCGCTAACGAATGTGTGGGTGTCATTTCTCATCAAGGCTGGATTATTGCGTCATTCCGTGACCAGGCAACAGCACTTGTCGCATGGCACCCCGAGTCGGGAAAAACAAATATTCTGATTCACCCATCCAAACCTGATCTATCCGAAAACGGTGACAAATCATTTGCGATAAGCGCCATGACTTCGGATCCGGTAAGAAACTGTGTATGGATAGCGACAAAGTCAGCATCTCACAGAGGGTGGAGTCACACGAGGAATATCGATGGCGTTTATCGGATAGACGTATCTCCCTGGCGTATTACCCCCGCTACCTTCCCCCGCTACGACGGTCTTGTTAGAAAACAGACAGCCGTTAATTATGCAAGCTCTCTTGAAGCGACTGATACGTCGCTTTGGTTTAACAGGAATAGCGGGAGTGACAGATGGCTGTCTTATGACTTCAAACCCCAGGCTTTTTCTGATCCTGCGATGCGATGGCTTGAAAAACATTATTCTCAAAATGGACCCTATGTAAAGAGCGGACATTATTTCTTTTTCAACAAAATCGATTTCATCGACACCCGAAGCGGGGACGTGCATGCGATAGCGCAGGTTCCTGGGCAAGATGGATTCAATCCGTATCCGGTCTTTTTGGAAGCCGCAAAACAAGGTGTCGTTATTATTATGCGTTGTGGGCCAGCCCCTTATGAAGTCTGGTTAATCGACACCACGAAAGAACTCGGGTTTGGTGCGACACAGGTGGGGAAGAGTTTCTGATTTATGAAACGATATTTGCAAATCATCTTTGGCCTGCTTCTTGCCTGCCAGGCATCCTTCTGTATGGCCGGAGTGCCGCGAGTGGCGTTGATGCCGTCTGGCGATCCGAAGGCGTCCGCCATTGTGGAGCTGATGGAGGTGGCGTTGGCGCAGCGGGATGATTTGGTACTGCTGGATCGGGCGAATGTAGACAAGCTGCTGATGGAGCAGGGCATCTCGCTTGACGGCTTTCTTGCGGCGGACACTGTGCTTACGGTAGGGAAGATCCTCAAGTGTGGTGTATTCGCGGATCTCCATTGCATGTCAGCTGGGAAGGATTTTCCGGCAATGTGTAACCTGACCGCGTTCGACGCGATCACCGGCGTGCGCTTGTGCGACGAGACGCTGGATCCGGATGCGGATCCCGGCAAGATTGCGGATGCCGCCGCCGGTGCAATCATCAGGGCGCTTGCAAAACAACGCGGTGATATGGATAAGGGAATGACCGTATCCTTGCTAAGCGTGCGGAATATCGACTTGCCCATCATGCAGAGCGGACTAGCGAAGGCCCTGTGTCCCATGCTTGAGCGTCGACTGCTCAGTCAGCCGGGAATGAGCGTATTGGAACGCAAACGACTGGATCAGGTTAATATGGAGGCGGCATTGACGGGTGATCTCCGAGACCGCCTGCTAGCATCCACCGCGCTTATCGATATTGATCTATCGAGAGGAAAGACCGCTGATACCGTCAGGCTGCGAGCCGTGATCACTGATACGAAAGGCAAAGAAATTGATGTTGTCGAGCTTGAGAAGAACGCGTCAGATATTCAGGGCCTAGTCGATGATATTACTCACGAACTGCTCGATGTTTTTAAGTCACCGAGCAGCGATGCCAAGGATTACTCCAACCGGCACGAATCAAATCGTTTTGCCGCGGAATATGACCGCCTGATTAGACGCGGCCGATTGGACGAAGCGTTGGTTGCCGCGCACGCTGCGGTTGCCCTTGATCCTGGGAACTTGAATAGACAGGTGCAGCTTTGTGAAGTGGTTGATCAAGTAGGGCTGGCGGCTGTTGGCCAGACTCGACTTAAGGATGCCGCTGACAGTCTTGAGCAGTCGCTTGCCATTCGACTATCGTGGTGCAATCAATCCGGCAAACGTCCTGGAAACATCCCATATATCCAGTTCTATCAATTGTTCCGCGCGCTGCTGACGAATCATATGCAGCTCGAACCGCAAGACCGTGATCGGCTTTTGGCCATGAGGCGGCATTTTCATTCGACAGTTGAATGCTCGCATAGCAAAGGTCAGGATAATATCGATCTGTGGGCCCTGTCGGAGGAAGAGTGGCTTGATAAGCTTTTTGCTGTTCCTGAGAAATTGGCTTATCCACTGCGATGGGGTGGTTTTGATCTGTTTGATCCGAAAAGGATAGCGCCTTACACAGGCGATCCGGCGTTTCGGTGCTATAATTATCCGAGAGACCTTTCGCCAACAGGCATCAAGCGACTGATGGATTATTACCAGGGGTGGGCAGGCAAGGGTAGTTTGCAAGCCCACTATTGTATACTGGCATTACTCCGTTTCCATACGGAGCAGTTCTCTGATGTCGACGCGCAAATAAAGAAGACGCTTCACAAAATGTTTACGCTGGCTATCGAAGACACCACGGGATCAGGCGGATCAATCTATTATTGTACCCGTGATCTGTTTGAGCTAAACCTTCCCAGCGAAATCCTCGTTCCTGAATATAAACGACTTTTCGTGGAAACGGAACGGCGAAAGATTGTATCCCTATTTGTCGTCTCTTTTCTGGACGCACATGATAAGGAGGGCTCTCTTTGTCCGGGGTTTTACCTGATCGATGCATGCCGGAAGCTTCAGGATAAAAACTTTACGCTGTGTGCCTACCAGTACAACACCCCTGATAGCGGTTTGACGAGCGGTGGCATTCCAGCCGCGGGCCTTCCTAAAACACTGGAATGGTTCAAACTCACCTACCGGCAACGGTATGGCAAGGACATGGATGTAGGCGGTGTTGCAATAAATGGCTCCAGAGTGCCATTTTCCGGATGGCGGTCATCGACGAAGTTATATTCATGTGACGAGTTCGGCGGGTCTACGCGTGAGCCGCCCTGCATCATGTCGGCGGCCCTGGTCGGGGATGCTGTTTATTTGGTTGTTTATGCGAAACGTCCCGATTATCCGGCGCCTGATCGTAAGCTAGGGTACGAACTTCAGCGCATCGACCTCAATAGCGGACTGGTCGAGCAACTGGCGCGCGTTGATCATGAAGGTGGTTTTGACGGTCCCATTCACATCGGCAGCAAGGCTGCCTATATTCCGGGAACTGCGGGTATCCTGGTCATCCCGCTCGATGGACGCGACGTGTGGTTTATGAGTCGGGGTGTCGATCTTGTCGATGCCGATGTGAATGCTTTGGCGGAGGTGGAAAACAAGCTATATATCAGCTGTAAGAACCGCGATGGGCACATCCTTTCAGCTGACCTTGACGGAAGTAACATGGTCGTAGTTGCCTCCAGCGAAAGACGCGAGAAGCGGACACTGCTGGATAACGGCGATCCCTACCAGATTAATGCATTCTACGAAGATAGACCTCGCAAACGACTTCTCTTCGGTATCGGGGGGAATCAGGGAAACAGTGGTTTATTTGCGCTTGATCTTGAGAATCAGGCAATCTCGCGGTTATGGGGAAGTAAGGTCGACGATTTGCGTGCGTGGGACCCTGATTCCTGCCTGGTTGGGAGGGGGCTTATTTCCGCGGAATTGCACGAATGGAATTGCGTGACCGACAAGCCGGAGCGTTTTGGCGGCGATATCCCGCATCTGGGAAATCGCCCCAGCTTTAGTGGTGTGGATTCGGTAGCCGCTTTGCGTGATCGACTTTATGGCGTTATTTACCACCGCACGCCTGCAAGAGGCAGCGGACTTCACTTTATGACGGCACTGCGAGGGCAGCCTTTTGCAGCGGGGGAAGTTGTGCCGGAATACAAAGATAGGAGCGCCCCATTTTTTGTGCGGGCCTGGCAAGGCAAGCTTGTTGTTTCTGATTGGTATACACTATGGCTGTTTGAGCCAAGGTAGGACCCGGTATGGTTTGTGCCAATATGAGATTACAAATCGCGCTTGGTCTGCTTCTTGTCTGCCATGTACCGCTCTGCCTGGCGGCGACGCGCGTGGCGCTGGTCAGTACGTCCGGCGGGGATGCCGGGCACGCGCTGCTCGACCTGGCCACCGTGCAACTGGGCAATGTCGATGGCATCGAGATTCTGGAACGGACCAGGGTCGAGCATGCCCTCCATGAGTACGGTTTGCTCAAGGGTGGAATGGTCGACGTAGCATCGGTTATCAGGTCGACACGCCTGCTTGGCGTGGACGTCTTCGCTGCACTGGAAACCGTCCCTGATGAGAAGCAAGCGCTCGGCATTGTCGTGTTTGATGCGCGTTCAGGAGTCAAGTTCTGGGACTCGTCGCTTCCGGATGGTGACATCGAAGTCGCGGTTCAGGCAGTACGGGAAGCCGTGTTGACTGGTTGGGAGAAACGCAAAGCCATAGCTGCCGGCAAGCAGCTCGTCACCCTTAGCATCGGTACGGTAAGGAATGCGACACTCCCCACGTCCTTCGACAGTCAGTGCCAGTCGATCGCCTTATTGCTTGGGCGGCGTTTGTTGACGGCACCTCATCTGGCGATGGTGGAGCGGCAGCACCTCGATCATGTGAATCGGGAGCGCGAGCTGCCTGTGGCAGACACTATGCCTGAACTGCTGGCATCAATCGTGACCGTTGATGTCGACATCAATCGCGGCGATACGGTCGGCTACGTCAGTGCAACCGCGCTGTTGGCTGATGGCGAAGGGAATCAAAGTGGCAAGATAACCGTCGAGGCCGCTTCGGAGAATATCGCGGAGCTTGCCGACCTTTTAAGTGCCGCCATTGCCAAACACTTCGGTACCCATGTGCCCGCAGGCACCGCTAACCGTGAAATAGAAGCGATGCGCTTCGAGCGCGAAGCCAACTACCAGGTGTCCAGGACGGCTATGGATGCCGCCTTACGCTCAGCTGAGGCGGCCTTTGCGCTGGCGCCTGAATCTTACGACATAGGATTAAGGCTGGCGGATATTCTCGCCATGAGGGTGATCAATCTTGCCGATAGGAGAGCACCCCTTGAAGAGATTCTTTCCATTGCGACACGGACTTTGGAGGTGATTCGCGTTTCCCGCCAGCGGAAGCAGATGGACGAAGCCAGCACGTTGAAAGACTGGTTACCGGAGTGGACGTTGATCGATAGTTCTTTCTGGAGATATGTGCTGACAAGTCTGGTTGTGGAAGGATCTGTCAGCGAGCAAGATGTGGCCGCATGGCGTCGCTACCAGCGCGATCTCCGTGAGAGTGTTGTGCAACTGCTAAAGGACCGAAGTCGCAAGATCAAGACCATGAACGAGATGGTGTCGTTCAATTCTCTGTTGCACCACGTCCTGCAGTGTATGGAAGAGCTTGCGTGGAACTCCGCCGATTGGACGGACGGCACCATCCAGAGCTACGACATCTGGCTGACACTCACGGGGCCATTCTGGCTGCGGGAAGGCTGGGCAGTTTCCTCCAGCCGGCTGCTTACCCGAACCTGTGCGCAGATCAGATGGCCCGCGCCCGCATACTCCAGCGCGTCGCGTGTCGGTGGATGGCAATTGGACAACCGTGATCTCACGAAGTTTAAAGATCTCTTCGCTCGTTTTGAGAAGGACGAGTTGGATACGGTTGTCACCTACGGCAAAATCGGCAGCCTGATGGTCGATTTTCGGCGCGGGCAGATACCGGCGGATCAGGTCTATGCCCATTACGCCAAGGTCCGGGATACCATCAGGAACCGCTGCCCCGAGCTCGGGGAAAAGCAGCTCAAGACGGCTTTGTGCCAGCAGTACATGGCCGCACTGAACCTCATTGATTTCACCTTGGATGATCCCGCAGACCGGCAACGCGAATACGCCGACTGGTTCGAATTCATGCTTGAACACAAGCACATGAACTTCTGGGTGGTCTGGAACATGATCGAACCCGCAACAAGAACGTTTCGCCAGTTCGATCCGCCGCAAGGCGGCGGTTTCTCTCATCACCCCTGCGAGTATCGGGCCGTTGTCACCCAACGCCCTGTGGAGGACTATCCCGACATGATTCGGTATCGAGACCGTGCGCTGGCCGCCTGGAAGACGGGTGAATACCTGGATGCCAGAGTTCTGCTCTGGGTGATGGAACATGGATCCTTTGAACGGGAAATTGCCTGGGTCATGGAACCTGTGTTGAAGGTGCACCCGGAACTTACAGCCCGCGAAGTTCCTTCCCCATGGCGCAAGACACGGCTGCTGTTCGATGCAGACACACACGGCGACATCCTGGCCTTAATGACACCAATCCTGCATGGGGATCGACTCTATTTCACCGTGAGACACAAGAGCGGGACCCACAGCGTCGGATACGTTTCGACCAGCAACGAAGCTCCCCGTTTCTCGCCATTGCCCCTTTCCGGAGGGCATTCCCCGACCTGTATATCCGTTAGTGACGATATCATCGCGGTGGGCACTAGGGAACATGGCATTCAACTGCTCCCGGTTACCGGCGGCAACTCGACTACAATCGATGCGTCGAATGGTCTGCCATCAAATGAAGTGCTTGGCGTTGCGGTTCTGGGTGATCATGTGTATGCAAGTCTCACGGGTGGCTATATCATCAAGTATGGCATAACCAACCAGACCTTCGACGTGCTGGTATCGAGTACACGTCGTGAGAAACGCAGCCCGCTGGACGATACGGTTCCGCGGATCAAGGTTACGGATATGGTTCCCGATGCGCCGCGCAACCGGGTACTCTTTCTCGTTGCTTTCGAAACCATCTTGGAATGCGATGATCGTTACGGGCTGTGGCAGATTGATGCGGCAACGGACATCGTCTCGCAGGTTCTTCCCATTTGGCGCACACCCCATGCGCTCCGTCTCCACGGTGCGGACCGTGCGACCTTCGAGTTTAGCGGGGGCAGCGGCATCAGTGCCGAGAACGACGCGCCGCCAAAGGGCCTTGTCGAGGTTGACCTATCCACAAACAAGGGTCGACTTCAAGCAGCATGGAAGACCAACATCCAGCGCCAATTCGCCCGACCCGTTGGGCCGGATGTAAAGGATGAGGGGGATGCCGCCTATCTCCCTATGTATGCCAGCGGCCCCCTGCTGGCGGGTGATGGCTGGACATGGGCAACCGTTGAGATCCAGCGACCGGATGTCCGCAGGCACTATCGATCATGCCGGCTTTCTGTTGATGGTATTACAATCGACCCTCACCCCCCGCTCGTCTCGGCAGGCAAGGAGTTCCAGCCCGATTGGATCAGTTTTCACAGACTGGACGGGGAAAGGCAGGTTCTCGCCACGGCAGAACGAAGCATATGGGTACTTGAACTTCCCGTAACAGATTAAACGGCACCACGGACGGAATTGCTTGGCGTTGCCGGAATCCCTGTGCTATACGATTTAGTAGCGCGGGTTAACAGCGGGAGGCGTGGTGGCACAGTCGTTATTTAGTGGACGGCGGATCGCGGAACGGATTCACAGCAGCCTGTCGGATGCTGATGTGAAGCAGCGGCTTGCGCCCCGACTGCCGGCGACCGCCCCGCTGCCGGACCGTCTCCCGGCCGGGAATGATTTCACGGCCGCCGGCCTGGCTGCCCGGCAAGCCTTCCTGAAGACCGAATGCGGTTTCGATACGGCCGCGCTGGAGGGGGCTGACGGCAGGCCTTCGCCGGAAGCGCTGCAAGGTAATATCGAGAATCTGGTCGGCATGGTGCAGATTCCGGTTGGCATGCTCGGACCATTACGCATCAACGGGTTATATGCCCACGGTGACTACATGGTGCCGCTGGCCACGACCGAGGGTGCCATGGTTGCCTCGTACCACCGCGGTGCCTACGTCCTCTCGCTGGCAGGCGGGGTGTCAACCATGTGCCTGACCGAATCGGTTTCCCGTGCGCCGGGTTTTGCCTTCGATAATCTGATTGAGGCGGTCGGTTTCATGGACTGGGTCCTGCGAAATGCGGATTCGTTTCGCGAGGCGGTGGCGGAGGCGACATCGCACGGTCATCTGAACGATATCAAGCTCTCGAGCTGCGGTACGCTGGTTTACCTGATCTTCGAATACGAGACCGGCGATGCCGCGGGTCAGAATATGGTAACGGTGGCTACCGAGAAAGTCTGCCAGTACATTGTCGAAAAATCGCCCTATAAACCGGTGCGCTGGTATGTGGAGGCGAATCTGTCGGGTGACAAGAAGGCAAGTATGCTTTCGTTCATGGGGGCGCGTGGCAAGAAGGTCGTGGCATCCGCCCGGATCCCGGCCAGGCTGGTGCAGCGGTTCCTGCATACCACGCCCGTGGAAATGGCGGAGTATTGCCGCGTATCGGCCCTGGGCGGTGTGCAAAGTGGCACGATCGGTGTGCAGGGGCATTATGCCAACGCCCTGGCCGGGCTTTTCCTGGCTTGCGGGCAGGATGTCGCCTGTGTGTCGGAGGCGGCGGTGGGGATCACTCAAATGACGACGGCTGCCGACGGGGCGCTGGATGTCTCGGTCTCGCTGCCGAATCTGGTGGTGGGGACGGTTGGCGGAGGAACGCATCTGCCCACCGCACAGGCCTGCCTGAAGATGCTCGATTGCGTGGGGAACGGGCGAGCCCGTGCCTTCGCGGAAATCTGTGCGGCCACGGTCCTGGCTGGCGAGGTCTCGATTATCGCGGCC
>CAZZBA010000031.1:0-2313 GCA_964652765.1 uncultured Victivallales bacterium | reverse complement strand
CGATGACGGAACTTTCGGCAGCGGTGGCGAGTCGGGTGGCGTTTGACCGTATCCGCTACGCAAACTGCTGGGAGGACAGTGCCTTGTTGGTCGAGGCGCTGCGCCCGGAACCGGGGCGGCGGATATTGTCGATTGCCTCGGCCGGGGATAACAGCCTGCATCTGCTGGCCCACGGCGCGGAGGTGATCGCGGCGGATCTGAACCTGACGCAGCTTGCCTGTGTGGAGCTGCGTGTGGCGTCCGTGCGGAAATTGAGCGATCAAGCGGCTCTGGCTTTTCTGGGCTTTTGCCCGATGGACGATCGTCTGGCGGTCTACGCCGGTTTGCGCAATGCGCTTACCGCCGAGGCACGCGCCTTCTGGGATGCGAATCCGGAGTTGGTCAGCGGCGGTGTGATCCATGCCGGCAAGTTCGAGAATTACTTCCGGCTTTTCCGCACGCGCCTGCTGCCGCTGGTGCATCGCCGCCGCATGGTCGCGGCCCTGCTGCAGCTGCGCGATGCTGCTGCGCGCGAGCATTTCTACGAGCACCAATGGAACAACCATCGTTGGCGCTGGCTCTTCAAGCTCTTCTTCAGTCGCTTCATGATGGGAAGGCTTGGCCGCGACCCCGAATTCTTCCGCTACGTGGAAGGGTCCGTGGCCGACCGTATCCTGGTGCGTTCGCGATACGCCTTGACGCAGCTTGAGACGCATAACAATCCGTACCTGCAATACGTGATGACCGGTCATTTCGCCGCCGCCATGCCGGACTGGACACAGCCCGAAATCCTGGCGGGGATCCGGCGTTATGCGGATCGGCTGACGCTGTTTCATGGCGGTATCGAGGACGCCGCCGCGCGCTACGGGGCGGACGGGTTTGATGGCTATAACCTTTCCGATATCTTCGAATATATGGATGAGGATAGCGGGGCACGCCTTTACGGCAAACTGCTTGAGCATTCGCGGCCCGGTGCCCGGCTGGCTTACTGGAACATGCTCGTGCCGCGCCGCTGTCCACTCCGGTTCGCGGATTGTGTAACATCGCTGGATGACCTGGCTGCCAGCCTCTTCGCCCGTGATCGCGCCTTCTTCTATAGCGCCTTCCGGGTCGACGAAGTCCGGCCGGACCGTCAATCTGCCGGCGCGGAGGTTTTGTCCGATGCAGGCTGAGTGTTACGGGGTACTGGTGATCGTGACGCTGCTGGCCGCCTTGATTGGCGTGGCGGAAGGGCTTGCCCGTTACACGACGATCCCGCCCGAGTGGTCGCGTAAGCTCGTGCATCTCGGCGGCGGTCTGGGGTGCCTCCTGTTCCCCTTGCTGCTGGACCGTGCGACGACGGTCCTGCTGCTGGCGGTGGTGTTCGGTGGTGGTCTCTGGCTGGCGGAACAGGCCAGCTGGCTGCAGTGCCTTTGCCGGGTGAAACGCAAGAGCCGGGGCAGTGTCTATTACCCGTTCGCGGTTGCCATCCTGTTCCGCATGACGGATGGCCAGTACGGGCTGTACATGAGCGCGGTGCTGGTCTTGACCGTGGCCGATACCGCAGCGGCGCTTGTCGGTGCCCGTTTCGGGCGTATCCGCTACCGTACCGGCGGCGTGGATGAATGCAAAAGCCTGGAGGGGTCTATCGCTTTCTGGGTTCTCGCATTCCTCGCCGTTTACCTACCGCTGGCGTGGCCGTCAGGGGATGCAGGACTCTGGCAGGCACTGTTTTCCGCGTTCCTGGCGGCGACCCTGTTGACGCTGGTCGAGGCGGTTTCGATCGGTGGTCGCGACAATCTGTATGTGCCCCTGCTGGCAGCGTTCCTGTTGCTCAAGACCGTCACCAAGTCCGTGCCGGAGCTGGCGATGCAATCGGTTAGCATCGTGCTATTGTTCGGACTGCTGCCCGTGGTGAATCATTACGGCCGGCTGCTGCGGACCAAGACGCTGATGATCATGAGCATCATCCTGTACGGGGTCTGGAGTCTGGGCTCCGTCGATTGGGCGGTTCCGCTGCTGGCCGCGATCCTGGTCTTTACGGTGGTTTTTGCGGGCACGGGGGGCGAGCAGCGGCTGACGCTTGCGCATCGGCGCATGGTGCTGCTGGCGATACCGGCGGCGACGCTGATGGTGCTGGCGAATCTGACCGGTATGTTCCGGTTTGTCTATGGGCCGTTCCTGGCTGCCGTACTGGCACCGCTGCTTTTCGGGGTGGTGGTTTACCGGCTTTTCAGCAAGTCTATACCCGGTAAAGTAGACCATCTGTTCCGCAGGGGCCAGCTGCTGTCGGCTGCGGCCTACAGTCTGGGCCACGGCGGCAACGACGCGCAGAAAACCATGGGTATTATCACC
>CAZZBA010000030.1:0-21628 GCA_964652765.1 uncultured Victivallales bacterium | reverse complement strand
CCTCATAAACTCACTCACATACCCACATACACTCGACCACACACTATGCTTTCATTTCAATCTTGAAGCTATTGGCATACTCGTTCGGCTTGAGCCCAGGCGTCTCGATGATCAACCCCTCGTCCCGATCCAGACGCCACGAGAGCGGACGGTCGCAACCAAGCATGGTCACCTGGCGAATTTCTTCGGCGCTCACCCGTTCCTTGAAGGCGTTGATGAACACTTCATCGCCGGGCAGCCCTAGGCACGTCGCATAGATCGCATGGCCCGCCGTTGTAAAACGGATCTCATGCGCGCAGAACCTCGCTTCGCCGGTCTCATTGAACATCCCCTGCCGCGACATATCCACGCTTTTGCGGGTCGGACCCTCGCCTGCTACGCACCATGGACGCGTCCCGTAGATCGCTTCACCGTTTAGTCGCAGCCATTCGCCCACCTTCTTCAACACATGCCTCGCCCCCTCGGGGATCGTGCCGTCGGCGCGAGGTCCGACATTAAGCAGGAGTTGACCGTTCTTGCTGACGATGTCCACCAGATTGTGGATGATGCGCTCCGGCGACTTGAACGCCGCCGACCGTGAATACGCCCATGTCCCATTCGGAACGCAATCCACCGAGGTATCCGTCAGCCACGCAAACTGGCAGAGGTTGTCCATTTTGCCGACTTCCAAGTCAAAGATACCGGAGCCCGGCGGCAGGTCGTTATTCTTGAATGCCACACCGACGTCCTGGCCCTTCTTAACGGCACTGTCGTAGTAATAGGCCAGCATCTCGCGTTTGTAATCGTCGCGAATCCACTTCAGGCAGAAATCGAACCAGATCAGGTCCGGTGAATACTGGTTGAGCACTTCAAAGATCTGGTCACGCCATCGGTCATGGTACGCCTTATCCGGCATTTCATTGGCGGCATGGGTACGCATATAGAGATCCTCGTAACGGGGGTCATCAAGGTCGTAGCCCTTGCCACGGCCCCGCTGAAAGAAAAACCACTGGTACGCGTGGTGGAACGTCGTCACGAACTTCAAGCCTGCCTGACGTGCCGCCGCGCCGAACTCACCGGTCACGTCCCGCTTGGGTCCCATCGCCTTGCTATTCCAGCGATTCACCTTCGAATCCCACATCGCGAACCCATCGTGAAGCTGCGCCGTCGGACCCACAAACCGTGCGCCGGCATCCTTGAACAGATCAACCCACTCCGCTGCGTCAAACTTCTCGCCGGTAAACAGCGGGATCAAATCCTTGTACCCGAACTGGGACGGGGCACCGTAGGTTTTCGCGTGATAACGGGCCGCGGAAAACGACGGCTCATACATACGGCGCGGATACCACGCCCCGTTGTAGCTATGCTGATCCTGGCTGCATAAGGCATCGCTGTCCCCGCCATACCCCGGTACCGTGTAGGGACCCCAATGCGTGTAAATGCCGAATTTGGCATCCCGGAACCAGTCCGGGACCGGGTGATTGCACAATGACTTCCATGTCATTTCGTATGTTTTCATTTCATCGTTCCTGTGTTCTCCTACTATTGTTTGCCAGGTAAATTCTCTTGCTTGACTACCTTCAGGTAGGTTTCCGCAAATCGTTTTCCCATCGCCATCTGCCCCTTTGCGCTGTAATGAAGATTATCTTTGTTCTTTGCGCAGTCATCGGTTGTGATCATGATGGCATTAGCGAGCCTTAACTCTTGTTGAGCTTTGCGGACAATGTCAGCTTGCAGAAAGCGGGGGACACCACGAAATGATCGTCCGGGATTAATTTGACCATAGATAAAGAGCAGGTCGGCCTGCCGAGTATCCTTGCGTATCGTCTTGATGAAATGAATGAACTTGTCCTGATAGGCATTTGCGACATCTTCGGTATCCGAATCGCTTTCGCCCTGATGCCATAACATGGCAGCAAATATTATATCGGGCGCACTTTTCAGCGCATCCTGGAAATCGCCCAGCAGGCGGGAATATAGCTCGCCCCCCGGCGTCCATTGATCCATCGAGGTACCCCCGACAGCGTATTTCACAATTCCGATATGCTTACCAGGCATAGCGCTTGAAAGGGTGTGGGCAAATCCGATTTCCGGACCGAACCGGGATCCCATTATCAGAGGAGCCCACTTCTTCTCCTTTGCATTCCACATGGAGACGTTTGCTGGAGACGCTCGATACCCCTCATATTCGGGTGTCTTTGGCAGGTCTTTGGCAAAGCCATTCCCTGCCATGTTTGACTGCCCGCCCAGCAGAAAAAGGATTTCCGGTGGATCTTTCAACTGGTTGCCGTTGCCGTCGGTCGTTGGCTCGACTGGCCCTGCGTATGCCAATGGCAGCCCCAGAATACTCACCTTGATGATCATTATGATTGTTGCTTTACTGTTCATTGCGTCCTAGCGGGGTGTTTTGTAGTAGTTCTCGACCGACATGGGCTTGTAGACCGTCGCTTTGGGATCAGGCCGGATCTCGGGAAAAGCCACCGTTTCCCCGCGGAGCAGCCGCCCAGCCAGGCCGGTCAGGCGCAGGTAGTGGTCGCTGGGATAGCCTTCGTAGGTGATGAAGCGGCCAACCGGCGGGGCGTTTGTGCATTTGAAGATCGCCGTGCCCTCGTCGACCTCATCGAACATGGCTACGTAGAGCATGTTCAGCCCGTGCTTGCGGACCGCTTCCACCTGCGACCAGAAGAATTTCCCGCCGAGGCGGGGAATCTGGTTGAGTTTGGCGTTCTGCTCGTATTTCAGGTTAGCCCAACTGAAACCGGGGAAGATCACCGGGTAGTAATCCAGCCCATGCAGGCGGCAGAAGACGGTATCGCCAGGGACCCAGCGATCAAAGTGGTGCTGCGCGCCGTCCGGCGAGTTGTAGCGTCCGACGTTCCACGGACTGACAATCGTCGCATAGGTCTTCAGCAGTTCAATCTGTGCCCCCTTCATCTCGGTCCAGTTATTGTTGACCCCGAGCATGATGGTGCAGCCGCCGTTCTTCGGGTCTTTGAGGAACTGAAAGAGGCGCCCGGCGGCAGCGTCGTCAAACGCGCGATGCGCGAAGCCATATCCCCAGAGCGAAACCACGGGGCCGCCACGGTGTCGGATGTAGGCAGGGGTCCGGGTGATGCCCATCTCGTTGTAGAGCACGGTCCAGTCCTTGATGATCGCATCGACGGTTTTGGCGCTGAAGTCAACGTCATACATCACTGCGTAGACCCGGCCGTAGCGGTTGGCCCCCTCGCGGCAGTTAGCCAGTGCGGCAAGTCCACTCCGGTACTTGACGGTATCCCTGCTGAATACACCGTCCTTGGTGAAAGCACCCGCAAAACGCTGCTTGAATACACCGTCGATGCCGTATTCCTGCATCCACTTGAAATGGCGCACCACCGTCTTTCGCTGCGTTGAACTGAAGACGTAAGCCGTCGACCCGTCGACGTGTTTGTAGCGGGTCGGAAACAACTCGTCTGAATCACATTCACTCAGATCGGGCCACAGGTCCACCGAACAGCGTGGCGGATCCTGGTCAATGTCACCGCCGCCACCCGCCCAGTGGATATTGTGCGGGGTATAGCCATCCAGTTTGTGGGTGAACCAGCCCTGGTAACCGCACATGACTTTGTTGTAGAGCGTCGTGTTGTCGGCCAGCTCTACCACCGGGCCATCGTACGGTTTCAGAAGTTCCTCGAGCGTAAGCGGGGTGCGCATGGTGTAGGCTTCCTTCCTGCCTGTCTCACCTGCCACGCCCGCGAAGGCACCGAGGCAGATCAGTACAAGGTATGCCGTGATAACACATAATCTTATCGCACTCATTCACTCATCCTCTCGTCATCCGTCGTTCTGTCAACGCTGACAGCACACGCAAATCTTCCAGACGCTCCCCTCATTGTCCTGGCTTTCCGGTAGGGAATGGCACGGGGGACGCGGTCTCATTCATGTGGCACCTGCGTCTGCACCACTTCCATCTGCAGCCCACCGACGGAAACACAAACCTGATCACCGCCCGAAAGCCACAGCGTTGTGGCCTGCGTTTCATGGCTGTTGTTCACCACGACGAGCGCGTTCGCGGCCGGGAAATATGCGCATTCCATCCATGGGTTGCTACACCGCCATTCATCGAAAACATGCTCCATGCCCGCTGCCCAGAACAACGCCCGATGCAGCACACGCGTGTTCCGGACACTATACTTATACCCGGAAAAATAGACCGCGCGTCCGTTGGCGAAGCGGTTCACAACCACCTGCGGCTGCCGGTGCACATAGAACTGCTCGCACTCCCCGGAAATGCGTGACGCGATGACCCTCGCTTCGCCGGATACGATCCTCAGACCCGGGACGTCGGCCAGGAACTCAAGCTCACCGTCCATATCAGCCGTAATGAAGTGTTTTTCCTTGAGGTAGCCTTCATAACGGTAATTGAGTTCACCCTGGATGGCTGCGCGATCCGTGCCCAAGACCGCCGCAAGCTGGAAATACTGGCTGAGACCGCCGCAGGCGGACGGTTCACCGATCCCGATCAACCCGCCGCCCGCCGCCACGAATGCCGAAACCATCTCGACCAGACCGGCATCACGCCACACGTCACCCCCGCTCCACGCCGTGCCTTCACGACCGCAGCTCACCAGCACGTTGATATGCCCCGGGATGCCACGGGCCCGGACCTCGTCGAACGAAAGGAACTCGACGTTCACCGGCAACCCCGCCAGTGATTCCAGAAAATGGTTGTAGACACTGCCATGCTGCATATGCCCGTTGCACATCCAAGCCCGGGACTGGCCCCAGCACGTGAGCACCCCCACGTTGACGCCTGCCGTGTGAACCGGCCCCTTGAGATGCTGCGCACAGATCACCGATGACTGCCGGCTCACGTCGGCGACGTAGTCGACGAAATCAGGAAAGGCATCGAGCAGTGAGATGTAGCCACCAAACCCGATCCTGTCAATCCGTGTCCGCAACGCCGCGCGCCGGACATCGCGCCAGTACAGCTTCAGATCCTCGGTCGGCGTGCCCTCCGCGCAGAAGGTCGGCTTGCCCGTTACCTCTTTCGGGAAGAAATACGGATGGAACCGGATCTCCTTCACCGGCACGGCATCGACCGCACCCGCGATCCGCGCCTCGAATCCATGAAAAACGGATTTGATGACACCGTCCATTCCCAGCGTCGCGAAACGTTCCCCCATGGGCTCACTACCCACCCAATGGTCGCCCAGCAGGAACATGGCCTTCTTGCCCGCCGCGTGCACCATGTCGATGTAGGGTTTCATCGTCCCGACCACGAACGTGTTCACAAACTCGATCCAGTCTTTCATCTCCCGCGACGGTGGCAGATAGCAGGACGCGTAGAGCCCGCCGTTGACGAAGGTTTCGCCCTTCGGACAGTACCCGAAGATCTCCTCGAATTCCTTCAGCGCCAGCGGACTGACCGACCTGCCGTAATCCCCCCAGCCACCCAGCCCGCTGAAGTAGTAGAACGAGGTGAACCGCACCACGGAACAATGCGTATTGCGCGCCAGCCAATCCGCCAGCCGTTCCTTGATCCGAGCCCTGACCTCCGGGTGCCGTGGATCAAGCGGGATCTCAGGCTCCGTGGTCCAGTGGTTGGTGCGGTGATTATAGCGGTTCACGAACTCCCAGATCTCATACCCCAGGAACGTGACCGTATACCGGTGCCATCGGGCTGTGCCCGTGATCTCGACCGTGCCCGCCTCCTGATCGAACGTCCATCGCTCCCGCGGCAACTCTTGACCGGTCGTCCGGTCGAACACCTGCCAGTGACGCACACTCTCCGCGGCCGCGTTCACCTTGTATGTGTCCTCAGGAAACGACATCATCAGATCGATCGACAATGTGTCATGCTGTGCCTCGGTCGGCGGCGTGATCAGGAACATCTGCTGAACCATGTCCGGATGTGCCTTGGCAAACGCGTTGTCCGCACGGATGAGGCACACCGTAGAGTAGATCGGATACCCGGACTCCTTGATCTGCGGCGGCAGCTCCGTCCCGTCGCTATCCCGCAAAGCATCCGCCCCCCAGCGTTTTGCCAGCTCCAGCACCCGCTCCTCGTACCCGGTCTCTCCCGGCATTGTAAATCCGCTCATCATGCAGTCCTATAACTAATCCTTGGCCATGGGTAAAGACTCTAACTCCACCAGCGGCACTGTGTAGACATTGCAGTATCCTGATCGGTCAGAGGTGTACACCACATAACGACCGTCGGGCGAAATCCTCGGATGCGGGTGTGATTCCTGAGTGCGCATTCCCGAGTCATGCCGACACAACATACGCGGCCCTGCATACCCGTCCCCTTCCCGCTTCCAGGCCCGGATGATGCCGCTGCCGTCGCCCACGATCAGATCGTCATCCAGCGAGAAGATGTGCCCGGTCTGGCCGGGGAAATCGGATTCACGCCGCTCCGTGTTGTCGAAACGGATACTGCCCAGCATGGGCTTTCCCTCAACCGTCTGCCCATGGTAGCCGATGCGGATGCCATCGCGGAACCAGTACTCGTGCCCAACCGTTTCGCCTGCGGCTGTGGGCCGGATCTTCCAGACCTTGCCCGTGTTCATATCCAGCCCCCAGATCCGGTTGTCGACCTTATCCCAAGGGCCTTCATGACAGAAGGTCAGCAGATGGGCTTGGGTAGGCGACGTGTTGACATGCCCGATCCAGTAATTTTCCTTGAACAACACCTCCCCCTCGCCACCGTCAACAGGCACCCGCATGATCTGGCTGAGTGGCATCGCCTCCCAGCGCTTCTGCAACCCCACATGGCCGGCAGACCGGTCCGTGCGGGGCGCGTTAACAGAGGGTTGATCCGGGCGCGCCTCTTTCGCATCAGCCGCACTGCCCGCAAAGCATACATACTGGCCATCAGCGGAACAGCTTAAGATCGACCCGGTCCCTTCGAAGACCAGGCGAATCGCGCGACTGGCCAGATCAACGGCTAAGAGCGCCCCACCCCGCCAGAAATAGACTTCATCACGGATGGGATTCTTGCAGGCACGCAGGAAGTCCGGTTCGCCTTGGCCCGCAGCCGGATCCAGGTCCGTGAGTTGCTCAATCTCGCCGGTTTCCAGGTCGGCCCCGAAGAGGTTACGTCGGTTGCAACGCTCCGAACTGAACAGCAGCTTGCGACCCCCGGCGTACCACCCGGAGTTCGTGAAATAGAAATGGTGGCTGTGCCCCTTGTAGTCCGTCAACTGGGTGACTTCCACACCGGACACGCGCGCTATATACGATTTCTTCTCTGTCATTTTCGTTTATCCTTGTTAGCGCGATGCTATTCCGCCTTTTGCAGGGGATCCACGCCGAACAGTTCAAACGCGGTCTTGGCCGCCGACCAGTCCTCCTTCGCCACAGCCTCACGCACGTCAGCCAGCTCCTTGCGCGACAGGTCAATCGCATCAAAGAAGGCGGCTTCATTCGTCAAGGCGATACCGGACGCCCAGTCTTCGGCTCGCGATTCCACACCCGCGCAAAGACCGGCAATAATCATCGTCAGCAACGCTCTCTTTCTCATCTGTCATCCTTTCGGTTCATGTTCAGTGCGTCCCGGTTGATCGTTGAAAACAAGACCTAACGCTCAAGCATAATACCCGGCGTACGTTTCCATGGCATCCATCAGCGCTTTCACATTGGCGAGGGGAACCCCGGGATATAGTCCGTAGATCATCATCAACCCACCCGCCTTGCTGCCCAGCTTCCTGACTTCCTCACGGATGAGATCGTCAATTTGGCGAGGGGTGCCGCGCGCGGTGATGGATTGCCGGTCAATATCCAGATCGATGCAGGTGCGACCCCCGAACTTCTCCGCGATCCAGTCGATCCCGTTGACCAGATCCTGCAGGTTGATCACCTCCACACCACCGTCGATCAGATCATCGACAAGCGTACGTATGTCGCCGTCGGAATGCATATGCACGATACAGCCTGCATCTCGTGCAGGCTTCATCAGCCGCTGGTACACCGGCTTGATGGTCTTGCAAAAACATTCAGGACTGAGCATAGGCCCGACCTGCATACCAAGATCCTCGGGGTAGCTCATCATATCCGGCTCAAGCTCCATCCACTTGAGCACAAACTGATAGTTGAATTCCTCGACCATGCCGATCAGCGTAGCAAGTTTCGGCTCCTCATCGATCATATCGAACATCAGATTCTCGTACCCGCGAATGTCCTGCAAACGGAGAAACGTGTGACCGTGCGGCAGTCCGCCACCGACGAAGTCTCCGTCCTCCCGCTGCTTCCGCACGCGTTCCTTGATCTTCTGCCAGTCAATCGGATGTGTTCCGTCGGTGTGATCCGGATCGGGCGAGGCGTAGCCTGACAGATTGCTCCAGTCCGACAAGGGATGACTGTGCACGGAACCAGTGATGCCGTTATCGCTCGTTGTCCAGATGCATCGCCACGGATCGGTGTAGGGTTCATCCTTGCGTTGCGTGAGACCGTAATGCGGTGTCACCACCTGACGTCGCGTGAATTTCGGGAAAAGAAAGGGGTGAGCCTCCATGAGATCCTGCAAGGCATTCTGGTCATAGTGATGCCAACAGGCCCCATTGATGTGAAAATTCATTGGAATGTAATCAGGTCCTTCAAACCGAATTACCTTTAGAATGTTGTCACGTCTTGTCATTTTGCTCTCTTGTGCAGTCATCGGTTGTGATCATGATGGCAGTAACGAGCCTTGAGTAGGCGGTCAGTCACTTGCCCCGGGAACTTCCCTTCGACGGGACCGGCTGACAGCTCACCGGACGCCTCGCACCAGTTGAGCGAACGCCAGGCACACTGGCCTTGCTCATAGCCATACCCATCACCACTGTCTTCGTAGACATCAAAACAGGCATCCTGTCCCGGATAGACGAGGATGTCCCAAGGCACCTCAGGCTGCTCGTCAACATACTGGGTGATTGGACCGGTGGGAATGATCGACCCTGCCGGAACAAACAGCGGAATCCGGTCAATCGGAGCAGCCGCCTTGATCGTCTGCCCGCCATGGTAGCGTTCATGGGTATGGAAATCATACCAGTCGCGTCCAGCCGGCAGGTAGACCGTGCGCGACATCTCGACGCCTTCCAGTTGTACCCCACCTGGGGCGTACAGCATGGGCTCCAGGATGGGACACACCATCAATGATGGGCCGAACATGAACTGGTCAGCTATGTTGTGGACCAATGGGTCCTGACGAAAATCGAAGGAGAGGTTTCGGAACATGGTGTAGTCGCGATGCACTTCCCAGCCTGCCAGCGAATAAATATAGGGCATCAACCGATAGCGCAGCTCGATCCCTTTCTTGATGGCCTCATAAAACAGGGTTCCCGGTTCGCCGAAATGCCATATCGCCCGATAGGTATCCGTGCCATGGGAGCGGAACATGGGCAGGAACGCACCGGCCTGCAACCACCGCGTGTACAGTTCCCGGTAGGCCGGATCCGCATTGCCGTCTGGGTACTGACCGTCCCAGAACCAATGTACCGACGGCTTGGTGAAGAACCCTCCGATATCGAAAGTCCAACGAGGGTCGCCGGTCACTGTGAAATTCAGTCCGTCGGCAATTTGTTTACGCAACCGGCTCCAGCGCGCCTCGATGTCGCCGCTCCAGGTGATGGTGCCATATCGGTGCTGCCCCATGGAAGCGGATCGAGTCAGGTTGATCATTCGCTTTTGGGAGCCACTGCTTCGTTGCCCCTCGTAGAGCCCGCGACTGTGCTCAAGGGAGTAGCCGTTGATCAAGGTTGGATCCAGGTACTGTTTGGACTCATCAACATTGATCTGCATTCTCCGGAAGGGGGTGAGCCTCATGTCTCCGTTCCAGTCTGCTTCAAACGGCTCCGTGCAATCACACCACCAGCCATCAATGCCATGTTTGAAGAGCCCTTGCTCAGCCTGCCTCCAATAGGTTTGGCGGGCCTCATGATTGAAGGCATCATAGGTGGACTGGTTGCCAAGCATGAAACCCTTTTTCAGCATTTCTTCATGATTGGCCCCACCCTTCATGTGCGGCCAGATGCTGATCATCATCCGGGCATTCATCGCGTGAAGGTTCTCCATCATTTGCGTTGGATCGGGGAAGCGCGTCGGATCAAATGTTTTCTGCCCCCATAGTTCACCTTCCCAGCTATGCCAGTCCAATACGATGCAGTCCAGCGGGATGTTGCGGTCGCGGTAGCCTTTCACCGTATCCTCCAGCTCGGTCGCCGTCTCATATCGCTCCTGGGACTGAATGTAGCCGTAAGACCACTTGGGTAACATCGGCAGGCTTCCGCAGAGCAACCGGACTCCGGAAACAATGTCATCGAAGGCTGGCCCGTAAATGAAGTAATACTCCAACTGATCACAGACATCCACGGAAATGGTGGTCACTTCGTTCGTATCGTCGAAAGTCGATAGCGCCAGCGTATCCCAGAACAGGGCATAGCCCTTGGTTGAGACCATGACCGGCATCGCCACCTTCATGTTCTCTTGATAGAGGAACTGATAGTGCCCACGGTAGTTGAGGACACCCTCTTCGTGCTGCCCAAGGCCGTAAAGGGCCTCATTCTCATCGAGCACCAGGTGAAGACTTGCCGTGAACCCGTCACGACTCTTGACCATCGCTTGCTGCGCGGCCCGGACTTTCATGCCATCAACGGATTGATCCACCACGACGTCGGCAACAGCCTCTTTTACGGGCACCATGACGTTGCGCTTTTTGAGCCATTTGCCCCCTTCTTCCCACTCCTTGAGGAGCCTTTCTCCGTTGGCCGTGAGATAGGTGAACACACACCCCTCTTTGCTGATCTCGATGGCGATGGAACCGGCCCGGAACTCGAGATTCCCCCCCCTGTCATGGACGGACGCCTGGATTTCGCTATCGGGAGATGCTTTGGCAACGCTGAGCGACCCAACAGTCCGCAACGCCTTACCTTCCGTCATGGCGATCTTGACGACCTTCGCACTGATCGGAGTCAGCGAGATCGATCCCTCCATATCCTCCTTGGAAGAATGGCGTATCGTTGACAGATACAGAACATTCTTTTCCAGCTTCCAGTCCTTCAGAATGTGGCCTCGAAGTGACATTTGTTTAGCGTTCAGCATGATGACAACTCCTGTTTGGATGACTTCTTCTTTGTGCCTTCGTCGGCAACCTTAATGGATTACCTTATCACTGTGTCCATGTGCGCTCCTCGAGATCCTTTATACGCGCCCTCATGCAGGTCGCGCATGGTCCAAACCTATCCGCGGAATGATAGACAAACCGGAATCTATCGTGCAATTAATAATCGGACAAATTTAATAACGATTAGTGCCATACCGGGGAGAAGTACATTTGTGTAATTCGCTGATTATCTTGTGGCGGTACATCTACACGAATCGAAACATTATCCCATCGTGATGATTTATCCCTTTACAGCCCCAAGCTGAATACCTTTCACGATGTGTTTCTGGGCAACCACGAACAGTATGATAAGCGGAATGACATTCATGACGCTTGCCGCCATCAGAAGGTTCGTCTGGCGCCCATAAAGACTGTCGAAGTAAAGCATTCCAACCGGCAAAGTCCGCAGATATTCACTCTTTATCATGACCATCGGCCAGAAGAACGATCCGAAGTTACCGAGTAATGTGAAGATCCCAAGCGTGATCAATCCAGACCGCGAGAGCGGCATGATGATATCCCAGAAGATCCGCCAGTGACTGGCGCCGTCAATGGCGGCCGCCTCATCGAGCGACACCGGAAGAGAAAGCATGAACTGCCGGATGAGAAATGTTCCAAACGCGCTGAACGCAGCAGGAACAATAAGCCCGATGTAGGAATCCAGCAGGCCGAGCTTCACCATGATCGTATAATTAGGAATCATCGTGACGATCCCTGGTATCATCAGGGTGGCGAGATAAAGCTTGAACACCGTATCGCGACCCGGCCAGCGAAGTCGCGAGAAGGCATAGGCAGCCATCGAACTTGTAAGGCACTGGAGAAAGGTGACCCATGCCGCAATAAATATGCTGTTGAAGTAATAGACGGCAAAAGGAATCTCCTCGAAAACGCGCAGGTAGTTCCTGGGCTGCCATGAAATCGGCAACGGATTCTGGCTTTCGACTTCGCTGAGCGGCTTAAAGCTGCACAACAGCATCCACAAGAACGGTGCAAGCATTGTTAGCGCCATCAGCACCAGCACCAGATGGCTTAAGGCGGGCTTACCCTGCCGCTGCCACCAGGCATTCCTGCTCTCATACGTCGCACCAATCGCCATGGGTGATCCTTTGTCTTGACTCAATCACTGACAGCTTTACTGCCGAACTGCCAATTCAGTATGGTTATCCCGAATATAATGATGAACAGAAACCAGGCAATCGCCGATGCATAGCCTATCTGGAACTCAACAAACGCCTTGTTATAGATGTAATAGGAAAGTGTGGTGGTGGTTCCAGCCGGACCGCCTCCAGTCATTACCCGCGCCTGCTCGAAACCGCCCTGCAACCCCCCTATGAAACTCATCACGACGATAAAGAAAGTGGTAGGAGCCAGTTGCGGCCAGGTGATGTGCCGGAACTGCGCCCACCGGCCGGCACCATCAATTGACGCCGCCTCGTAAAGCGGCTGTGGCACATTGCTGAGCGCTGCTATGTAGAGCAACATGTTGTTCCCGCTGATCGTAATCCAAATACCCATGATGACGATCGCATCACGAGCACCCAATCCGACCTGTTTCCAGGTAAGCCTGAGTTGCTCAACATCCAGCCCCAACAGATTATGAGTCGAGACAAGCCACTTGGGCGCCTCCATGTCACCTAAGCCAACCAAGTGAAAAAACCCCTCAATCAAGGTGTTAACCGGTCCAAATTCAGGACTATACAGCGACTTCCAGAGGATCATCAGCGCGACCCCGCTGGTGAATGTCGGCAGGTAAAAAAGAGTGCGGTAGACGACCATCCCGCGCAGTTTCTGGCTAAGCAGGATGGCCAAGAACAGCGCTCCACCGATGGCCAGCGGCATACCGATCATCAGGTAACCCGTATTGACCAGATACAGCCAGAATTTGTCATCCATCCAGAGCTCGGTGAAGTTGTCCATACCGATCCACGCAAAGGGCTCGGTTTTCTGCAGGTTCCAGTTCGAGAAGCTGATAACCAGTGAAAAAACAATCGGCACTGCGGTAAAAACAGCAAAACCAATAAAGTTGGGCATAAGAAAACCTAGCGCCGCAAGCAGATCTCCATTTTTTCCGGCCATCTTCACGAGGCAGCATCCTTCCCCGCCTTAACCTTATCGTAGCGCGTTTTCAATGCCTTGCTTTTCTTCAGATTCTTCTCTATTACCGCATTGATTTGCCTGGCAGCGGCCTTCATTGCCTCTTCCGCGCTTTTCTGGTTGTTCTTCAGCAGATCCAGCTGCTCGTTGATGATCAATTCTGCAACAGCACCATTGATAAAATCGCACATCTCCTGCGGTTCGCCAAGTGCCATCACGTCACGCCAGACCTGATTAAAGTCTTCCGCAGGAAACGCGGGATCGTGAAGGAACAGGTCCGTCTCAACATATTTCTTCATGGGCCCCAGCGCATCAGCCTGATGATTTATAAGCTCGTTGTATTCCTTTCCCGCCATGAATTTTATGAAATCAAAGGCCTGCTCGCGCCGCGGACTGTTCTTATTGATCATCACGACCCCGCAATAACCCATGTACTGACGCTTTGGCCCAAATTGAACCTCAACGGCTCCCAGCTTCAGGTTCTGGTAGTTATCCTTGTCACGCAGAAGGCACAGCCACCAGCGGCCGCCGTATGCCATGGCCGCACGACCACCGCCGAACCAGGTTAAAGCACCTGACCCCCACCCTCCACTCGTTGCCATAGCCGATTCCTGAAGCGGCGTTGGCGCTATGTTATGCTTCCAAACAAGATCCTGGAGGAACTGCATCGCGGCAACGGTTTCAGGGCAGTCGACCTCGCACCGTGTGCCATCCGCAGAATACATCCGCCCGCCCCACTGCTTCATGAAAAACTGCCACTGCCCCCATGAAAACATGAATCCGAACTGCTTGACTCGGCCATCGGTATCCCGGACCGTTAGCTTCTTCGCAAGTACAAGAAACTCCTCCGCAGTCAACCGTTCCTTTGGTTCGGGAACACCGTTCTGTTCAAAAAGTGTCCTGTTGTAAAAGACCGCGTCGGTGCCGGCATTGCGCGGAAAACCATAGACCCGGCCTTCATGCATCACAAGAGGTAGCGCTGCCCTCCAGGCATCGTTCCTCAAATCTACACCCGCATCGCGCAGGCGATCCGTGATATCCCATGCGATACCAGACTTGATAAATGCGGAGGACTGAAAGGCAGAATAACTATCGAAGAGATCCGGGCCGACTTTTGCCTCGGACTGAACGATCACCTTTTCCATGCCATTGTTCGCCGGATCCAGCTGAAGCCTGTATCGAGGATGAGTACGGTTAAAGAGATCAATCTGCTCGCGCCTTGCAGGGTTGTCATCACTGCACCATGTCAGCACGATCTTTCCATCCTGCACGGGCCGCGGGGAGATCCACCAAGCAACTCCCGAGAGAAACACCAGAACCAGCAAAACACCAAGGAAAAACGGTTTCATTTATCACCCAACCTCAGGACAAAGGTGATAGAACGGGACGTCACGGGCGCAACTCACGTTGGCTGGCGTCGGGAGCTGGGCTGGAGACGACTGGGGCCTGGTCTCTTGTTCGCGTCGGGAGGCTGTCATCTACGGCGGTTAAGCCTTTCAGCATTCGTCCTGCCTGGCCGACAAGCCACAAGTAGTGATCGCTTTCCAAACCTTGGTAAGTCGCAAACTTTACTTGTCCCGCCGGTGGATTGTTAGAACATTTAAAGATCGCTGTTCCTTCGTCAATCTCGTCGAACATGGCAACATAGAGCATTTTGGCACCCGCCTTTTTATTCGCCACCGCTTGCGCCCAAAGAAAATTGCCGCCACGGCGGGGGATTTCATCAAGCGGTCGCTTTTTACCGTGTGCCCTCATCAAGTTTTGCCAACTGAAGCCCGGAAAGATCACAGGCAGATAGTCTTTGCCTTTTTCATTACACCAGGTGATATCAGCTGCAACGTTTCTACTCGCATGCGCCCGGGCTTTATCTTCCGTGTTGTAGCGACCAATGGTCCAGGGACTCACAATATCGGCCATACCGATGATATCATGCAGCTTCTTGTCTGAAACCGCATCCTGGTTCAGGTTCAACCAGCCGGTCGGAACCCCTACCATGACCGTGTTCCCGCCGTAGTGCGGATCATTTTTCAGAAACTCGATCAGTTTGGCGCACTCGTCAATTGAATACTTCCGACCATCACGAAAACCTATTCCCCAGACGGCGACCACAGGTTTGCCCTTGTGATGAAGATAGGACTTGTCTTCGCGGATCTTCATCCGGTCGACCAGCAGCTCCCAGTCCTTGGCCACAACACCCATGACCTGACCGGAGCTCAGGCCGGAGAGATCGTACATGACGGACCAGGCGCGTCCGTATTCGTTGGCCCCCGCCCGAACATTGGCGGCCACCAGGTTGCAGTGATTCAGACTCCGGGGGCTCAAAAGCGAGACCCCGAACCGCTGGAGAAAGACGCCATCGATACCGTAATCATGCATCCACTGGAAGTGCCGTGATACGGTTCTGGGGTTGCAGGAGCTGAAGAGAAAGGCGGGACTGCCATCTTGATGCTTGAAAGGCGTCAGGTATTTCTCATCAGGGGTCATCTCGCTCAAATCCGGCCAGAGATCAAAAGTGCACTCTTCGAGCCGTGGTGCCTGCTTCGGATCGGCACGGTGAAAATAGTGAACCCAGCCATACCCGGCCGCATCGCCCTCGGCGGCGAACCAGCCCTGGTATCCGCACATGATTTTTCCGGAGAGCGTCGACGTATCTACTCCGTTGGAATGGATGCCACTGTAAGGTCGCATTCGATCAATCACCATGTCCTTGGTCAGATCATCTGAAGCTGCCGAAAATTGCGCCATGATCAATAAGGCCCAGAAGCCGACCGTCTTACACGTCACAAAACGATTTCGCATATTTTTCTCATTTACCTCTCCAGCACAGAAGACCAGGCCATGTCAGCCCACAGTTCATTTAAATAAAACCTATCATGTTATAATCGCAGGGTCAAAATACAATTGCAACGGAAAGTCAAATGGATGAGTTGACGTCCTCCTGGAGACGGCTCAGGATACGAACGGGGCCGAGCAGTCCGGATGGCAGGATTGTTTGCTTCGGATCAATCGACACATTCGTTCGTGTGCGGCAGGACGCTTTCCCTTCAGCGTGCGGAATGCGACGACCGCCGTGTCGCGGTAATCGACATGCTCGAAAGCAAGGCCCATGCTGTGCTTGACCCCATGCTGCGGCCTGGAATCATAGCCGTCCTTGACTCCCGGCAGCGGGAGCTTGCTGGAATATTTCTGAGGTCCTTTCACACTTGTTTCTGATTGCAGGAACCAACGGCAGGCTTTATCGGGGGTAACCCATGGTCCACCCATGTTCCATACAGAACCCATTGTGGTCATCCAATTGTGGTCATCCATTAGAGGCGGATGTCAAGCTATCGCTTCTTCCGCTTCCGTGCGGATGTTTGCTCCCCCAGGGGCGGGATGTTGATTGCGGGAGTGTCCAGCTGAAGCTTCACGATCGTGTCAATGGCTTGCTGGTCCTTCTCGGGGACCGTGACGATCAGGCTGTCGGCCGTACTCACGACCTTGACGTCACCCCCGGTCAGGAGGGTGGAGGACACGATCTTCGCAGGAAGGGCTGGCAATGTGACGGTGTCCCCCTCCCACCTCAGGATGTGCAGAAAAATGGAATCGTCCTTCCGGGTGCAGGCCACCTTCTCGGTGGGGACGTACGGGCCGCCCCGGGTGCCGTAGATCGTGTCGCCGTACTTGTCCAGCCAGGCACCCATCTCTTTCAGGCGTTCCACCTGGCGGGCCTCGATCAAACCGTCAGGCTGGGGCCCGACGTTGAACAGCAGGTTGCCGTCGCCGGCAGCCGTGAGAACCAGCGTGTCCAGGCACTGCTTGAGGGATTTCATGCTGTCGTTCGGCTTCCACGCCCACTGCTGGCAGATGGTCATGCAGGTCTCCCACGGGCCGTCCATCTGGAACCCGCCGATCCGCTGCTCGGGAGTGCTGTAGTCCCCCCCTGCACCGGTCCGGTCGTTGATGAGGATATCGGGCTGAAGCTCACGAACCATCTTGATCGTGTCGGCACCCCTGGCCCCGTACATCTGAGGGACATCATTCCAAATGGTGACGAGTGGTCCGTAATTGGTGATCAGTTCCCGGATCTGCCCCAGAAGATACTTCTGATAGGCGTCGAGGTCGGACTTTTCGCGTTTCCCTTTACCGCCGGGACTGGTCACGGGCCAACCGGGGTGATACCAATCGCAGGTGGAATAATAGGTTCCGAACTTGATGCCCTGATTCTTGCACGCGGAAGCAAGCTCCTTGACCACATCCCGCTTGAACGGGGAATTCATGATGTTGTAGTCGGTCAATGCGGTGTCCCACAGGCAGAACCCGTCATGGTGCTTGGCGGTCAGGACGATGTACTTCATGCCCGCGGCCTTGGCGGTAGCAACCCACTCGTCGGCGTTGAACTTGACCGGATTGAACTCCTTATAGAGGGAGTCGTACTTGTCGATCGGCGTTTCCTTGCCGCGCGACCAGCCGATCTCGTGACCGGTGAGACTGACAGGGCCCCAATGGATGAACATGCCGAATCTCATGTCCTGCCAGGCCTTGACAGCCTCGGGCTTGGCCTTGGACCAGTCTACAGGATCCTTGACTTGAGCCGATGCCACACCCGAAGCCAGCACCACCATGGCCGCCGCCACACCCATTATCACATTCTTTAGCCTCATCATGTTGTTTCTCCTGTTCTTTAGCTGCATCATGTTGTTTTTCCTGTCGTGCATATAATATACCCCTTCATTCCATTTAGTTTGGTTGATGTGACGTTGTAACACACAGGTGAGTATTGGGGTAAGTTAAATGCATTATTTGACGTCCCCCTGGAGACGGCTCAGGATACGAACGGGGCCGAGGAGGCCAGATGGCAGGATTGTTTGCTTCGGATCAATCGACACATTCGTTCGTGTGCGGCGCTGTGGCACCGGCAGACCTCTGTCGCCTATCAGGCGGTTCGGCCACAGGTTCACCACTTCAATCTCGAGCTGGTTGTCACCAGGCTTTACGGCACTCGTGATCTCCACCCTCCACGGATGGCACCAGACGACGCCGAGGTCTTTTCCATTGAGCTTCACTCTGGCCGATTCCTTCACCACTCCGAGATCAAGGAACAATCCTTTACCGCTGCTGAATCCTGACTCCTGAATCCTGAATTCCTTCTTGTACACCGCCGTACCGCTGAAATGTTTGACAGCCGGCTCAGGACGCAGGGTCCAGTCTTCAAGCTTGTCGAAGCTTATCAACCCCCTGACCTGATCACCGCTCATCCCCTCAGTCGGATAAAACCACTGCGGATCAAACTGGACCGTCCAAGGACCCGTAATCTCCTGCATCGTCTTCATTTCCTGGAAATTCTTCTGTCCTTCACTTTTCACATTTAACTTTTCACTTTTCACGTCCTTCCTGAATACGATGAACATCGATCCATCGGGCTCGAACTCGAGCGGCACGGTAGTGCGGCCGTCTTTGGATTCGAATGCCGGAAGATCGCGCCGTGCGCCACTCACCGCATCCCACAACTCGGGTTGCTTACCGCTCACGCGGAAGACGGCGTCAACCGTTGCCGTCTCGCTTTTCCGGTTGGCGAGGAAGTAGATCTCCGCCCCGTCGGCCGTGCGGTGGATGAAGTCGATGAAGGCATCTCCCGTGTAGGTAAAATCCGGCGACAAGCCGTCGGCCTGGAAGATTTCACCCAAGGTCTTACCCCAGAACGCCCGGCCTTTACCGAAGGTGTTTTGTTTGACCTGCTGTCCATCACAGGCACCCCAGACCTCGGCCGCTATCTTCTTCACATCGGTATCGCACTGCGGATAGCCCTTCAAACCCGAATCGGATTCCGGCTTCGGTCCGACAATCGTTGCTCCAGCCTGGACCAGCTCCCTGATCTTGCTGGCGACCTCGAGGGGCATGCGCTTGGATTCCGGCAGGACCAGCACGCGGTAACTCATACCATCTGGCAACACAATGCGACCATCCTTCACCGAGAGGCGTGTCAGCAAAACCTCGGCGTTGCAGACATCGTAGTCATAGCCCTTGCCAAGGCCGGGTTGCTCGATCTGCTTAGGACCCACGAGATTGGGGGCCCAGTCGCCGTTGTAGTAGAGCACATCGGCCACAAAGAGTCCCGATTGCAGCAGAGCCTGGCAGCGGTTGATGTAGCCGATCCAGGGACCAGCTACCTGGTCCCACCAGGTCACATTCGGGTTGAAGTGCGTGCCGGCACCGTATTCCAGACCGGGCTTGCCTTCAGATGGCTTCTGGCAGGTCATCGTGTGGAAGACCATCTGGTTGATTCCTTCGCAAAGCGCGCGGTCCACGGTCGGCTTGAATTTCGAAGGCGCCTTCCCCCAGAACCTTCCTTCCAATCCGTCGGTCAGCGCTTCGGCCGCGGCATAACGCTTCCCGTAGATATGGGCGGCGGTGGCGACCATTTTGGCCACCTTGTTCTGGCCGTTCTCGACAAAGGTGCCACCCTCCCAGAACTCGCCCTGGGGGAACTCCGATCGTCCGAGATTCTTGAGTCCGTCCATGCAAACCGTTCCCGACCAGCTTGGACCTGCAGACTCACAGCGCGTCACCATGTTGTGTTGCCGGCAACGCTCTTCAAACCTGCCGTAATGTTCGTCGGCCATGCAATCGGCCACCGTCTTGCGGTAATCGTGGAGGAAGCGATCGGAAACTTCGGCACTGCCGACGATCCAGCCCTTGAAGACCGGCAGATACGGCGTCGGATCATACCCGCGATAGCGCTTGAAATGCTTGATCATATTCGCCGTCCAGTTTGGATAGCCGGCTTCGAAGCTGTCTTCGACAAAGCCGCGCAGCGTGTTGCCAGCCAGGGCCCCCGCATCCTCGATGAGCACTTTGGCCACGCTATCAAACATGACATCAATCCCGGCACGATCTAAATAGTCGTTTTCAAGGCCACCCTGGCCGATCATCGGCACGCTGAGCTGGTGACCAGTCATCCGGTGACCGGTCCGCACAATCGTCCAATCGCCCTCGGGCACTTCCCAAACCAGCGTGCCATCCGGCTGCATGTGAGCGGTTAGATCAACAACTTCCTCCGGTGGGAGAGCCTGTTCGTCCGGCGTGGAGGTCCAAGGTTTAAGCACATAGGACATCAGTTTATCCGAAGCGATGAAGCAGTCGGCATCCATGCGGTTGCTCTTGGCATGCAGGTCAGCAGGTAGGGAATGACGCGCTCCCTTCGGGGTGCGGAAGGCCACGACCGCCGTGTCACGGTAATCGACCCGCCCGAAGGGGATGACCATGCTATGCTTTACCCCCCCCTTCGGCTTCTTGGAGTTGTAACCATCAGTGGATCCTGGAAAGGGAAGTTTGCCGGAAAGTTTCTGAGGTCCTACCACATTCGTTTCCGACTGCAGAAACCAACGGCAGGCTTTGTCTGGAGTAACCCATGGACCACCCATGTTCCATCCGGGGGCGAGGTTGACATCCACCTTGATGCCGACGCGGTTTGCCTCCTGGAGAGCGAACTTGAACAGCTCGCGCCATTCATCCGACAGGAATGCCGGCCCCAGGGCGCTATTCGGTCCGCACCAGTTGCTGGTGCAGACCAGCAAGACAGAGCCTATTCCCTTCGCGCGGAACTGCTCCATGTCGCGCGTGATCGCCTCCTTGTCCACATTGGCATTGAGCCACCACCAGTATCCAGATGGCTTGGCAGATTCCGGCGGATTGACAAAGTTCTTCTCGAGCTCATCGAGCACCGGCATGACCGCCTGCGCCGAAAGCAACTGAACGAATGATAGAAATACAGCGAGAGCCGGTATTGATTTAATTTTCATAGTTTATCCCCAGCCCCTATCTTAAAAGGCTCTTGCTCAATAACCTTGCTCATTTCGCGCTCCCAGTCGATGTGGTCATGAGTTTCACATTGCCCAGGATCGGTTGGCCCGGAGTGGTCGATGTCACCAGAACCTTGAGCGTGTTATTGCCACTGATCAAAGTGTCTGTCACATCCAACGCGAACGGCGGCATCCACAGAGTCTCGAACACTTTTCCGTTGAGTGTCACCTTGGCCATGACCGAAACCGCACCAAGATCCAGCAGGATCTTCTGGCCCTTGCCAAAATCAGTGGGCACCGTGAAAGTGATCTCCTTGACCATCGCAAAAGCATGGGCTTCATTGGTCGTTGTCACCCAAGCGCCATCGATCGCCAGCGTTTCAGAATCCTTATCGATTTGCACGCCCTTCTCCGTCCCGTCACTCATGGTCAGAACATACGCACCCTTCCGGCGCGACTCTGCCGTCAGCATGTTCTTGCTGTCATAGAAAAGCGCCAAATCATCCGGGCCGACATCCTTTCCGTCAGCCTGAACATTGACCACCGAAACCGCCTGCTGTTTATCACGGAAAAGCACAAAGAAGGAATCCGATGTATCACTCACCTGGATGCTTATCCGAGTGCCGTCTTTCTCCGCCTTGTAGCGCGCCATTTT
>CAZZBA010000029.1:0-21662 GCA_964652765.1 uncultured Victivallales bacterium | reverse complement strand
TTATTGAGCGGTTTCTTATGTTCCTGAAATGTTCTGATGATGCCTTTGTAAGCCGCCCATTTGCAGGGGGATGTGTAGCAGTCTTTTCACGGGCGTGCAACCGCTTTTTGTTGCGGTTCTGGTCGCTGTTCCTTACGCATTTCATGATTGAATTTGCAAGTACTTGAACATCAGGGCGATGTGAAGCATATGTTCCTTCCATGCCCGTACTTGCACTGCGGGAAATACCGTGATGATTGTGCAGCAAGGAAGTCAATCATTCTTTCCGGGCGATGAAGAGGCGGTAGGCACCGGGTTCGAGGTCCTCGGACTCAATCGTGACGCTGCCGGGCTCGAAGCCGGCATCACGGAGGATGTCGTACCACTCCTGGACACTGAAAAGGCCGGCGATGTGGTGTTCCTTCTCGACGTGGACGCGGTTATCCGCCTCGCGGAAGAGGTAGACGAAGTCCATGCGGTAGGTGCTGTCGGCGGGGTCGGGATCCCAGTCCCATTGCAGGTAGCGCATGGAACAGGCGGGCGTATCCTCGCCTCCGTGGCAGGTCGATGAATGGAAGGTCTCGCGCGTGTAGTCGGGCGCGAATACGGCCGCACCGCCCGGACGGCAGTGGACGAATGCCGTCTGCACGGCCCGCTGCAGGTCGCGGCGGGTGCGCATGTAGACGATGGCATCGTGGACGAACACGGCATCGAACTCACGCTCCAGGCGCAGGGTGCGCATGTCGCCCTGCACATGCTCGCAGTCCGGGTTGAGCGCGCGGCTGATGTCGAGCATGTCGGCGGAAAGGTCCGAGAGCGTCATCTGGAAGTGCCGCCTCATGAACCAGGCGTTGTTACCACCGCCGCAGCCCAGCTCCAGCAGGGTTTTCGGGCGGTGACGGCAGGCGTCCTTGATGATACGGGTATAGGCCGCGGCATCATCGCGGTAATCCGCCGGCGGCGAAAGCAGCGGCCACCACTTCGCATGGCGCGTATAAAGCTTGGGCAGTTTCATTACATATTCCCATTCTAACTGGGGGAGCTGGAAGCTCCCCCCACCTTGGTGCTCCATATAGTGGCGGGAGCATCCTGCTCCCGATTGCTGACAGGGGAGCTGGAAGCTCCCCCCACTTTGTTGGGGTTGTCCCGGATATAGCGGCGGACGGCATTCATTGCCAACTCGTTGCGCACAATGTGGTCGTAGGATTCATGCTGCCAAAGCGACCCTGTGCGTTTCATACGTCGGTTGATTCTATTGGCGGTGAAGGATTTCCAGCTATGCAGAATAGCGGCCAGTCCATGCCCGGCCAGCGGTTTGACCAGGACATGAATGTGATTAGGCATAACCACATGCTCATCCAGGACATAGCGCTGGCCGTCAAAGAAATGGAACGCGTCACGAACGATTCCGGCATTTTCCCGATCACGCAGCAGGCAGGCACCACTGCCCGCATTCAGGAGATTCTCGTACCGTTCGGAGAAAAGGCGATGATAGTCTGCGACATCCTCGGGGGATAATTTTTCAAGGTCATGGGTCTGCCGCCAGCGCTCACGTTGCTCTCTCATTTCATCGACAATGGCGCGCGGGAGCGCATCCGACAGGCGGAAGGTGACGAAATACCAGACCGAACCTTGCTCCCAATGGGGCAAGTCCCCACCGGTACGGATATCGATCTCGGCCATTGGGTTGAAGTATTCCCAGAGTGGGGAGCTGGAAGCTCCCCCCACCATGGTGGCGGGAGCATCTTGCTCCCGAGCTCTGCCAGGAAGGGAGCTGGAAGCTCCCCCCACTTTGCTTGTGCCATCACTGCTCATGCTTTTACAGCGTCTTGACGAAGCGCTTGAGGCGCACCATGGCCTCGCGGATGTCGTCCTCGGCGGTGGCGTAGGCGCAGCGGATGAACCCTTCACCGCAGGCCCCGAACGCCGAGCCCGGCACGCAGGCGACATTCTCGGCCTCCAGGAACCCCATGGCGAACGCCTTGGACTTGAGTCCGAAATCGCCGACGTACGGGAAGGCGTAGAACGCGCCATCCGGCCGCTGGCAGGGAATCCCCGCCTGCTCGAACCCGTCGATCATCAGGTTGCGGCGCTGGCGGTAGGCGGCGCGCATCTCCTGCACGTCCGCATCGCCATTCTCCAGCGCCTCGATCGCCGCCTTCTGCGCCAGGATCGGCGCGCACAGCATGGTGTACTGGTGGATCTTCATCATCGCCTCGGTCAGGTCCGGCGGGGCGCAGGAGAAGCCGACGCGGAAGCCGGTCATCGCCCAGGCCTTGGAGAAACCGTTCAGGAAGATGGTGCGCTCCTTCATGCCGGGCACGGCGGCGATGCTGACGCGCTCGGGCTCGTAGGTCAGCTCGGAGTAGATCTCGTCGGTGATGACCACCAGGTCGTGCGCCTTGGCGAAGGCGGCGATGTCCTCGACGTCCTGCTGCGTGAGCACGGCCCCGGTCGGATTGGTCGGGAAATTGATCATCAGCACGCGGGTGCGGGGCGAGACCTTCGCCTCCAGTGCCGCGCGGGTCAGGCGGAACCCGTCCTCGCGGCGGGTCTCCACCGCGACCGGTATCCCGTGCGCGAAGGTGATGACCGGCGCATAGGAGACGTAGCAGGGCTCGTGGTAGAGCACCTCGTCGCCGGGGCTGACCAGGGCGCGGATCGCCAGGTCCAGCGCCTCGCTGACGCCGACGGTGATCATGATCTCGTTGACCGGGTTGTACTCCGCCCCGTAACCGGTCGCGACGTACTTGGCGATCGCCCGCCGCAGCTCGATCAGTCCCAAGTTGGCGGTGTAGGAGGTGGCCCCGTGATCGAGCGCGTAGACGGACGACTCGCGGATGTGCCAGGGCGTGACGAAATCGGGCTCGCCGATGCCGAGGCTGATCACATCCTTGCGGGTGCTGACGATCTCAAAGAAGTCGCGGATGCCCGAGCGGGGCACGCTCTTGAGGTAGTTGGCGACGTAGCTACGGGGAGACGGAGAGTCGTTCATCGGTGTTCTCTTCCTTCATCAGGACGCCCTGGTCCTTGTAGGTTTTAAGGGTGAAGTGGGTCGCGGTGGAAAGGACACCGTCGATCGTGGCCAGCCGTTCGTTGACAAAGGAGGCCACTGTACGCAGGTTCTCGCCTTTCACATAGACCAGCAGGTCGTAGCCGCCCGACATCAGGAAGACGGAGTCGACTTCCGGGAAGCGGCTGATCCGCTTGGCGACACGGTCGTAGCCGCCGCCGCGCTCGGGCGTCATGCGCACCTCGATGGCCGCGCGCACATGGTCCGGGTTGATCAGCTCCTCGTCCAGGAGCGCCTGGTAGCCTCGGATGACGCCGGAGGCCTCGAAGCCAGCCATACGGGCCTGCACCTCGGCTAGCGTCTGGCCCAGCATGGTTGCGATATCTTTAAGCGGCGTACGCGCGTCGCGTTTCAAGATCTGTAGTAATTCGTCCATGGTTCCCCCTTCACGGGTCGTCGGGTTGCTGTTCGCCACGGCCGATTGCCGCGCAAACCACTTATTTGAAGTGTACGTTATAGAGATTGTCTGCTAGGGTTTCAACCTGAAACTTATAGGCAAGAGGAACCAATGGGACTGGACAATATCCGAGTGGTGCTGGTGGAGCCGCTGTACGGCGGGAATGTGGGGGCGGTCTGCCGGGCGATGGCGAATGCGGGAATCAGGGCGCTGACGCTGGTCAACCCGCCAGAGCTGGACCTGGACGAGGCGCGCATGATGGCCTGCCATGCCGGGAACGTGCTGGACGGGCGGCGGGAATGCACGACCCTGGCTGAGGCGGTGGCCGACTGCACGCTGGTGATGGGCACCTCCGCCCGCGAGGGTCTCTACCGGCAGCATGCCCGTTCCCCGCGCGAATGGGCCCCGGTCGTGCTGGACGCGGCCGCGCAGGGCCCGGTGGCCCTGGTCTTCGGGCGCGAGGACAAGGGCCTGTCCAACGAGGAGCTGGCGCTCTGCAACCGGATCATCCAGATTCCGTCCGATCTCGCCTGCCCGTCGCTCAACCTCTCGCAGGCGGTCCTGATCTGCTGCTACGAGATCTTCGTGCTAGCCGGGGTCTACGAGCCGCCCCAGGAGAAATCGGTCCCGGCGACGAGCGAACTGCGCGAGCGGATGTTCGCGATCTGGCGCGAGCTGCTGCTGAAGATCGACTTCATGGAACCCGACATGGCCGACCACATGATGCTGGGCATCCGCCGCCTGATGGGGCGCGGCGCGCAGACAGAGGACGACGTCCGCATCCTGATGGGCATCGCCCGCCAGGCCGAATGGACCGTCGAGCACCCGCACGAACATGCAGCCAAGGCCTTGGCGACATCCAATCAACCTTAATATAGTATTGGCAAACAGCCATAGCGTGATGATAGTAATACGGAATGAAACTAAACGTGTTATATGTTCTCCTGGTCGCCGGTCTCACGGCGATTTCAGCAACCTTTGCCACAGAGTCGGATGATCTGCTTAGCAGCCTTCAGCCGCGCGGAATGGTTTCCGACTATGCCGGCGTGCTGAGCCAGGACGAGGAATCGTCGCTTGAATCCACGATCCGCTCATACGAACAGCAGACAGGGAATGAGATAGGCGTGGCTGTGATTGATTCCCTGAAGGGCGGCGATATCGATGACTTTGCCAACAAGTTATTTGCCAGATGGGGTGTCGGAAAAAAAGCTACGGACAATGGCGTCCTCCTGCTCGTCGCCATCACCGACAGGGCCGCGCGAATCGAGGTCGGTTATGGCCTTGAACCCAAGTTGACTGATGCTGTTGCCGGCCGGATACTGCGTGAGCAGATGTTCCCCTCGTTCAAGCAGGGGAGGTATGGCGAAGGCATATCTCTTGCCGTTGGGAAAATAATAAGCATCGCCAAAGGTGATCAACAGGGAAATTCAGATGTCGCGGCGACGAGTGGTCCCGGGAATAAAATGGCTGAAGGGGTGGCTGCTCTCAATCTTCCATTCTGGGTACCGCTGATAGTTGCCGCAATATTGACTTTCCTGATGGGCGGGGGCATCGGTGCAAAAAAGGTTGGTTTGATTTTCCAAAGCGCGGCGTTAAGCATCATGGCAGGCCTTATTTTTGGCAATATCGGAATAGCTTGGCTGAATACCGGGCAGCTTATGAGTATATTCGTTGCCGCGATCATATCGTTGGTTATAAGCTTTTTCCTTGGGCGCGGGTTTCCGAAATTCTTTGAACGAATCGAGAACGCCATGGAAAGATCCGGCAGTCGTTCGTCTCGAGGCGGCTGGTCTTCCGGCGGCCGTTCATCAGGTGGAAGCTTCGGCGGCGGACGATCAGGCGGCGGCGGAGCGAGCGGGAGATGGTAGGCGAAGGAATTGAGGTAGGGAGAGGCCTCTGGCCAAGCCGTCTTAGTTTGTTTGGTGACAATATAGTCTCATAGCAAAAGGAGAGGTGAATAATGAATAAATCGGTGATCGGGATTATCGTTGTGGTAGCGGTTCTGGTGTTGGGCAGCATCATGATGGGCAACCAGATCGTGGCATTGAATGAGAACTGTATTTCCAAATGGGCGCAGGTCGACACCGTGCTTCAGCGCCGGTATGACCTCATCCCCAATCTGGTCAGCACGGTAAAGGGTTATGCTGCGCATGAGCAGGGATTGTTCGAGGAAATCTCGCGCCTGAGAAGCCAGTGGGCTGGCGCAAGGACTCCATCGGAGAAGGCAACAGCCGCGACTCAGCTTGAGGCTGGACTGGGCAGGCTGATAATGGTTGCCGAGTCTTACCCGCAGTTGAAGGCAAGCGAGAACTTCATGGGACTTCAGACGGAGCTCGCAGGCACCGAGAACCGGATCTCAGTGGAGCGCCAGAGATACAATGAGGCGGTCCGGGCTTTCAACACCAGGATCAAACAGTTCCCGTGGAGCATGTTAGCCAGCATGAAAGGGCTGAATACTCCGATGAACTACTTTGAAGCCAAGGAACAGGCCAAAGACGCGCCGCAAGTGCAGTTCTGATGAGACTTCGAATACCACTTCCGGAAAAGGTCAGGAAGAAGATTTCGCCAGCATGGTTTTTCCTGCCATGGCCCATATTCTTTTTCTGTGCCGGTTTATGGGAAATGAAGAAAGCGGAAGAGACTTCCTCATGGTCGGCTTATCAGGCCAAAATAACGTCGGCCGAAGTGGTGACGACAGAGGACAGTGATTGCGAAACCAGCCGTTACATGGACATCAAGGGCAAGTTCCTGGATACCGGTGAGCCTTTCACGGTAAAGCGTTGGGCCTATGGCGCGGTCAACGGATTGTCGCCGCATCAGCCCTACCTCGCCCCTTACAAGCCGGGCTATGTGACAACGGTCTATGTCGATCCTGCAGACTATGCCAACGTCATCCTGTGCAACAATCCCTCGCTGACTGGCAACTACATGTTTATGGGCGGTTCCGCATTCGCCGTTATCGGCATCCTGTGCTGGGTGCTATATGGGCGAAAAAAGTGGGAAGCATACCGGGCAAGGAAGAAGGCGGCGGAGCCACCTTCTCCTATGGGGTCAAGCCAAAACAAAGAACTGCCGAGATGGGCCGGACTGCTGATCGGTTTTGGAATGATATCATTATTCCTTGGATTGGGGACATGGATCATATACATGGGTATTGTCGGAGAATCACCCGCCGAGAAACTGAGTCCCAGTCAGTCAAGAATAGTCATATGCATGGGCATGCTGTTTGCATTTGGCGGAATTTTTGGACTGGTGCAGGCGATATTCAATGGCAATCCGCCGCCGCTTCTGAACAAGATCATGATGTCCCTGTTTCTGCTATTCCTGGGGTTGCCTTTTATTGCCGTTGCAATATTTGATCCTGGCGGAATAACCTCTTCCTCTTCTGTGGGCGGACTCGTCGTTCATGAGTCAAAAGGTTCTTCCATTGGTGCGGTGGTTTTCATGCTAGCAGGCACCGGCTGTCTTTTCGGCGCGTTGTGGCCATGGAGATGGTGGAAAAAGTGAAATGAAGATGATCAAGACACCTTTCAAGTGGACGCAAGCGATAGCTGCACTCATTATGGCCAATGTCTTGCCTGCTGTGGGTGTTGTAGCCTGGGACTGGGACCTGTTTTCCCTCCTGTTCGTCTATTGGCTCGAAAACGGCGTGATAGGGGCCTTTACCGTTTTGAAGATGCTGACCGCATACCCGGAAATGGGTCTGAACAAAGATCCCAGTGTCTGGTGCGCATGGTACCGCCAGGCGGGGCGGTGCCGGTTCAACTGGCTTATCCTGGCCATGGTGGCGTTCTTTCTCATTCACTACGGGGGGTTCTTGTTTGGGCACTGGCAGGGCTTGGTCATGTTGTTCGGCGACGATTTGCGGAGTCAAATGCAGCAGTTTGGCGAGCAAAATGGACTGCTATACACACTTCTTGCCCTGATCCTGAGCCATGGGTTCTCTTTCGCGCGCAACTACATCGGCCGTGGCGAACGTAAGCGTATGGTTGTGCCGATACTGATGTTTGTTCCGTATCGACGTGTCGTCGGCCTTCACTTGATCATCATGTTTGTCGCGGGAGCTGTGGATTTGGCCGGTGCGTCGCGCACGGGATTGTTGGTATTGATAGTTGTAAAAATAGTGGCCGATGTCTTCGCGCACATGTATGAACGCCTGTATGAACGCGCAAGTTGCAGCGAATGATTGAGCAAGAACTCAAATAAGGATGACCAACATAAAGAGCTTGTTTTTAAAGGTTTTTAAACCGGATACTAGTGATTGCTGTGATATGGTGTTGCGCTTTGGGCGGGGGACGGATAAGTTATAGGCATGGCTTCTGAAACCTACATAGCGACTCTACTGGAGCAGACCGGGCTTTTCAACGCGGAACAGGTCCGTGTGCTGGCCGCTGAAGCGGCCGTCTCGGACATGCCCCTCGGACAGGTCGTGGCCGCGAACGGCGCGGTGCGCGAGGGCGACTTCCTCAAGGCGCTCGGCTCCGTGCTGCAGATGCCGTATCGGCGGCTCAAGGACGTGGAAATCGCTCAGGATGTGCTGCAGCGGCTGCCACCGAAGGCGGTTTTCCAGTACAACGTGATCCCCGTGTCCGTCGAGAACGGCGTCCTGCTGGTCGCGGTGGCCGACCCGTTCGTGCCGGGGCTGGTGGACTCGCTGCGGCTGGCCTCCGGGCTGCGGGTCAAGCTCTCGCTCAGCCCCTCGGAAGATATCTCCCAGGCGGCCAAGGCGTTCTACGGTGTCGGAGCCGAAACGGTCGACCAGATGATGCAGGACGACCGCTTCGAGGTCTCGCTGGACGAGCAGGTCGGCAAGGTGGACCTCAGCGAGATGGACCAGGAGGCTTCCATCGTCAAGTTCGTGAACCAGATCATCTGGGAGGCGCACCAGCAGGGTGCCACCGATATCCATATGGAACCGATGGAGGAGAAGCTGCGGATCCGCTACCGGGTCGACGGGGTGCTGCACGAGACGCCCGTGCCGATGCAGTTGATCCGTTTCCAGGCGGCGATCCTCTCGCGCATCAAGGTCATGGCGAACCTGGATATCGCCGAGAAACGGCTGCCCATGGACGGGCGTATCGGGCTGCGGGTCAAGGGACAGAACATCGATATCCGCGTCTCGACCATGCCGACGGTCTACGGGGAGAGCGTCAGCCTGCGCCTGCTGCAGAGCGGTACGCAGCTCATCACGATCGAGGACTCGGGGATGGGCGAGCATGACGCCGCCGTGATCCGGCGGCTGATCCACCGGCCCAACGGCATCATCCTGGTCACCGGTCCGACCGGTTCCGGCAAATCCACCTCGCTCAACGGCTACCTGCAGGAACTCAACCGCACGGATGTACGCATCATGACGGCGGAGAACCCGATCGAATACGAGATGCCCGGCATCAACCAGGTACTCGTGCGCCCGGAGATCGGGCTGACCTTCGCGCGGGTGCTGCGTTCATTCCTGCGCCAGGACCCGGATATTATCATGGTCGGCGAGATCCGCGACCTGGAAACGGCGAAAATCGCGATCCAGGCGTCGCTGACCGGTCATCTGGTCTTCAGCACCCTGCACACGAACGACGCCGCCGGGGCGTTTACCCGGTTGATGGACATGGGCGTCGAGCCTTATCTCGTGGCCTCCGCCGTGGAAGGCGTGGTCGCGCAGCGGCTGGTCCGGCGGTTGTGTCCCGACTGCCGGGTTCCTGCCTTGAAGTGCGATGTCGCGTTCCTCAAGGAGATCGGGTTCCCGCAAACGCTGCTGGCGGACGCCCGCCTCTACGAGACCGGACGCTGCGAGAATTGCCGCAACAGCGGCTTCCGCGGGCGGCTGGGCATCTTCGAGATCCTGCCGGTCAGCGATGCCGTGCAGTCGCTGATCACCGCGCGGAATTCGGCCACCGCGATCCGGCAGCAGGCGCTGAAGGAGGGCATGCGGACCCTGCGCAACGACGGCTGGGCAAAGGTGGCGACGGGCGTGACCACGGTGGAAGAGGTGTTGCGGGCGACCGAGGAGGAAGCCTGACCGGGGGCGGACCGGGGGGGTGAACGATGGCGGTTTTCAATTATACGGCACGCACGCGCGGCGGCGAGAAGCAGAGCGGCGACATCGAGGCGCCGGACCGCCGGACCGCGCTGCGCATGATCGAGCAGAGCGGGCTGGTCCCGGTATCGGTCGCGGAAGGGGCCGCCGCTGCCGCCAGCGCCGCGAAGACAGCCGCGCGGCCGCGCTTCAAGCTCACCCGTGGCGAGCGGATGAGCATGCGCGAAGTGCTGATCTTCACCACCGAGCTCAGTGACCTGCTCGCCTCCGGAATGACGCTGGGCAACGCGCTCAACACCCTGGCAAAACGCCGGGTCGGCACCTCCAGCGACGGGATCGTCCGCTCCCTGCGCAACGCTGTCGTTCAGGGCTCCAGCCTGTCCGAGGCCCTGCAGCAGCATCCGCGCGTGTTCTCCAAGCTCTATGTCAACATGATCCGCGCCGGCGAGGCGGGCGGCGCGCTGCACGAGGTGCTCAAGCGCCTGGTCGAGCATTACGAGCGCGTCCAGGACCTGAAGGAGAAGGTCACCATGGCGCTGGTCTATCCCCTGATCGTCATGGTCATGGGCGCGGCGACGCTGGTGTTCTCAATGGTCAATGTCGTCCCCAAGTTCGAGCGGATCTTCGCGCAGATGGGCCAGGCGCTGCCGGTGCCGACGCGCATCCTGATCGGGACCAGTACCTTCCTGACGCGGTATGGAGTGTTCGTGCTGGCGGGCCTCGGCATCCTGGCCGTCCTGGCGAACCGGGCGGTGAAGACGAAGAACGGGCAGTTGTGGTGGCACGGCCTGCTGCTGCGCATGCCGCTGATCAAGGGCATCGTGGCTTCAGGGGTGTATGCGAACATGGCCCGCACGCTCGGCGTCCTGCTGACCAACGGGGTCCCCGTCCTGCAGGCGCTCGGCATTGTCGAGCAGACCGTCGGCAACGCGGTGATCAGCCGCGAGCTGCGCAACGCCCGCGAGCGGGTGACCGACGGCACGTCCATCTCGGGACCGCTGGCGGCAGGGAAAGTGCTGCCGCCGATGCTGATCGACATGCTCTCGATTGGCGAGCAGACCGGCGACATGGCCGGGGCGCTGGGCCACATCGCGCGCCGCTACGAGAACGATCTCGACCGCAACGTGAAGATCTTCACGACGGCGCTGGAGCCGATCCTGATCGTCGGCGTGGCGATCGCCGTCGGCTTCGTGGCCGTCAGCATCCTGATGGCGGTATTCAACCTGACGAACGGCATGGGCGTGTGATTGTATTGTTTTTCTTTTCCTAGTACTCTGACCCCGCCGAGAGTAAATCTGTCGTGTGCCGCCGAGTACTCCGACACACTCCGATTCTCATCTACATGCACGGCGCAGGCGGCAAAGAGGAACAGGGGATGCGGACGCTCTTCCCGGGTCTACGCGGGCTGCTCGACGCGTGGGGCTGGACCTATGTGTGTCTCAAAAACCGTGGTCATGGAGTTCTCCTAAAGGAATGAAATGAAGAGAAAACCCAACGTACTCTTTCTGATGACGGATCACGCTAATGCCCAGGCATTTGCGCCGGGTAGTCCTTGTTTGGCACCCAACGTGGATGCGCTGGCAAGCGATGGTATTCAGTTTGGCCGATGCTATACGCCGAATGCTATCTGTTCACCCGCCCGGGCGTCTCTGATGACGTCACTTTACCCGTCGACCCATGGCATGTGGTGCTGCACCCACTCGCAGCCTAAGGAATGGGTCGACGTACCCGCCGAACGATTCACCTACTTCTCGCACCGTTTGGCAGATGCAGGTTACAAGAACGGCTACTTTGGCAAATGGCACGTTGAACAGAGCTGCAAGCTGGAGGACTTCGGCTGGCACGAGTATGAAATACGCCAAACAGGCCTGCGAAATTACGGCCATCTTGAAAAACTGGTCGACATCTCTACTGAAGGGTACGACGATTTCCCGCTGGCGGGCTTGAATACCCGTGAGGGAGATCTTAACCATCCGGCATATGACCGTGGGATCGATTTCATCAAGAGGTCGGCGGACGCAGATCAGCCGTTCTGTTGTTTTGTTTCCACTTACGAGCCTCATGACCCATACGAAGCCCCCAAGCGGTTCTATGACCTATACGATCCCGATAGGATTCCCCTTAGTCCCACCCTCCACGATGAGTTGGCCGGCAAACCGGACATCGTTCGCCGCATGCAGAAAGTGTGCGGCGACCTGACCGATGACGATTGGCGCAAGGTTACGGTTGCCTACTGGGCCACATTGTCTTACGTCGACTCTCAAGTCGGGCGCATTCTCGAGGTCCTCCGTGAAACCGGGCAATACGACAATACGATAATCGTGTTCACCAGCGATCATGGCGATATGCTTGGAGGCCACGGCCTGATCACTAAGGGCGCGGGAACACCGTATGAAGAGGTTTACAACATACCGCTGATTATGCGGGTACCCGGCATGCCATCCGGCGTGTATGATGCCGAATCCATTGTCAATCTGGTGGATCTGGCGCCAACCCTGCTGGAACTCTGCGACGTTGATCCATTGCCCGAGGCTCATGGGCACAGCATTTCTCCCGTTCTGCGGCGAGATCAGGATGCTTCGAACTGGCGCGACGGGTATGCTGAGTTTTTCGCTCAGACCTTCTTTTATACCCAGCGGATCGTCTGGCATGACCAGTGGAAATACGTGTTCAGCCCCGGTGGCATCGATGAACTCTACAACCTGGAAAGCGATCCGCATGAAAAACACAATCTTGCCGACAATTCAGAGAATCAGGACGTCCTGAAGCATATGTGTTGCCGAATGTGGCAAAAGATGCACGATATTGGGGATGAAAAGAACTTCAACAGCCAGTATGTTACCATCCGCACAGCCCCGATCGGCCCGTTGGCCATCCAAGATCAAGGCAATTGAGAACGATCTCCTGCAGGCGACCGCCTAAAGGCGCCGCTTGAGGAGTGGCGTTGGACAGATCCTGAGGAGATAGGCATGGCAAGAATATGAACAAATGGGGATTCCTGCGTGAAACATCAAATGCGGCTAAAAAGGCCGGTATTGATAGAGACACGGGGCTACATAGAACCGGTCTTGAAGAGTATTTGGCGGTAATATTCCCAACGATCAAAGACTGGGTACATGACAGGGCTCTAGGTGAGGTCGCTGGGCGCAAGATTAGAAGTAGACCGGACTACAGAAGTGAGCAGTTGAAATTGATAGTCGAGTTTGATGGTCTGCAGCATTACACGAAGCCAGATAAAGTTCAGAATGACGCAGACCTCACCATATTATACCAGTCATTAGGCTACAAAGTCGCAAGAATTCCATATTTCATTCAGTTGTCAAACAAGGCGGTAAAGACATTATTCGAAGTCGATGTTCCTGAGCCTCTTTTTGATGAAAGTATTCCGTCATTGGGAATTAAAGGCTTCAATACACCCGCCTATTTATGCCCTGCAGGAGTAAAACGAATGGCACAGGAGTTCAAGAGATTTCCTGAGCAGTACAGGGTTAACATCAATGTTCTGAAGCATCAGGGTAATTCATTTTTGACGGGTGTGGAATTCCTAGAGCGGGAATTCAATAGTGCCTAGACGACAAAGAGGGGGCAGTTGCTTAGTTCAGCAACCGCCTTCATTTTCGGAGTGCCAGACCTGTCTAACCCCGAAACAGGGGGAAAAAGATCAGGGTACGTGCGTTCGGACACTGTCGACGATGCGCTGTTTCGCTACGTTCCAGTCGATGGGTTGCAGCATGTACGGCATCGGATCATCTTCTGCATCTTCAAAAAACACAAGGCTCTTGAGAACCATGAATGATTCGCCATCCTTGAACTTTTGTGTGTAGAGCTCCAGCATTTGCGGTAAATCATATCGATCCAGCAAGAATGCGAGATCAATGAAATCCTTTTTCGTGCCGCGGTTCGTGATCGCCGCCAGTTTCATCGCGGCAATGTCGCGGATGCTTGCCAGTCGCACCCCGTCAGCGACGACAGGCGCGTCAATCCATGGATAATCGTATTGAACAATATCAAGCTGGACTCCCCGTAACATCAAATGGTGAATGCGCTGGCTTGCGCTGCGTATGGAGAGGGTCCCGTAGGTCTGGAGTTCCTGCGTCAGCTCAAGCGACTCCAGCCTGATGTTACCGAAGATATCCAGATCAATTGATTTTCGATGACCAATCTGTAATGCCAAGGCGGTCCCTCCCACGAGTCGTGTCTCGTGGAAGTTCGGATTAGCCTGGATCTGCTTCAGGAGATCCAATGTGTTTGCGTCGACTGTTTCTGTGTGCAGCATCTGAATTGCTCCTGTGGAATCCGGCCGACAACCGAAAGGAATGCAAGGCTCTTTCTGTCGAGTGTACGAAGCGATTTTGCAATTTGTATGACGCCTTGCAGCGAGAGATGCCGGCACAATACATTCCAGTCGGCCAATGTGCCCGCCTCCAGTACACGGCCGACGATATAGCGGATATGTTGTTGCATATCCAGCGAGGCCGGATCGATGTCCCAGAATAACCCGCGGGAGAAGTGGTCAGCTGATAAACAGTTCTTCTGCATGTTCCTAAGCTCCCAGTTTCGTCATGGCTCCAATCTACTGATACTGCAGAAGATAAGCAAGAATTCGTGTCATAATGAGCGTGTCACGGAGAGTATCATTCTATGCAAGTGATTGCATGACTGTCTTTATGCGGTGTAATTCACGGCTACAAGAACGGCACCGTGAATGAATGCGATTAGAATTTGTCATAGAAAATGTCGGATTCAGGCATCCCTTTGGTCTTGAGGACCGCGGTGACGGCCTCAATCATCGGCGGCGGCCCGCATAGGAAAGCCTGGCTGCCGCTGGCGTCCTGTAGATGCTTGTCTACGGCGAGATGGATGAAGCCGGTTTCCCCATCCCATTGCCCGCCGGTGGGCTCGGATACTGCATAGACAAGCTTGAAGGACGGGTTCTGCCGCGCCATCTGGCGGTATTCGTCGAGATAGATGGCGTCACTGGCGGTGCGGCAACCGAAAAACAGCCGGCAGGGCCGGTTGGGCCAGCGTTTGTGGATCGAATGGATAATGCTGCGCATGGGGGCCATGCCGCAGCCGCCACCAACGCAGATGATCTCGCGTCCGGGATCGTCGGAAATGCGGAAGTCCCCGTAGGGGCCGGTCATCAGGACCTCGTCTCCGGGGTTCAGCCGGTGAAGCCAGTCGGAGGCGATGCCGCCGGGGATCAAGCGCACCAGCAGCTGCAGGATCCGGCTCTCGGTGTTCGGCGAGCTGATTGAATAGGCACGAAACACCGGGCCGTCGGGGCTGGGCACCTGGACTTGGATATACTGCCCCGGGTGGTGCTGCAGGCGGTCGGCTTCCGCCAGTTCAAAATCAATCTGGCGGATGTCGCCAGTCAGGCTCGTGCTGCGGGCGACCCGCGCCTGGAACCGCCGGACGTTCAGCAGCGCTTCCGGAATGGACAGATCGATATCCCCGCGGATTTTCACCTGGCAGGCCAGCCGGACGCCGCTGAGGACCTCGCGGCGGGACAGGAACGGTAGCTCTGTTGGCAGCACGGGGCCACCGCCATTGTGGACAGTGACTTTGCAATACCCGCAGGATCCTTTTCCACCACAGCCGGACGGAATGAAGATTTCCTGATCGTAAAGGGCGTTCAGCAGGCTATTGCCCCCCGCTTGTTCAAAGACGGTATGCCCGTCATTGATCGAGATGCGGCAGTTCCCGTAGTCGGTCAGGCGGCGCTCGGCCAGCAGCAGGACCGCGGCCAGCAGCACGAGCGTGCCGGTGGTGACCGCGATCGCCAGAAAAATAATTGTCATTACGTCTCCTTAACGTGTGTGCGTATGTGGGTGCTTGTCCACTCTCACTCACTGCATCGTGATCATGCCGGCAAAGCCCATGAACGTCATGGCGATGACGCCGGTGACCAGCATCAGGATCGCCGTGCCGCGCAGGGGTGCCGGCACGTTGGAATAGCCCATCTTCTCGCGCAGCCCGGCCATCAGTACCATCGCCATGAGAAACCCGAGCCCGCCGCCCAAGCCGAAGGCGGCGGACTGGATCCCGTTGTATTGGCGGATGACCATGAAAAGCGACGCCCCCATGATCGCGCAGTTGACAGTGATCAGCGGCAGGAAGATTCCCAGGGCGTGGTACAGCTTCGGGCTGAACCGCTCGATCACCATCTCGACGAACTGCACGAAGGCGGCGATCACGGCGATAAAAAGGATAAAGGCCAGGAACTCAAGCCCCAGCGGTACCAGCACGTAATGATAGAGCAGGTAGTTGAGCGTCGTGGTGCAGACCATCACGAAGGTGACGGCGGTACCCAGCCCGACCGCGGTCCCGATCCGGCTCGAGCAGGCCAGGAACGAGCACATCCCGAGGAAGCCCGCCAGCAGGATGTTGTTCGTCAGGATGGAGGCGGTCAGGATGACAAGTGGCGATGTCGGATTCATAAGTTCTTACCTATCGATGTTAAATACCGATTTTTAACTACGGAATACACAGAATACACGGAATTTATGTGCCTTTTGTGGCCAAGTATATTCCTGATTATATACATACCTGAGGTTTCCCTTTTCTGTGTATTCCGTGTATTCCGTAGTTATATGCCCTTTTTGTCTGCCGGTAAACCGCTGCCCCGCAGGGCATTGATGATCCAGATCAGGAAACCGGCGGTAAAGAAGGCTCCGGGGGCCAGCACCATCAGCACGTTCGGCTCGTACCAGGCCGTGGACAAGACCGTGCAGCCCAGCAGGGTTCCGGCACCGAGCAACTCGCGGAATACGGCGATCAGGGCCAGGATGATCATGTAGCCGATACCGTTGGCGGCACCGTCCACGATCGAGAGCAGCGGCGGATTCTGCGTGGCGAAGGCCTCTGCGCGTCCCATGACGATGCAGTTGGTGATGATCAGCCCCACGTAGGGACCGAGCTGCCTGGACATGTCCCAGTAGAACGCCTTCAGGAACTGATCGAAGATGATCACGAACGTGGCGATGATCGCCACTTCCACGATCATGCGGATACGCCGCGGCATAAGGTGGCGCAGCAGGGAGACGAAAGCGTTGGACATGGCGGTGACGAAGACCAGTGCCACCCCCATGACCAGCGCGTTCTCAAGCTTGCTGGTTACGGCCAGTGCCGAGCAGACGCCGAGGACCTGGTGGATGATCGGGTTGTTACGGATGACACCATCCTGCATCGTGCTGCCGCATTTACCGCCGCACAGCCCCCCGCAGCCGCTCGATTTCGTTTGCGCGTGATCTGACACGATCAGTCCTCCCGAATGCGTTTTGCCAAAGTATCGAGCATCTTCCCGACGCGGTCCGATGTCATCGTCGCCCCGGTGATCCCGTCGATCTCGTTGGGTCCGTCAGCCGCGCCGGGTTTGCGCACGCAAAAACCAGGAGTCCCGTCCGCCGACATGATCTGTTTGGCTTTGAAGCGGTTTAGAAAAGCATCGGTGGTGATCTCGTCGCCGAGTCCGGGGGTCTCCTCCTGCTTGAAAAAGCGGATGCCCCGGATTCTTGTCATATCCGGCTCCAGCGCCAGCACGCCCTCGATCGGGCCCCAGACGCCCGGACCGGCAAACGCCACCGCCACGGCCTGCGGCGCGTCCGCGCCATCCGGACTGTATTCGAAGCACTCCAGGCCGTTTCTCTCGACCGGGCGGATGGTGCGATCATAGATCGCGATCAGGTCCGCCGCACTGGCATTCTCCGGCAGGGGCGCTTCCAGGGCTGCCAGGTAATTACGCACCTGGTCGGCTTTCTGGTTGGCCTTCTGGTAAGGGGCGGTAAAGAGACTGGCGGTCACCAGCAGCGTTGAGCAGACCACGCCGAGCACGGCCGCGAAGATGAGCGTCCGCAGGGTGTTTCTCATGAGCATGCCCTCTCTGCCGCGCAGCGGCGGATGCGCAGGCGGATCACGACCTCATCCATCAGCGGGGCGCAGATATTGCCGAAGAGGATGGCGAACATCGTGCCCTCGACGAATCCCGAGTAGCTGCGGATCAGGACCGTCAGCGTGCCGATCAGGATGCCATAGGCCCATTTGGCCGACAGCGTGGCCGGGGCGGTCACCGGGTCGGTGGCCATGAAGACGATGCCGAACATCCAGCCACCCGCCAGCAACTGGAACACGGGCGGGGCCACTTGTTCCGGCCAGAACAGGTTCAGCACCCAGGCGAGCAGCGTCATCGAGGCCATGCCGCCCGCCATCGTGCGCCAGTTGGCGATACCCGTCAGCAACAGGATCGCCGCGCCGAGCAGGATCGCCAGCGCCGAGGTCTCGCCGACGCAGCCGCCGATATTGCCAATGAACAGATCCAGCGGGGCGGTCATCACCCCGCCCTTGGCCAACCCCAGCGGCGTGGCGAGTGTGACCGCGTCCGGCGCGGACGCCCACAGTGAACCGGGAAGCTGCAGCCATTTGTCCGGCCCCGGTGCCACCCAGGCGGAGGCCATGCGTGCCGGATAGGCGAAAGACAGGAAACAGCGGCCGACCAGCGCGGCGTTGAACAGGTTGCGCCCGGTTCCGCCAAACACCTCCTTGCCCACGAGCACGCCGAACACCGAGCCGACCGCCACCATCCAGAGCGGGATGCCCGGCGGCAGGATCAGCGGGAAGATGAAACCGGTCACCAGGAACCCCTCGTTGATCTCCTCCTTGCGGATGATCGCGAAGAGCACCTCGACCAGGCCCCCGGCGATATACGAGACGGCCAGCAGCAGCAGGACGCGCGGCCCGAAGAACCAGAGCGCGGCCAGGAAGGCCGGCATCAGCGCCACGATCACCATGGTCATGTACCGTTTGATATCGATCGGGTCGCGCCCGTACGGCGCGCAGGTGGTTTCCTCGACATGCGAGAAGAAAAAGTGGTCCGCCGCCTCGTAGACCGGCCGCATCGCCTGCAGCTTACCGCCATCCTTGAAAAGGGGGCTGACCGAATGGAGCATGTTCCTGATCAGTTTCATATCGACTGCTCCTCGCGCAGCCGCGCCTGCGCGTCGGAAAACTGCTGCCGGAGTTCGATCTTGGAAGGGCATACGTAGGAACACAACCCGCAGCCGATGCACAGGTCCACGCCAGCGGCCTGCGCCTGGTCGATCGCGTCGCGGTAGAGGTAACGGTGCAGGATCTGCGGCAGGAGTCCCACCGGACACACCTTCTCGCATAACCCGCAGGCCACGCAGGGACGCCGTTCGCCGCGCAGGGTGGCGGTCAGGTGCCGGTCGGCCGCGCCAGTCAGGGCCGAGCCGAAACAGGGCAGTGCGGAAACGCGGTCGAACCCCGGGGCGACAAACCCCAGGAATTCGCGTTCGCGCGATTTCGGCAAGGCAAAGAACCCGTCGTCCTGCGCCTCGACCACGCTGCCGGCCTCCACCGGCGTGCCCGTGAAAAGCCCGCCCCGCAGCAGGAGGCTGTCAACAGCCAACGCGTCTGCCGTCAGCAACGACACAATCGGGGTCCCGATGCGCGCCCGCCAATGGCCCGGGGTGGCAGTGCCCGGGCCACCGATGGCGATGACGCGCTCATGCAGCGGAATGCCTTCGGCGAGACAGATCCCGATCGCCAGCACAGCCTGGGCATCCAGCGCCCAGATCGCATCCGCCGGTGTCAGCGTGCGGTCCTGCTGGCGCAGCGCGCGGGCGAGCACCCTTGGATGTTCCGCCGGGTAGCGTGCCGGTAGGGTATCAAGCTGGAACCGGGTATCGCCTTGGATGGCGGATACCAGTGGGCTGATCGCTGGGTCCGCCGCATTCTCGACGACAACATGGATCCGGCCACCGGGCGCGCTCAACAGAGAGGGCAGGAATTGCAGGCCGGTCAGGATGCGGTCTTGCGCGGCAGGCAGGAGGCTTTTTCCGTCGGTGCGGAAGGGTTCGGTGCTGATGAAGTTGACGATCAGGCGGGCGGGGACTTCCGAGCCGTCAAGCAGGGGCATTGCTCCCGTCTTCGCGCTGCGGATCAGCGGCCAGACGCCAGCGGCGGCCAGCTCCTGTCGCATCGCCTCTGGTTTGATTTTCTGAGGCTTGTATCGTTTGCCGGTAGGCTTCACGGTCGTGCTGGAAACATGCAGGAGGATGCGCGACACGCCGTTCGCCCCTCCCGGCAACAGACTGACGACCCCGGCCGCCGGTGCGGGCAGCGCAAGCCGGCCGCCACCGGCATCCGCCCAGGCCAGCGGGGCACCGAATGCCACCGTTGACCCGTCGACCACGACCGGGGTGTAATGCCGCCCACCTTGGCTGAGCGGGAACACCAGCTGTTCCGGTACGCCGGCGTCCTGGATCGCGGCCGAGGGTCGTCCGGGTATTTTCGGCAGATAACCGCCTTGCAGCTTCATGAACGCGCCTCCGAGGGAACGATTAGTGTGACAGTAAAATGGCAACCAGACTAAGCCACGAGTGCCCGGATAGCAAGCCTTGAGGCCAGTCCCCAAAATTGCGGACTGGCACTGCTGCCGGTCGCCATGCTCCTGGGCGCCTCCGACCCCTTCCAGGCCTATACGTGGCACGACCTGCTGGTGGTTCTGGGTGCCGTGACGGCGGTGCTCTCCCGGAAGCGACCGCCTACAGGATGATCTCGCCCCCGCCGTCAGGACCGGATTTGAAATGCCGGTCGACAATGCCCGGATCGAGCTTCCGGCGACGGCCCCCGATGCCGGTCGTGCTGATGTAGATCTTCAGCTCGGCTTCCAGATCCGGGGCCATGCCGCCCACCACGCGCTGCACCGCCAGCCTGACCACTTCCTCCGGAGCGACATCCAGCTCCTCCGAAATGGACTCCACGCGCTCGAGCAGATCACCCGAAAGCTTGATGCGCAGCAGTTCGCTGCCAGCACGCTCCAGATGCTCCTGCCGTGTTGTCGTTTTCTTCATGTTCATTGGGTCCTCCCGCTAGCCTTGCACTGCCATGCACGCATTTCCGCTGGCATAAGTAGCAGGCTGTAGCGCAGGATGCAATCTTATTTTTTTACACGCCGATTCCAAGTGTGTCGCGCAGCACGTAGGGCAGGATGCCGCCGTGCCGGTAGTAGTCCACCTCGATCGGGGAATCGATCCGGCAAAGCACATCGAAACATACCCGTCCCTGCGGGCCCGTGGCGGTAACCGCCAGACGCTTGCCGGGCACGAGCCCTTCGGCAATACCGCCGATACCAAACACCTCGTCACCGGTCAACCCGAGCGATTCCGAGTTCGCGCCATCCACGAACTCCAGCGGCAGCACGCCCATCTCGACCAGGTTGCTGCGATGGATCCGCTCGTAGCTCTCGGCCATGACCGCACGCACACCCAGCAGGGCCGTGCCCTTGGCCGCCCAGTCGCGCGACGAGCCGGCCCCGTACATCTTGCCGGCCAGCAGCACCAGCGGTACGCCCGCCTCGCGGTAGCGCATCGCGGCCGCGTAGATGGTCAGCTCGTCTCCGCCCGGCAGGTACCGCGTGAAGCCGCCGGTGCGGCTGACCAGCCGGTTGCGCAGGCGGATGTTCGCGAACGTGCCGCGCAGCATCACCTCGTGGTTGCCGCGGCGCGAGCCGTAGGAGTTGAACTGCGCCTGCGCCACGCCGTGTTCCTGCAGGTACTGGCCGGCCGGGCTGTCCGGCTTGATCGACCCGGCGGGGGAAATGTGGTCGGTGGTGACGAAATCGCCGAACAGCCCGAGCACGCGCGCCGCCTCGATATCGGCCAGCGGACGCGGCGGCTGCAGGGCATCGTCGAGCCACGGCGGCTCCTGGATGTAGGTGGAGGTGGCTTCCCAATCGTAGACGGGCGCATCGCCCGCCGGCAGCGCGTTCCAGGCCGGCATGGCGTTGAAGACATCCTTGTAGCGCTCTCGATAGAGCGCGGGATCCGCCGCGAGCCCGGTGTACTGCGCGATCTCCTCCGGCGTCGGCCAGATATCCGCCAGGTAGACCGGCTTGCCGTCGGTACCGGTGCCGAGCGGGTCGCGTGTCAGGTCGCGATCGACGCAGCCCTGCAGCGCCAGCGCGATGACCAGCGGCGGCGAGCACAGGTAGTTGGCCTGCGTCAGGGGGTGGATTCGGCCTTCGAAGTTGCGGTTGCCGCTCAGGACCGCCGCGACGACCAGGTCCCCCTCCTTGACGGCGGCCTCGACATCCGACGGGACCGGACCGCTGTTGCCGATGCAGGTGGCGCAGCCGTAGGCGGCGATGTGGAAGCCCAGCG
>CAZZBA010000028.1:876-23036 GCA_964652765.1 uncultured Victivallales bacterium | reverse complement strand
CGCCGTTGTGCCGTTGCTATCCCAGTACAGATTCGCCGCCCACGCATTACCGCCTACGAGGATTGCTGCCAGAACGCTCATTGCCAGACATTGCCATGCACGTGTCTTTCTCATGACTTCATCTCCAGTTTCGCATTACACCAACCGCTCAAGCGCACAGAAAAACCGCAAGTGTATCGGGGAAAACCTTCTCCCGATCTAAGGGTATCCCTGACTTCACGCCCGTATATTACCAGAAAAAATATCCGCATGGTAGTATTTTTTTCTTAACTTCATTCAACACCGGGGCGAGCCCGGTGGGATCTTGCTGGTGCCAGGACTGGTTCATGTACTGACGCAAGATGCTGTCGCACTGTGGATAGCGCTTCGATCTCACATGGTGCTTCCGGAAAACAACTACGGCGACGACTACGGGGGACGATTGAAGGCAATCCGTAGTCGTCGCCGAATTGTTGGTGGTAGCGCATCCAAAAGAATCAGCCCTGTGCTGGTGCGAATGCGGTTGATAATCGTCCGTGACCGTGCTTGAATGGGAGGCGCTATGCGTAAAGCAAAGACCAACACAAAGAATGATGCCTGGTTCCTGCAGGGCGATGACGGAACCATCTACGGTCCGGTCGATACCGCCACGCTGAAGACCTGGTGTCAGGAAGGCCGCATCGAGCCGGATAGCGCCATCTCGCAGGATCGCAAGACCTGGGTGGATGCCGCGTCGGTTGATGTCCTTGAAATGGATTGGATCGCCCGGCTGGAGGATGGTTCCCGCCACGGACCTTTCCACCTGAATATCGTGCCCGGCCTGATTGAAAACGGCATTATTCCCGCCGACGCTATGCTGGAGAATCGCCACACCGGCGAACTCCGTCCAGCCACTCCCCGCCCCGTCGCGGATGACCTTTTCCCCGACTGGAACCCCAATCCGATACCCCAGGCCCGTGCACCAAAGGTTGCCCCCGCCGGTTCTGCCGAACGGGCCCCGGCTCGCGAGGACGCTCACCCCCCAGATGAACAAAGAAAGTCTCTTCCTTTGATGGAGGGCGAGCGTCCTCGCGAGCCAATCGGAGGGTTTGCAAGCACTTCGGACGCCCCGCCGGACGAGGTGTTCCCGGACGAGGGATGGCCAGCGGATGAACCCGTTGAGATCGGGGGCACCGCTGTTCCCGAGGATCCGCAAGCCGCTGATGGGCAAGATGATGAGCGTCCGCTCTCCAAGCGGCTGGAGCCATTGCAGCGCAGTGCCACCGAGGCCCGCCAGCAGTTGGTCGAGACGCGCCAGGCCATGCAGGCGCTACGCAAGGCGCACACGGTGCTCCAGGACGAGAGTCAGCGGCTCAAGGACGAACTGGCGGCAGCTTCCAAGGCCCGCCAGAACGGTGAGCAGCAGCTTCTGGAGCAGCAGGACCGCACAGCCGCGGCGGAAGCTGAAGTGGAGGATCTCAAGGCGCAGATCGGGCAGGTGAAGGACCATTACGAACGCATGCAGCTCGAGAACCAGAACCAGTTCGAGAAAATCGATACACTGCAGGCGGCGCATCTGGCAAATGAACAGCGTTTCAAGAGCGAGCTTGCCGACCTGCGCGACCGCGCCGATACCAAGACCGAACTGCTGGCCGGGACGGTTCAGTTCCTGATGCGCGACGGTGACGTGGCGCGCCGCCTGAAATCAGTACCGGTCGCCGCTGCCGCCGATAACCAGACCGAACCGCTCAAGGCGACGATCAGGCACCTTGAACAGCAGCTTGAACACGAACGGCGTCAGGCGCGGCACCCGCTTCCGGAACCGGTCGCCGCGCCGCGCCGCGGCCCGCTTCCCGCCATCCTGCTGTTCCTGGCGGGGGCCTTGCTCAGCGCGGTATCCGTCGCCATCATCCAGAAGGGTTGTGCGGGGCCGGCGGATGACGCCACGCCGCCGCCGTCGAACGCAGCGACAGGGACCGTGACGGCAGCCGCGATAACCGAGGAACGCGAATTCTCGCTGGAAACCGCCGGACCGCTGGATCTCCAGCCCGAGGCCAGGACGCTGCCCGAAGCGTCCGCCGAACCGGCGGAAGAGGGAGCCGCACTAGCCATCCAGTGGCCAGCGTTGTCGTTGCCGTCCGCCCGCATCCAGCCGTCCGCCGAGACCCTGCGCATCGTGTTCAACGAGGGACTGTTCTCGGTCTCCGCGCGTCTCACGCCGGAGGCGGAGACGGCGCTGCAATCGGTGGCCGAGCAGCTCAACGGCAAGCTCAACGGGCAGCAGCTCATCATCGAGGGGCATACCGATGCCACCCCGATGGCCTCCGCCGGCTCGCGCTATGTCGACAACTTCGCCCTGGGCATGGCGCGCGCGGAGGCCGTCAAGACCTTCCTTGAACAAACCGGCAAGGTGCCGGCAAGCTCCATGCGCACCTCATCGGCCGGGGATTCGGCACCGCCGTTCTCCAACGAGAGCGAGGCGGACCGCAAGCGCAACCGCACCGCCGTGCTGACGCTGGTCGCGCATCCGCAATAATAGAAGACTGAAGACCGTAGACCTCGGCCAACGATGGCGGCGGCGATTGCGGATGACGATGCTTATGCTCTGTACGGCTCGCGAGGACGCTCGCCCCCCCATATGGCAGGCCCCGCTCATTTCATGTTTCGAGAGCCGCCGCCGCCATGGCTTCCAGATTCGCAGGCGGCACATTCGGCAGCAAGGCTTCATGACTGGGGCTCACAATCAGGCGCGGCCCCAACAGTCTTCTGACTCGGTGTACCTCCGCTTTGACTTCCTGCGGCGTCCCATGAACCAACAGGTGCTGGGTGTCGATTCCTCCCATGAACGCGATGCGGCCCTTGAAATCCCGTGCGAGGGTCCCTGCATCCATATTGGCGGCTAGGGCCTGCAGCGGATGCAGGCAGTCCACGCCTGCGGATATCAGACGGTCGATCACCTTGTGGATCGCGCCGCAGGAGTGCAGAAGCGCCTGATAGCCGTGAGCATGCGCCTGTTCGGTGAAACGCACAAACCAAGGCATGATGAACTGGTCAAACTGCGCAGGGCCGCAGATCAGGTCGAGTTGAGTTCCGAAGTCGTTGCCGAAGAAGAAGCCGTCAACCTCATTTCCCGCTGCGGCAAAGAAGCGTTCGTTGGCTTCGAGGTAGAACCCGCAGACCCGGTCCGTAACGGCCTGGACCACCTCCGGGTGCGTGTACATCTTCACCATGTACGCCTCCATTCCGAAGAGGTCCATGATGTTGTGATAGAAGCAGGTCCAGAAACCGCTTGCGCGATAGACGTCTCCAGTATCACGCAACGCCGCAAGACACGCATCGAAATTGAGATGGTTTGGATCGGGCCATGGGAACTCCTCGACTTCGCGCACGTCTTCGCAGTCGGCCAGCGGACCGGCCTGCCCATGCTGCTTCTTGTTCAACCCGGCGTCAAACATGCCGCGGCCTTGAGGGTCCCGATAGACATCCGGGAAAAACTGCGGACATATCCAGCGCAGATCATCCCCGAGTTTCCGTCGCAACTCCTCCTTGGTCTTGGTTCCAAAATAGCCGTGCAGGGCTGGCCAACTGTCCCCGCGGGGATTGCCAAGCCACAAACCGCAGTGGTCCGTGGGCTCACCCGCAATGATCGCTCGAATACGTTCTCTACTGTTCATACGCTGACCTTTCTTGACCGAACGCTTTGGTTCAGCGGTGCGCTTTAGCGCGTACGCTGCGACCGGTTGATACTCATCTAAGTCCTTCAGTGGGGACTGTTGTTAATGGTAGTTAGTGGCGAAGGCAATTCATAATACAATGTCCATTTCCTCTCGGTAAAGAAAGAGTTCTGCGTTGACATTCTGCTTATTGTGTATATTGTTGTTCGCACATTTAAGCCGATCTCCCGGATATGACAGGATTAATCAAGCAAAAATAACAGGTGAACAACATAGCAAACGAAAACTCAGGACCGTTCGAGCAGATTACACCGGAGCAATGGGAACGTTACCAGGATGAAGGCTATCTCCACATCGTAGGGATTGTTTCAGAGGATATTCTCGCGCGTGTCGAACAGCCTCTGCGCCGATGGGCGGATGCCGCGATTGCGGGGTGGAAAGCGCAAGGCAAGCTGGATGACCTCCACGAGAATCTGCCTTTCGATCAGCGCTTGAATGTCGCTTGGTTCGCCGCCGGCAAACCACCGTATCAGCGCAGCCCGCGAAAAAGTATCGTCAGCCCGGAAGTGTTTGATTTCATGCGGTACCCGGCTTTTGTCGGACTTGCCCGCGACCTGATCGGATCGCCGAATATTGCCGCGCACGGCATTTTCAACGCGCGCCCGAAATTGCAACAGCAGCACTTCACCAACACGCCCTGGCATCAGGATGCCCAGTACTTCCGTGACTGCGCCAGCTCGAACATCATCACCATGTGGATACCGCTCGTGGATGTCGACGAGAACAACTCCTGCCTGCAGGTTGCCCCCGGACACCACCGCGACTCGCTTTTCGATAACTACGACGACCCGGAAACCCAGTTTGTGGGGTTATCCCCTGCCGACCGGGCCAAATTGCAGGGTCGCCCGATCTGCATGCGCCGCGGCGATCTGCTTTGCTTCAATCAACTCATGCCCCATGCGGCGTTGCCGAACTTTACCGACAGGGTCCGCTGGTCCATGGATATCCGCTTCGAGGAAGTCGATGTTCCACATAGCTTGGCACTGCAGAATGGCTTCATTTGCGCACACGAGAATCCAAGCCTTGTCGAGACACAATTCGAGCACTGGTTCGCAGAGAAGTGGCAGAATGCCAAAAATGCCTACTAAACCGGCCACACGAGGGGCCGTTTGAAAACGAGTTGGTAACTTCGGGGGAAAACCGTGAATACGCATCCATTACGCCTGTCTGCCGTACTGCCCTTCCTGTCCGCCCATGTGGACGAGCAGCGCCATTGGCAGATTCTCGACCCGGCCCATCCCGATGCCGGTGCGATCATCAACCCCGGCTGCGGCTGTGCCGACAACAAAAGCACCAGTGACTTCGTCACCAAGGCCGCCTATCTCCTGCTGGCAAGCGCAACAGACGACGCCGACCTGCTGGCACGGATGGACGCAGCAGCCGCCTATCTGCTCAGCGCCCAGCGCCCCAGCGGCAACATCGACCTGCCGGCGGTCAACATCGACTCCGCCCCGGACACCGGGTTCACGGTCCAGCAGCTTTGCACGATACTCGAGTTGACCCGGCGCGATGGACGAACGGGTACAAGTTGGCAGCCGGTGCTGGCGAAACTCGAACGTTTCATCCGCCGTGCGGTGGACGGCATGAAAATCGGCGGCTTCCACACACCCAACCACCGCTGGGTCATCTGTGCTGCCCTGGCCCAGGCCAAGACGCTCTTTCCCGATCTGGACGTGGCAGAGGTAATGGAACGTTATCTGGCCGAGGGCTACGACATCGATAGCGAAGGCGCGTTCATCGAGCGCAGTGTGGGCGTCTACGATGCGGTGAACGACCGCTCCCTGCTCTTTATCCACGAAAACCGGGACTCCCCCGCCGCGCTTGCTGCCGTCGCACTGGAAGCGGTGGCGCTCAATCTGGACTTCTGCCTGCACCTGCTCCACGCCGACGGCACAGCCGAAACCGGTCTCTCCCGCCGCCAGGACTACGGGACCCGCGCCGTCGCCGCCGGCCTGGTTCACTGCTATCTGCTGCACAATCACTTCGCGCCCACGGCGAGATCCGTAGCCGCCGCCCACTGGTTGTGGGACGCCAGCGCCGCAGGCGAGAATCTGGCCTGGACGGTCTACGCGCTGCTCAAATGCGGTGACCCGCCGCCGCCCCAAACCGCAGCCGACGCCCTGCCCACCAGCTACAGCCGCCACTTCCACCGCAACGGCATCTGGCGCATCCGCCGCCAACGGCTGAGTGCATCCATCTTCCAGGACGCCACCCGGCTGCTCAGCCTCGTCCACGGCCAAGCCGAACTGACCAGCCTGAAGATCAGCCAGACCTATTTCGGCAGAACCTCCGGCCACTTTTACGGCGACGAATTGACAGTCGCAAACGGGAGCGGTTTGCTGACCTCCAGGGGATTACGCCACCCACGGCGGCCCGGCTACGAGCAGCCCCTGGGGTGCCCCGTGTCTCCGGAGGAGTGGAACGCCTCCTTTGCCCGGCGGGAACTCTACAAACTGCCCGCGGCCCACAGCACACTGGCGATCAGCGAAGCCGGGGGCGGGCTTGATTTTCACTACCGCAACGTGCAGAGCGTGGATAAAGTGGCCGTGCAGATGGCCTTCGATTTCCCACCCGGCGGCGTCTGGGAGACCGACGACACCCGCACGCTGCCGGTGGCCGGCCAGCCGATCTTCTTGAAACGGGGCTTCGGCCAGATGCGTTACGGCAGCGACGTCATCCGCATCGAACGCGGAGCGTCAGCCCCCGTGCCGGAACCCCATTTTATGTGGCCCATGCGCGATGCAGAATCCGCGCCGGATCACGTGCGGGTTCTGCTCACCTTCTGGACACCGGTGGACGTTCACTTCCAGATTCGGGCGTTTCAGGGGCTGGGGTAAAGGAATGCCGCGAGGAGTGCCTTTGGGGTCATCCATTGCGATTTGATCCGATTGCCATTCCCCGTAATGTTCCTTCTTTTTGTTTGCAGAGCGGTTTCAGCCGCCAGTGCGACTCAAGTCTTGCGTTTGCTTGTCTTTTTGACCTTGCGGGCCTCTTCGGTGAAGAGCTTGTACTCCACGCTGTCGACCAGCGCTTCCCAGGAGGCCTCGATAATGTTCTCAGAGACGCCGACCGTGCCCCAGGTGGACTTGCCGTCGCCGGATTCGATCTGCACGCGCGTCGTGGCGGCGGTCGCCTCCTGCGGGTCGAGGATCCGTACCCGGAAGTCGACCAGCTGCACGTCGGCTATCTCGGGATAAAGAGGCCGCAGCGCCTTGCGCAGAGCCTGGTCCAGCGCGTTGACCGGGCCGTCGCCCTCCGCCACCGTGTGCTCGACCTGTCCCTTGACGCGCAGCTTGACGGTCGCCTCCGAGACGCAGGGCTCGTCCTTGCCGCCTTTTTCGACGATCACGCGGAACCCGTCCAGCTCGAAGAACGGCTTGTGACGCTTGAGCACCTTCTGCACCAGTATCCGGAACGAGGCATCGGCGGATTCAAAGGCGTAGCCCTTGTGCTCCAGCGCCTTGAGTTCCTTCACGATCTCGGCCGTCTCCTCCTTCGAGGCGGACTCGCCGCAGACCTCCTGCGCCTTGAGCAGGATGCTGCTGCCGCCGGAAAGCTCCGACACCAGGATGTGCCGCTCGTTGCCGACCGTCTCCGGATGGATATGCTCGAAGGTCTCGGGATTCTTCTGCACGGCATTGACATGCGCGCCGCCCTTGTGGCCGAAGGCGCTCTGCCCGACGTACGGTGCCCGCGTATCGCTGCGCAGGTTGATCAGGTCGTCCACGAACAGCGACAGGTCGCGCAGGCGCTTCATCTGGCGGGCCGGGATGCAGTCAATGCCCATCTTGAGCTGCAGGCCGGGCATGATGCTGATCAGGTTGGCATTGCCGCAGCGCTCGCCGTAGCCGTTCATCGTACCCTGTACCTGAACGGCCCCGGCGCGCACCGCCTCCAGCGCGTTGGCCACCCCGCAGCCGATATCGTTGTGCGGGTGGATACCGACTGCCGCCTTGGCGACGGACGCCACGTTACTGGTGATGGTGAAAATCTCGCCGGGCAGGCAGCCGCCGTTCGTGTCGCACAGCACCAGCACATCCGCCCCGGCAGCCTCCGCCGCGGCCAGCACCTGCATCGCATAGTCCGGATCGTGCTTGTAGCCGTCGAAGAAATGCTCGGCATCGAAGATGACTTCCTTGCCGTTGTCCTTGAGGAAGGCGATGGTGTCGGACACCATCGCCAGGTTCTCCTCCGGCGTGGTGCGCAGCACATCGCGGACATGCAGCTTCCAGCTCTTGCCATAGATCGTCACCACGGGCGTCTGCGCCGCGATCAGCCCCAGCACGATCGGATCGGCCTTCACGTTGGTCTTCACGCGCCGCGTGCTGCCGAAGGCCGCGATCCTCGCGTGCTGGAATTCCTCCTTGCGGACGGCCTCGAAGAACGCCATGTCCTTGGGATTCGACCCTGGGAACCCCCCCTCGATGTAATCCACGCCGAAGGCATCCAGCCGGCGGGCTAGCAGCAGCTTGCCAACCGAGGAGAACGAGACACCCTCGGCCTGTGAGCCATCGCGCAGCGTGGTGTCATAGATCGCCACTTTCCGCTTTTTCATCATCCCTCCTGCTCGAATAACACACGGTAGAGTGATTTCAGCGCCCGATGGGCCTCGTCGGCCTTGACGCCGAACATCATGCTGATCTCGGACGACCCCTGGTTCATCATCTCGATGTTCACATTCGCGTCCGCCAGCGCCTTGGTCACACGGGCCGACATACCCACGGCATAGCGCATCCCCTCGCCGACGATCATCAGGAGCGCCAGGCCGTGTTCGACTGCCACGTCATCGGCCTCGAGTTCGGCGAGGATGCGCTTGCAGATGGCCTGCTCGGTCTTTTGTGTGAACCCGTCCTCGCGCAGGATGACCGACATGTTGTCGATACCCGAGGGTGTGTGCTCGTAGGAGACGCCCTCGTCCTCGAATATCTGCAGCAGGCGGCGCCCGAACCCGATCTCGCGGTTCATCAGGTACTTGCTCACATAGACCGTGCAGAAGCCGGCGCTGGCGGCAATCCCCACCACCCGGCTGCCTACCTGGCGGTGCTCGGGGACGATCAGGGTTCCCGGTGCCGCTGGCGAATTGGTGTTCTTGATGCAGATCGGGATCCCCGCCCGCACGGCCGGGATGATCGCCTCGTCGTGCAGCACGCCGAACCCCGCATACGAAAGCTCGCGCATCTCCCGGTAGGTGATCTCGGTGACCCCCTTGGGATTATCGATCACGCGCGGGTCGGCCACGAAGACCGAATCCACATCCGTGAAGTTCTCGTAGACGTCCGCCTTGGCCGCCGCCGCCAGGATCGAGCCGGTCACATCCGAACCGCCGCGCGAGAATGTGACGATCTCGCCACCCAGGGTGTAGCCGAAGAAGCCGGGGAACACCACGATTCCATCGACCTTGGCCAGCGAGGCTTCCAGCTTCTCGTACGCTTGCGGCAGCAGCCGGGCGTGCCCGTACTCATCGCTAAGCAGCAGGCCTGCAACGCCGGGGTTTAGATACTCGGCCGCATGGCCGCGGCGGCGCAGCTCGCCCGCCATCAGCCGTGCACAATTGTCCTCGCCAGCGGCCTTGACCGCGTCGAGATAGCGTCCCGCGTGGTCGGCCGGCCCGCCAACCGTGCGCCGCAACGCCTGCTCGATATCAGCGATCACACCAGCCTCGAGCCCGAGGTCCCTGCAGATCGTGGCAAACCGGTCAATCACCTTGGCCAGCAGCTCCTCGACCGCTCCGCCGTTGAGCCGCGCCTCGGCGCAGGCGATCAGCAGGTCGGTCACCTTGATATCCGTCTTCGTGCGTTTGCCCGGTGCGGAAACCACCACCACCCGGCGCTCAGGATCCGCCACCACGATGTCGCACACTTTGCCGATCTGCCTTGCATCAGCCACCGAGCTGCCACCGAACTTACATACTTTCATGCTTCACACCCCATCATTTCCCTCTATTTTCCCCTTTTCATACTTCTGCCCATTCAATTTCTGACAGTACCTTCCGCCACACGCAAGCGAACCGCGGCACCCCGGATGGACCGCAGCATATTGATCTCGGCCACGGCGCCATCCATGTCCGCCTCGCGCGCCTCGTGGGTCATGATCACCACCGGCGACAGCCCATCGGCGGTCGTGCCCTTCTGCAGGACCGACTCGATGCTGATGCCGCGCGCGCCCAGCACGCCGGTCACCTGGGCGAAAACGCCTGGCTGGTCCAGCATGCAGAGCCGCAGGTAGTAGCGCGAGCGCACATCGGCCATGGGCTTGACGGACAGCTTTTCCCCCGTCGGCGGCAGCGCAGGCACCCGCAGCGAGGTGTCCTTGGCCAGGTTGCGGGCCACATCGGCGACGTCTCCCAGCACCGTGCTGGCGGTCGGCAGCCGTCCCGCCCCGCGCCCGTAGTAGAGCGTGTGGTCGGCCAGGTCGGACTCGACCATGACCGCGTTGAAGACCCCGCTGACCGAGGCGAGCACATTGCCGGTCGGCACCAGTGTCGGATGCACCCGCACCTCCACGGCATCGCCATCGCGCCGGATCACCGCCAGCAGCTTGATGCGGTAGCCGAACCCGGCCGCGTAGTCGATGTCCGCCTTCTCGATGCCGCGGATACCCTCGACATGCACCGTCTTCAGATCCACCGGGGCGCCATAGGCGAGGGAGGCGAGGATCACGGCCTTGTGGGCCGTGTCGTGCCCGTCGATATCCAGGCCGGGGTCGGCCTCGGCGAAGCCGAGCCGCTGCGCCTCGCGCAGGGCGACGTCGAAGGCCAGCCCTTGGCTCTCCATCTGCGTGAGGATGTAGTTGCAGGTCCCGTTCAGGATACCCTGGATGCCGATGATCGCATTCGCGCAGAGCCCTTCGCGCAGCGCCCGGATGATGGGGATGCCGCCGCCGACGCTGGCGCCGAAATACAGGTCCGCCCCGTTGGCTGCCGCCAGCGCATAGAGTTCCGCGCCATATTCGGCCAGCAGCTTCTTGTTGGCGGTCACCACCGGTTTGCCGATGGCCAGCGCCTGCATCACCAGCTTGCGGGCGACCCCCGTGCCGCCGATCAGCTCGATCACTACGTCCACCTCCGGCGACGCGATCAGCGCCTCGGCGTCGGTTGTCAGTAGCGAGGCGTCAACGGTCACCCCGCGGTCGCTGGTTATATCCAGGTCGGCGATCCGCCGCAGTACCAGGCGCACCCCCAGCCGTTTCGCCAGCAGGTCGCCATTGCGCTGCAGGCCCTCGACCACGCCCGCGCCAACCGTCCCGAACCCCAGCAGCCCTATTCCGATCTCTTTCATCATCCACCCCGTAATCCCGTCAACAAGCCTGTTTTCACAAAAAGGTTATGCAATGCCAGAAGCCCGGTGATTCTATAACGCGGGCGATAGACCTTACAAGCTTTTTGCTTGCCCCCGAAAAGTTCAGGGGGGAGTTTGCTTGCAGTCCATGGGGCGCGTGGTATGTTTAGAGGGCTTCGGATGAATAATATGGAGGATACAGCATGAAACGCACGCTTCTTTTATTTGGTGCTGTATTTTGCACAATCGGACTGGCCTTCTCCGCGCATGGCGACGAGGTCGTGGAGGAGCCGGAGCCCGTCGCGTCGGCGATTCTTCTTTTTGAACCGGACTTGTTCGCGGTGCCCTCCTCCGTGGCGTTGCCGGAGTGGATCGCCCGGGTAGGCTACGAGGGCGGAGAGGTGGGCGGCGGCACCTCCGCCTGGCACGTGGCCGAGTCGGCGCCTGCGGGCATGGGGAAATTGTGGGTTGAGCTGGATCGGTCGGTCCTGGACGAGAACCTGGCGGTGAGCGTGGTGAGCGATCGACAGGTGCCGTCGGATATGGTGATCCAGCTCTGGGACGCACAGGACCAGGTTGTGGCGCTGGACTTGTTCGGCAATATCGCGGCGGCGGCCCTGGAGTCACGCACGGATACCTTCGTCGTGCCATTGTGGAAATACCCGTCGGCGACCCGGATCGTGCTGAGGCGGGTCTCCGGGGCGACGACGATTTATGGCTTGGCGCTGATTCCCGTGGTCATGGAGCGGGATATCGGACCCGATACGGTAGAGGCGCTGCAGTTTGCCCGGATGCTCGGTGACCGGTTGAGCCCGGAGAATGAACTGGTACGGCGCGTCAGGGTGATTGCCAATGGACGCGCCGCCGCCGGGAGCACGGGGCGGCAGGACGAAGCTTCGGTGGTGGTCGCTCCGGCGCGGGCGCTTGCCAATGAGCCGGTGGCGGCGGACGCGTCCTCTCCCCACGCCGGAGTGCAGTGGAATGCCGGAACCCCGTTCCCCAGGGCATGCGGAATGCTCGCAGCAACGGTAGCGGATGGGAAGATTTATGCGATGGGCGGGTATAATGGGTCTTGGAATTCCCATGTGTTCATGTTTGATCCGGAAAAGCCTGGCCAGGGCTGGATGGGTTTAAGCAATATGCCGATGGGGCGCGCCTGCCTGGCGGCGGTGACGGCTGGCGGGAAGATTTACTCGATCGGCGGGCAGGGGACCGAGAATGATCCGGCGGCCGTATTTGCCTTGGATCCGAACCAGCCGGATCGGGGTTGGGAGCAAGTGAGTTCCCTGCCGGTGGGGTTGCTCCGGCATGCGGCAGTGGCGGTGAATGAAAAGATCTACGTGATGGGCGGTTTGAGCGCAAAGGGTTCTGAGTCCGCCTTGTACGAGTACGATACGCAACAGCCTGAAAAGGGGTGGCGGTTGATCAACTCCATGCCGGTGGCCCTGAGTTCCCTTTCGGCAACCGTGCTGGACGGGAAGATCTATGTGATTGGCGGGCATACCGGTTCTGGTTTTATCTCCGCGGTTTATGTCTTCGATACCAAGGCTCCTGAACAGGGATGGGGCATCGCGGGCACTCTGCCGGAGCCACGTTATGTGGTCGCTCCGGTAACGGTGGGCAAGCGCATCTATGCAGTGGGCGGATTCAACGCCAGCCAGACTGGTATCAAGACGGTCTACATGTATGATTCCCTGAAGCCCGACCAGGGCTGGGTTTCCGTGAATGATCTTCCGGAGGTGAAGGGCGAGGCCCCCGGGGTGGTGGTCGATGGAAAGGTATATGTCATTTCCGGAGCCGTTGCCCCCTGCACGTACCGTCCAACGGTCTATGTGGGGACGCTGGATTAACAGAGGGAGGGATTATGTTTATCGTGCATGTTTCTGTTCATGTGAAACCCGATGCGATTGAGGCTTTTGTGAAAGCGTCGGTCGAGAATGCCCATTGCAGTCTCCGGGAGCCTGGCATTGCCCGCTTCGATCTGGTCCAGCAGCGGGACGACCCTTCGCGGTTTGTCCTGATCGAGGTTTACCGTACCGAGGCGGATACACTCCGGCACAAGGAGACCGCGCATTACCAGCGCTGGCGGGACACGGTGGAAAGCATGATGGCGGAACCGCGCCGGAGCATCAAGTACAGCAACATCTGCCCGGATGATGCAGGCTGGTAGCATCACGTTCCCCGTACTAGACATAAGTACTGTTGCCAAAAGATCAAGCTTGACGCATCATGCAGATGTGCTACAGTCTTATCATGAATAATACAGCAACAGTACATGCAAGAATAGACTCGGAAACCAAGCACGCGTCTGAACGGGTGCTGCACAAGATCGGCATGACCCCCACGGATGCTGTCCGCCTGCTTTATCGACAGATCGCCCTTCGGAGGGAGTTCCCCCTGGAATTGCGAGTGCCAAACAAACTGACCGCGAGTACGTTGGATAAAAGTGACCGTGGCGAGGAAATCGAGACCTTTGATTCTCTGGACAAGATGGTTGCGAGTTGGAACGAATGAAGCTTTCTCAGACCACGCAGTTCAAGAAGGACATCAAGCGCCAAGTCAGGCAAGGCAAGGACCAGAAGAAGCTCATTGCGGTTGTGAATATTCTCCTCGGTGGGGGACCCTTGCCTCCGAAAAACCTGGACCACCCCCTGAAAGGTTGTTGGAAAGGCAGGCGCGACTGTCACATCGAGCCCGACTGGATCTTGATATACAGAATATCCGATGACGAACTGCGGCTCGAACGAACCGGCACCCACAGTGACCTCTTCTGATGAACGTGGCGAAGCGCCGGAGGATACGGCTCGCAAGCTCGCCGATCCTCAGCGCTGACGTTCAAATCAACGGCATCAGGCAGGAAAAATAATATGAGAATCGGAATACGTCAACTATCAGGGCAGGTAGCCATGGTGTTCGCTCTTTCTGCGTGTGTGAATGGAGGCGATATCGCCGAGAGAAAGACGGAGACACTGGCTCGGTACGAGACTGTGGCGGAGTTTCGAGGCGCGAACTACCACAGGTGCATGGGGCTGACATCGAACTGTCCTGACAAGTGCGGCGAATCGGGGGCACTCGCGACCTTCAGGATCGTCAACTACGTAGCGTACGAAAAGCTCGGGGAGTACGGCGACCCGAAATGCGAGGAGTTCGCTTTCCTCGTTGAAGACAACATGAAGCATCCCAAGGTGCCTGCCGACATCCATGCTGCTGTGAACTCTCTGAAGAAAGGGGACATTGTCTTGCTTTCATGGAAACACGACTATGTCACGAGCAACGGCGGCTCAGCACCGGAACGGCCGCTCACGAAACTGGAGAAGATGGCAGATGTCGGAACCAAAGAGTGGCTCCATCAGATTGACCGCCGCGCCGACGTCCGTGATGCAGGTGGTCATGGACCGACTATCGGCTCCGAGGAATGGATGCGAGCGGTGAGTATCAAGCTCGGGGTCTATGACAACCTAGGCCACGGGCCGGATACCGACACTAAAGAATGGCTAAACGCGATACAGTGGAAGGCTTTCGGCATCAAGCCCGGGCAGTTGAATTGCACCAGAAGCCCCCATCCAGGGGATACCCCGTGAAAGCGATCGCGCATTTCATGAGCGGCCTGGCGGTGGCGAGCTGTTTCCCGCCGGCGGTGACCGCCACCGCCGGAGGCAACCCGCTTTACTTCCTGCTGGGTGGCATCACGGCCCTGCTGCCGGATGTGCTCGACTCCCGGCTGCTGCGCTATTTCTATCCCCACGATGCGGAGGTGGCGGCCGATCCGCTGGTACCTGATCCACAGATCCTTGCCGATACCGTTGCCGAGGCCATCGACACCACCGCCCGCCGCCGCCGCCCCTTCCGGCTGCGCCTGCATACCATCCGGCTGGGCCGCGACCGATGGCAGCGCTACCGGCTGCACCTGGATCCGGGATCGCGGCAGGTCACGGTCACCCTGACCGACATCGTCAATCGCGCCGGTCGCCCCATACCCGCTGCCAGCGCTCCCGATGCGCCCTGCACGGCCAGCGCCGCGTTCACGTCGCGATTGCGGCTGGATTTCACTGCCGCCATCGACGTGGACACCGGTGATGGGCCGCATTTCCAGATCGCCCCTGATGACGGGGACGGCGGCGTGACGGCGCAATTCGCGCCCTGGAAGCGCCAAGGCAGCCACAGCGCCGCTCTCGGGGTTATCCTCGCCCTTGCGTCTGCCGCCTTGTGGAATCCGCTGGCGGGCGTGATCGTGGGAGTTGCTTATGCGACGCACATCCTGCTCGACCAGTTCGGCTTCATGGGCAGCAACCTGCTCTGGCCGTTCAGCCGCCGACGCACGCCCGGCCTGAAGCTCCTGCACGCCTCGCGGCTGATGCCGAACCTGACGGTTGCCTGGCTTTGCGCACTGGCGGTCTATGCCAACCTCGCCTTCACTGCCGCAACGCCGCTTTCGCCACCTCCCGCCCCCCTGCGGCTGTTCCTGCTCGGCGGCGCACTCCCGCTCGTCCTGTTCACCCTTGCCTGCCGCCGCTTGGCGAAGAAGGCCCCACCACCACGTACAATTTGTCCTGGCGGCGCACCTTGACATCCGTGCGGATCGCCACGTGCATGCCCTTGCGGGCCACGGTCACCGGCTCATGCTCCACCTGCATGGATTCGACCTTCTGCTCCACCGCGCCGGTCGTGTCGCCAATGAAGTAGACCGTGTCGCCGCAATGGACATCGCAGCCATGGATCTGCACTTCCGCCGCGCCGGTCTGGTTATAGTAATTGACCACCAGCCCGGCGTATTCCTTGCGCCGCGTGGCCAGGCTGCCGTTGTCGCGTGTCCAGTCATCCAGCGGCCTGCCCATGTAGAAGCCGTTCGAGAAGCCACGGTTGTAGACGCGCTGCATCCGTTCCAGATGCGTCTCCTTCAGGCAGGCGAACCGCGCGGCGAAACCATCCTCGTGCCGGCAGGCAAGGTAGCAGTCGACCACCTCGCGATAGGCGCGCGTGACGATCCCGACATACTCCGGGCTGCGCCCGCGCCCCTCGATCTTGAGACTGGCCACACCCGCCTCGATCAATTGCTCCAGGAAAGGCAGGGTGCAGAGATCCTGCGGACTCATGACGTAATCCGCCCCGAGATCGAACACAAGCGACTCCTCGTCGGTCGCCTCGATCCGGTACTCGCGACGGCAGGGCTGCTGGCATTCGCCGCGATTGGCCGACTTGCCGGTCTGGAACTGCGAAAGGAAGCAGCGCCCGCTGACCGACACGCACATGGCTCCGTGCGCGAAGACCTCGAACTCGATCGCCGCCGCGGCCAGCGGATCCGCCACCGCCAGTTCGCGGCGCATCCGCGCGAGGTCCGCGAGCGTGCATTCCCGCGCCGGCACGAAGCGCCGGACGCCGAACTGCCGGTATAGCAGCAGCAGGCTGCGCGAGTTCGAGACCGACATCTGGGTGGAGACATGCACCTCCAGTCCGCGGTCGCGCGCCTGCTCGATCACGGCCAGGTCGGAGGCGATCACCGCATCGACACCGGCGTCCGCCGCCGCCTGCAGGACCGTGGCCAGCGTTTCGAATTCATGATCGAAGACCAGCGTGTTCAGCGTCAGGTAGGCCCGGCAGCCCCGATGGTGGCAGCGCCGCACGATCGCAGGCAGTTCGGCAACGCGGAAATTGCGCGCGCCCGTGCGCATATTCAGCCCCTCGACCCCGAAATAGACCGCGTTGCACCCCGCCTCCAGGGCGGCATGCAGCGAGGCCCACTCCCCGGCGGGAGACAGGATCTCGGGCATTTCAAGTTTGATTGCGGCCATAATCGATCACTTGCTTTAATATTTGATTGCCACAAAAAAGCACAAAAGGCACAAACTGATAATGGTGCATTTCTTTTGTGATTTTTGTGCCTTTTGTGGCTAACCGAAAGCCGAGCATCAGCCACCTGCCGAAAAAAAACGCCCCGCAGTTGCCTGCGGGGCGTCGATATAACCAATCGTCTGCCAATGCCTACTTCGAGTAGAACTCGACGATCAACTGCTCATTCGCCATGGTCGGGATCTCCGAACGCTCGGGCATCCGGATCACCATGCCGGCGCTGGCCTTCGCGTCGACCATCAGCCAGGACGGCACCTCGCGGTGATTCGCCTCGATCGCGTCGTGCACCATCGTCTGGCTCGACTTGCGCTCCTTGACCGTGATCTTGTCGCCCGCCTTGACCAGCTGCGAAGGCGTGGACGCCTTGCGACCGTTCAGGGCCAGATGCCCGTGACGGACAAGCTGGCGTGCCTGCGACCGCGTCGCGGCCATGCCCATGCGGTAGACCACATTGTCCAGCCGGCGCTCCAGCAGGATCATCATGGTGTCGCCGGTAATGCCGCCCATCGATTTCGCCTTGGCGAATATCGTGTGGAACTGTCGCTCGGCGATACCGTAGTGGAAACGCAGCTTCTGCTTCTCGACGAGCTGCGTACCGTAATCCGAAAGCCGCCCGCGGCGACGCGCATGCATTCCAGGTGGATTCGGCCGCTTCTCGAGCAGGCGCTCGTACTTCGGGTTACCGAAGATGTTCACGCCTAGGCGGCGAACAATCTTGCCTTTTGCTTTCCTCGAACTGTTTCTTGCCATCGCTACCGTTTCCTCCTGTAATGCTTCCGCACCTGCACGTTACTGGATCCCGACATCCGCAGCGCCACGGCCGAAGCACACCGTCTACAGCGCAATCGCGAATGAGAGCCGGCCGGGCATCCGCCCGCCTACCAGTCAAATGAGCCGCGAATAATGACATATCCCCGAAACCAAAGCAAGCCCGTATTCCAGGCAAGCTGCGATTCGCGATTCCAGACGTTCACTCTAACTCGACGGGGATATCCGGGAGCATGGTTTCGGGATCGAACCAGCCGGTTTGCAGCTCGAGGGCGGCGCAGGCATGCCAGCCGCCAAGGCTGCAACGCCAGGGCGGCAGGTTGCGGACGGTGCGGACGACCCGCCAGGCTGCATCGAAGAACACGATGTCGAGCGCGAAGCGCATGCCGAGAGTGTGCAGCGATCCACAGGGCCGCAGCAACATGCCGCTGCCAGTTGCCAGCGAGTCGCGCCCCAGCAGTCCGCGCATGCGCTCGGTCGCGTGGTCGGCCACTAGTACTGTCGGCAGCAGCACACGCCCCTGCTGCAGCATGCGCATGGTCCTCATCGCAGCAGGAAGCCGATGAGCACGCCGGAAGAGAGGTACAGGAACAACGCCACCGATTGCTGCAGCTTCACTTCCGTTACCAGCAAATCCAGGTTGATCGAGCCACCGCCACTGAGCAGCAACACCAGCACCGCCACACCGATCAACACCACCCCCGCCAAGAAACGCTTACTCATTGTGTTCTCCTTTGTTTATCCAAGCATCAGTTTTTGTGTCTTTTGTGCATTATGTGGCTAAATCACTGCCGCCACAACCACCGCCTCAATCTCATCCAGATCCGCGAGGCGGCCCTGCGCCTGGTAGCCGCAGGCCAGGTCGCCGGTGCCGACATCGACGAAAAACACGCCACGCGATTTCAGCAATGCGACGTTCGCCTGCGTGGCCGGATGCGACCACATGCGGTCGTTCATCGCCGGGGCGATCACGACCGGGGCCTGCATCGCCAGCGCGGTGCAGCTCAGCAGGTCGTCCGCCAGCCCGTGCGCCAGCTTGGCTACGACGTTGGCCGTGCAGGGGGCGATCAGGAATACATCCGGCCATTCGCCCAGCGAGATATGATCCGGCCGCCAGTCGCCATCCTCCGGGAACATCTCGACATAGACCGGATTGCGCGAGAGCGACTTGAACGTCCATTCCCCGACAAACTTCGTGGCCGCGCGGGTCATGACGACCTTCACGTCCCAGTCGCGGATGCGGAAACGCCGCACGAGTTCGGCCGCCTTGTAGGCCGCGATCGATCCGGTGACCCCCAGCAACAGGTTCATGCGCACTGCTCCTTCCTGATGATGGCCGCCAGCTCGCGTTGTGCGCGCCCGAGGTCATCGTTGACAAGCTGGTAGCGGTAAAGCCCGGCATCCGCCAGCTCGGTAGCCGCGTTCGCCAGCCGCTGCTCGATGACCGCGGCCGCATCCTCGCCGCGGCCTTCCAGCCGCCGGCGCAGTTCCTCCAGCGACGGCGGATGCACGAATATATCGACAAAACCGTTAACCATCAAGTCCGTTGGCGGCAGCGACGCCAGGGCCGCACGCACCTGCCGGGCCCCCTGCACGTCGATATCCATCAGCAGGCTCTTCCCTTGTTGCATGGCTTGGCGCACGGTCAGCATGAGTGTTCCGTAGCGGTTGCCATGCACCTTGGCATGCTCAAGGAATGCGCCGGCTTGCACCCTCCGCTCGAAAGCGTCGGGTGTCAGGAAGTGATAGTGGACACCGTCGACCTCGCCGCCGCGCGGGGCCCGTGTGGTGCAGGAGACGGAGTAGGCAATCCCGGGATGCGCCGCCAGCAGCCAGTCGCAAAGCGTGCTCTTGCCTGCGCCTGAGGGGGCGGAGATCACGATCAACAGCGGCTTGTCCTTCTCGTCCATCGGCGTATGCTCTCCCGCCGCCCGGCGTCAGGCGTCAGAATTGTTTAAGGAAGCGGACATCATTATCGTAAAGCATCCGGATATCCGGAATGCCGAAGCGGATCATGGCGATCCGCTCGATCCCCATGCCGAAGGCATAGCCGCTGACCGCCTCGGGGTCGTAGCCGACCTTGCGGAACACGCGCGGATCGACCATGCCGGCACCGGCGATCTCGATCCAGCCGCTCTGCTTGCAGACGCGACAGCCACCGCCCTTGCAGACGTGACAGGTGAAATCGCACTCAACGCTGGGTTCGGTGAAGGGGAAGAAATGCGGACGGAAGCGGACCTTCACCTCGGGGCCCATCATCTGCCGGGCGAAGTGCGCAAGCGTCCCCTTGAGGTCCGCCAGCGAGACCTGGCGATCCACATACAGCCCCTCGATCTGGTGGAAGTTGGCGCTATGCGTGGCATCGGTCGTGTCGCGGCGGTAGCAGCGGCCCGGCGTCACGATGCGCACCGGCGGCGGGTTCTGCTCCATGACGCGGATCTGCACCGGCGAAGTCTGCGTGCGCAGCAGCAGTCCGTCGCCGAGCCAGAAGGTATCCTTGTCGTCGAGCGAGGGATGGTAGTCGGGGGTGTTGAGCGCCTCGAAGTTGCGGTAGCCGTTCTCGACATCCGGGCCTTCGGCCACGGTGAAGCCGAGGGTCGCGAAGATGCGGACGGCCTCCTCGATCACCTGTGAGACGGGGTGGATGCCGCCGCGCGGCATCCAGCGTCCCGGCAGGGTGGTGTCGAATGCGCCTGCGGTGGCGACCTGGCTGCCGGCCAGCGCCGCCTGCCGTTCCTCCAGCGCGGCTGTCAGCTCCAGCTTCAGGGCGTTGGCCCCCTGGCCGAAGTCGGCCCGTTCCTCTGGTGGGACGTCCTTGAGGATTTTCATGATCTGCGGCAGCAGTCCCTTGCGTCCGAGATAGTGGATGCGCACGGCTTCCAGCGCTTCCGCCGTCCCTGCCGCCCCGACCTGCGCCAGGGCTTCCGCTTTCAGCGTCTCGATTTCTGCACGATTCATTGCGCCCCTCCCGGCAAAAAAAAAGGCCATCCCGAGAGATGGCCGTTCACACGCTCGCGTTTCCGGCGTTTTACGCCAGGCCGGCCTTCGCCTGCGAGACGATCTTGGTAAATCCCGCCGGATCATGGATCGCGATCTCCGAAAGCATCTTGCGGTTCAGCACCACGCTGGCTTTCGTCAATCCCTCGATCAGGCGGCTGTACGTGATCTCGTTCTGCTTGCAGGCGGCGGTCACCCGTGCGATCCAAAGCCCGCGATAATCGCGCTTCTTGGTCTTGCGGTGTGTCGTGGACATCACCATGGCGCGGTCCACGGCCTCGCTGGCCATGCGGATCAGCTTGCTGCGCGATCCGCGAAATCCCTTGGCCCTATCCAGGATCCGGCTTCGCCGGGTACGTGAAGCTGGTGAATTGGTTGATCTCGGCATGATTCTCCTTCTTCGATAAAAGCTGGACTCAGGACGTGATCAACGTCGTGATCCGTTTCTGTTCCGGTTTGCTCAAAACGCCTGCACTGCGCAGGTTGCGCTTGCGCTTGCGGCTCTTGCTGGACAGCAGATGTCCCGCGCCAGGCTTCGTGAACTTCAGCTTGCCTGTCGCGGTTACCCGCACACGCTTCGCCGCCGCCTTGTTTGTCTTTTTCTTCGGCATATATACCCCGCCCTGATTGTTGATTGATGTCCCCCGCCGGCGGGCATCTCATTACGCTTCCGTCAATGGAAAGTCCCGAACAGTAGCGTAAAGACGTTGCGGCGTCCAGTGTTTTTTTAACCTTTGTTCGGCTTCACGCCAAGCATGGCTGTCACCATCCGGCCCATCCGCTTCGGTTCCATGTCCACCACCGCGATATCCGCGCAGTCCTTCATCACCCGTTCGAGCACGGCCTCGCCCAGTTCGCGGTGCGCATTCTCGCGTCCGCGGAAGGTCAGGGTCAGCTTGACCTTGTTCCCTTTTTCCAGGAACTCGCGTACATGGTTGAGTTTGGTCTCGTAATCGTGCTGTTCCACGCCGGGGCGGTACTTGATCTCCTTGACCACCGTCTGGTGCTGGTGCTTGCGTTGCTCGCGCACCTTGCGCCCCTGGTTGTAGCGGTACTTGCCGTAATCCATGATCTTGCAGACTGGCGGTTTCGCATTGGGCGAAATCTCAACAAGGTCCAGTTCCTGCTCCTGCGCCATCCGCAATGCGTCACGTGTCTGCACCACCCCGATAAGCGCACCATCCGCACCGGTCAGCCGGACTTCCGGCACCCGGATCTTGTGATTGACTCTAATGAACGAACGAATAACCAACCTCCCTAGTCCTGTGTTTTGAGTTCCTCGCGAAGACGCCCGATAACCGCATCCGGCGTCATGACAACCTGCTCCCCGTCGCGGCCGCGCAGCGCCGCGGTTCCCGCCGCCTGCTCCTCCGCCCCGGTGATCAGCATGTAAGGGACCCGGTCGTTGCGGGCGACGCGGATCTTGGCGCCGATGCGTTCGGAGCGACGGTCGACCGTCACCCGGAAATCGAGCGCGCGCAACCGCGCGGCCAGTGCATCGGCATAGTCCAGCTGGTCGTCGGTAATCGGCAGCACACGGACCTGCTCCGGCGCGAGCCAGAGCGGGAACTTCCCGCCG